>CAXTMW010000204.1:0-2815 GCA_964245455.1 uncultured Acidobacteriaceae bacterium
GGTTTGCGCGGCAACGCGCAGCCGCGCCAGCAGCTCCGCAGTTAGTTCTCCCACGGTGAGCTGGGTAAAGGCGACTTCGGTCACGGCCTGCAGCTTCTCCAGGCGAGCTGTCGTTTCCGCCGCGCGCTGGCGCAGGCGACGTTCATAAGCAAGCGACCATAGCGAGAAAACAACAAAGAGCAGGTCAAGCGTGCTGGCCAGGGCGACCGTTAACCTCGCTTGCGTGCGTGCACGGGCCGAATCGCGAAAGCGCTGGGCGAGCAGGCGGCGCTCTTCGTTTTTCGCATCCTGCACCGTGCCGTTCAGCTGCGACATCAGCTCGCGACCGGTGCCTTCCTTCATCATGGTGGCCTGCCGCGCGTCTTGTCCGGCTTGTTTTAGTTGGACGACCAGGGCAAGGCGCGCCATTTTTCGCCCGGCAAGCTGCTCGGCTTCCCCGATTCGCCGCATTTGGGGCGGGTTATCGACGGTGAGCTGCCGAAGCGTCCTGAACTGGCTTGGCAGGTCTGTCTGCGCGAGAGTGAAGGCCTGCAGGTAGCGCGGATCGCCGACCAGCACATAGCCGCGCACACCTGACTCGGCGTTGGCGGCGGTGGTGAGCACATGCTCCAGGTCGATCAGCACTTCAAGGGTGTGGGTGACCCAGCGTTCCGACGAGGCAAGGACTTCCTCGGCGCGGAAGGCGAGCCACGCATTGGCGGCGATCAAAACGGCCGCGAGCAGAAAGAGCCCGGTAACCAGCTGCTGGAAACGAGTGATTCGCATGGCGCCTCGCTATCGTAGCGCATGGCGCGGCGAGGCTACGGCCTGTTCTGTAACGCCTGTTCCGGTACCGATGTACTCAGTCGAGGCGGTACTTGGTCTCGGCGAGGCGGTTGAGCGGCCGCCACAGCAGGCGATTGATGGTGACTACGATCAGCGCCATGATGATCGTCGCGGTCAACAGCGTCGGGAAGGCGCCGGTATTGCTGGCCTGGGTAATGTCGGCACCGAGCCCGACGGTGCGGAGGTCGTGGCCGTGCAGCGTCGTGTATTCGCTGACGATGGACGCGTTCCAGGCGCCGCCCGACGCAGTGATGAGCCCGGTGATGAGGTACGGGAAGATGCCGGGCAGGATCAGCGTGCGCCAGCGCTGAGCGGTCGTGAAGTGAAAAAGAGTCGACACTTCCTTCAGGTCGGTCGGGATCGCCATGGCGCCCGCAATCACGTTGAAGAAGATGTACCACTGCGTGGTCAGCATCATCAGCAGCACGGCGTCGATGCCCAGGCCTGAGCCTGCGTGGACCAGCGCGATAAGAATGACAGGAAACAGCGCGGAGGATGGAAAGCTCGCGGCAATCTGAGCGAACGGCTGAAAGATGCGCGCCAGCCGCGGGCTAAAGCCGATCGCCACCCCAGCCGGAATGGTCCACGCCGCGGCAAGGACCAGCGCCAGAATGACCCGGAGGAAGGTAACGCCGGCACCGACGAGCAGGTGGCGGTACTCGGCAATCGGCATGCCGCGCAACAGCAAGGACGCCTTCCAGATAGCGGTCCCGGCAACCAGGAGCAGAAACGCGCCGAGAACGGCAGCCGCAAGGTACGAGCGGCGACCGCTGTCCGGGTCAGCCATGGCGCTGACGCGCTTGCGCTCGTTGCGGGCCAAGGCAGAGTACATGCGCTCAGAAAGCGGCGCGATGGAAAAGGCGCCGATGCGGGCCAGGACGTTGGAGCGGCGCAGCAGATCGAGCACCGGGGATTCCGTGCGATCCGCGCTTTCGGTAGTTTCGAACTTGAATTTGTCAGACCAGGCGATCAGCGGGCGCCAGAGCAGCTGGTCGGTCGCGACGATGATGAGAACGACAGTACCCAACCCGTAGGCCATCGCACGATTGTCGCCGGCAGACGCTGCGGTTTGGAGGTACGAGCCCAGGCCGGGCAGGCGGAAGTGGCGGGTGCCGACCGGAAAAATCTCGCAGATCATGAGCAGAAACCAGCCATTCGCGACCGAAACCATCGAGTTCCAGACCAGGCCGATGGCGGCGAACGGCAGCTCCAGCTGAAGGGCGCGCTGGATCGGCGAAAAGCGATTGATCTTGCAGGCCTCCTGCAGCTCACGCGGAATGGAGCGGAGCGAGGCGTAAAACGAAAACGCCATATTCCACGCCTCACCTGTAAAGATGACGATGATCGCGCCCATCTCAATGCCTAGCTGCCGGGTAGGGAAGAGCGAGATCAGCGCCAGCATGACACCGGGCAGAAACGAGAGCACCGGGATGGACTGCAGGATGTCGAGCGTCGCGATCAGCAGCGCTTCAATCCGCTTGTTGTAGGCCGCCAGGTAGCCGTAGCCGATCGCGAAGAACAGCGAGATGAAGTAGGCCGCAAAGATGCGTACGCAGGAGTAGAACCCATAGGCCGGCAGCCGCCTTGGCGACAGCGAAATCGGTACCTCCGCGACCGCACCCGAGGCCCAGTAGCGGCCAATCAGCAGAACGCCGTAGAACGCAGCAATCAGGACCGCGCCCACGCCCAGGTCGAGCACCACGGGCCAGGTGCGCTCCACCAGCAGCGCACGCGAGAACGGCAGCTGCGGCCGACGGTGCCCCTGCGGATCACTCACTCCACGCCTCCGACCCGGGTTTCTTCTTCCTCCTCGTCCTCTTCGTTTTCCAAATACATAAACCGCCGGCGGCTGCCGTCAAAATCAAACAGCTCCGCATAACGGCCCCAGTTCACCGCGGTTTCCAGCTGCCGACGCGTTTCCTCGTCGGAAAACTGCTCATCGAGCATGTCGAGGAAAAATTCCTCCGGGACGGTGTGGTCGTTCTTGTTG
>CAXTMW010000204.1:2825-6105 GCA_964245455.1 uncultured Acidobacteriaceae bacterium
GTGCGGAACAGGTCTTTCTGGGCCACGATCTCGGACTCGGCAAAGGCGCGGCCTTCGGGCGTAATGGCGACATCGCCTTCCTCCACCGTGAGGAAGCGCAGGAGCTGCGCGGCATCGACGATCGGCAGCAGGTCGTCGATCTCAAAGGCCAACTCGTCGGCGAGCTTGTAAATGTCGGCGCGGCCGGCCGCGTCGCTCATGTCGATAATCATCTCAAGCAGCCCGGCAATGCCGCCGGGGCGTGCGTGCGGCAGCATCTCGTAGTGCATCTGGCGCTGGGCGCGCACCGGTTTGCCGGCTTCCAGGCGCGGTACTTCCGGGGTAACGTCCGGCCGGGTCAGCACTTTGTAGATGTAGTCGACCAACTGCGTAAATGGGCCGCTCTTGCGATCGCGCGGGTGTGCAAGCGTCACCTTAAAGTCGGTGCGCACATGGCCCGGGTTGCGCCCCAGCACGATGATGCGGTCGGCCAGCAGCACCGCTTCCTCGATGTTGTGGGTGACGATAAACACAGCTTCGGTCGGGATGGTTTTCTTCGCCCATAGCTCCAGCAGCTCCGAGCGGAGGTTTTCCGCCGTCAGCACATCGAGCGCGGAAAAAGGCTCGTCCATAAACAGCACTTCCGGCTCCACTACGAGCGCGCGTGCGAAGCCGACCCGCTGCCGCATGCCGCCCGAGAGCTCCTTCGGGTACGCGCTCTGGAAGCCGTCCAGCCCCACAGTTCCCAGGATCGCGGAGGTGCGTTCGCGGCGGTCGGACGGCGCCATGCCGCGCGCCTTCAAAGGAGCTTCCACGTTCTCAAAGACAGTCAGCCAGGGAAACAGTGCGAAACTTTGAAAGACGATCGAAACATTGATGGTCTGCGTGCGGATCGGCTTGCCGTGCCAGAAGACCTCGCCGCCGGACGGTTTGGAAAGTCCGGCAAGCATCCGCAGAAGCGTCGATTTGCCGGAACCCGAAGGCCCGAGCAGCGCTACGATCTCGCCGGCAACGATGGACAGATCGGTCGGCGCGATGACCTGGATCCGGTTCTCACTCGGCTGGGCGTAGTACTTCTCGATTTGTTCCGCGCGGATGATTGCGTCTTCGGCCATGACTCGGGCGCTCCGTTTGGGCAAGGTTCCGGCGTTTCCGCGGGAGTCGGCCGCGCCAACGCTCCATGGAACTTGGTGGTGAAGTGGTGGATGGAAGTTTCGTAAGAGGGGACGACAAGTGCGTCCGAAGCAAGCGTATCATTGCACTGGAATCGCACTCAAAACAGGGAGTCTTCCCCACCTGTTCAAATGGCCTGAGCGCGACGCCTGCTACCGAAACCCAACTGTCTCGAAAATGAAAAGGAGCGCATGCAAGAGAACTCGCACAAGCCCAAAGTTCTGGTCGCCGACGACGAACGAGTCATCGCCGACACACTGGCAATTATTCTCAATCAGAGCGGCTTCGAGGCGACTGCCGTGTACAGCGGCGAAAAAGCAGTAGAAACCGCGAAGACCCTGCAGCCTGACATGGTGATCTCGGATGTGATCATGACTGATCTGAACGGGATTGATGCCGCAATCAGGATTCGCACCATGCTGCCCGCCTGCAAAATTCTGCTTTTCTCCGGCCAGGCCGCGACCGCGGACCTGCTGGACCGTGCCCGCGTACAGGGCCATGAGTTCGAAATTCTCGCCAAGCCCGTCCACCCGCAGGACCTGCTCGCCCGCTTGCGCTCCTGACTGGTGGTTCCTGACGCCGTCAGCTCTCTCATCGGCATTCTGTTTCCCGCCAGCGAACCACAGTCCTGACGTTCGCGCGACGCCGCCGCGGAGCCGGCGACAGATCCCGCCGGGCGGGGCCGGCCTATAAATCTCGCCGGCCTTCCATCGAGCGAGCCATCGAGACCTCGTCGGCATACTCGATGTCGCTGCCGGCCGGCACACCGGTTGCAATGCGGGTGACCCGCAGCGCGTGCCCGCCGCCCTCGCGCCGCAGGCCGATCCTCAGCAGTTCGGACCGCAGCAGCTCGGCCAGGTAGCCGGCCGTGGCTTCTCCCTCAATCGTCGGTGAGGTCGCGATGATCACCTCGTCCACGTCGCCGCGCGCTACCCGCGCCACCAGGTTCGCGGTGCGCAGGTGCTCCGGGCCTACGCCGTGCAAAGGCGACAACGTGCCATGCAGCACGTGATACACCCCGTTGTACCCGCGCGTGCGCTCGACCGAGTCGATGCTGGTAGGCTCCTCGACCACGCACACCAGGCGGCCATTGCGCGTTGGGCTGTCGCAGTACACGCACGGGTCCACGTCGGTGACGTTGTTGCAGATGGAGCAAAGCCGCAATTCGCGCTTCAGCGCACGTACCGCATCGGCCAGCGCGGCTGCGTCCTCCTGGCTCGAGCGCAGGATGTGAAACGCATAGCGCTGCGCGCTTTTCGCGCCCACGCCGGGCAGCTTGCGCAGCTCTTCGATCAGGCGCGACATGGGTTCGGCAAAGCGCGGCGGCATCGGCTAGCCCGCCTGCTCGTAAAACTGGAAGCACACGCCGGAAGCGAGGATCATGTGGAACTCCCGACGTCCCCAGGGCATCATGGCGGGTTCTCCGACGCGTGCCGGCACTGCCGCGTACTCGGTGAATAAGCCATCCAGATCCGCAACGCCGATGCTGAAGCTCGCATTCTCGGCCCACTCCCGGCTCCCGTTCTCAACCAGCGTAAAACTGACCGCGTCGCGGCGGATGCCTGTTACTCCCTCGCCTTCCCACACCACGGAGAAGCCCATCTGCTCGATAAAGAACGCGAGCGCATCCCGGAAAGGGCCACCGGTCGGGATCATCGGCGTAACGGAAAGCATAGCTGCGGATGCGAGCGGCATAGGTCCTCTCCTGCTTATTGTGCGTACCTGGTAAGCGTGCCTGTTGGATCTAGAAGCTCAGCTCAGCCCCTGCAACCGCGGCAGCTACAAAAGGCCCTCGGGCAGTCCAAGGCCGCCAAGCATCCCAGCCATGCTGCCGCCGGCTGCTTCGTCGGCGCGGCGGCCGGCGTCGTTGATGGCGGCGCGCAGCAGGTCTTCCAGCATCTGCAGGTCGTCGGGCGAGCTGCCGAGCGCGCCCAGAACCGCGGGATCAAGCGTAACGCCCAGCACTTCCTTCTTGCCGCTCATGCGGATGCGCACCGCGCCGCCGCCCGCCGAGCCCTCCACGGTCAACTTCGCCAGCTGATTGCCCGCGGCCTCGCTCATCTCCCGAGCCTGCGCCAGCATTGCTTCCATCTTCGACATATCCATGGTGTGTGCTGCTCCTCTGCTA
>CAXTMW010000205.1:0-343 GCA_964245455.1 uncultured Acidobacteriaceae bacterium
CTGCCCTGCGGCGTAGCCGAAGCCGCCGAGCAGCGCGAGCGCGAACAGCAGCATCCCGATTTTGCCGGGACCCTTGTCCATCTTGCTGTTCAGCAGGGAGTTGGGGTTTTCAGCATCGGTACCGCTCGATCGGGAAGGAAGGGGGACAGACGTCTGGCTCATGGTGGACCTCGCTTGCGCTTTAGCGAACTTACCAAGGGCTCCGGGCCCGGCGCAGCCGCTTTCCGAGCTTTGCCGATGAATTTTTCATGAAGAAGCGATGCGGATGTGACTTCAGGGACTTGCGCGCTACTGCCAGTCGTCCTTGAGCTCGCGCATACGCTCATCCATGAGTGATTCGAAG
>CAXTMW010000205.1:353-5997 GCA_964245455.1 uncultured Acidobacteriaceae bacterium
TCCGTGAAGTTGGCGTCCTGGCGCAGCAGGATGGCCTGCAGCCGCACCATCTCGAGCAGGGCCAGGAAGCAGCAGATGAGCGCGCGTTCTGAGCGGGTGTGCCCCAGGAGGCGAGACAGCGCGACCGGCTTGTCTTCGAGCAGCAGGCGGCGCCGAACGAAATCGATCATCTGCCCGACCGTTACCGCGTCCTCGCTCATGTCGAGCACGGGACGAATGCGCAGCCGCTCAAGAATGTCGCGGAAGGCGCGCACCAGGTCGGTCGTGTCCGCCGCGATCTCCCCGTCAGGCGCGCCTGCCTGGCCTTCCAGCTTGAGAAACGCGCTCATCTGGGGACGCGTCCACACAGCGGCCTCGATGTGCTGGCGTTCCCGCAGCATCTGGGCCGCGTTCCGGAATCGCTCGTGCTCCAGCAGCCGCTCCACAAGCTCGCGCCGCGGGTCCTCGTCAGCCGCCTCCTCACCGGCAAGCGTGGTGCGCGGCAGCAGCATGCGGCTCTTGATGTGGATCAGCAGCGACGCGGTGTAGATGAACTCGCCCGCGTTGTCGACGTCGGTCTCCTTCAGCCGTTCTACGTAAGCCAGAAACTGCGCGGTGATGCGCGCAATCGGGATGTCGGAGATGCTGATGTCCTGCTTGCGGATCAGGTCCAGCAGCAGATCGAGCGGGCCGTCGTACACGCGGCCCACCGTAACGGAATAGGGGAACGGGTTGTCGTCGTTCTGGCGTGGCTTGCGCGGCGAGTCCGGCCGGGTGGTCGCTTCCGGTGGAGCTGCGGCGAGACTTGTACTCTCCACATCCTCGTTTTTTTCTGGGTGAGCGCTTTGACTCGTGGCGGACGGCTCGCCGGACTGGACTAGCTCCCTGCCGGCCTTGGGACCCCCGGTCAAGCCGGCTCCTGCAATGCGGAAAGGCCCATGGCCTGCCGCACAGTTTGCATGGTCTGCTCGGCGGCGGCGGCGGCGCGGCCATTTCCTGCTTCGAGAATATCCGTAACCTCTTCAGGCTTAGTCTCGTAGTACGCGCGTCTGTCCCGCATAGGGGCAAGCTTCTGAACGACCGCGTCGGCGAGCCAGCCTTTGCACTCGATGCAGCCGATGCCGGCCGTGGTGCAGCCGGCGTAAACATCGGCGAGGGTCTGCGCGGAGGAAAACACCTTGTGCAGGTCGCCGACCGGGCATTTGTCCGGGCTGCCCGGGTCGGTGCGCCGCACCCGCGCCGGGTCGGTGACCATGGGCTTCAGCTTCTTGCGGATTTCAGCCTCAGGGTCCGAAAGCAGGATGAAGTTGTTGTAGCTCTTTGACATCTTGCGTCCGTCGGTGCCGGGGAGCTTCGGGGTGGGGGTAAGGAGGACTTGCGGCTCGACGAGGATGGCCTGATTTGGTCGTGTCTCTTCCAAAAAAGTCGCTGGCGAACCGGGCCGACTGGCGATGCCTCTTTGATGAGGGTCCATCTTCAACGCAGTCGTTTCACCATGCATAGATTGCAACTGGTCATGCGAAAGAACGCTTGCAGCTTCAAGCTTCGAGCGGTTCTTAGGATAGAGAAAGTTGAATCGCCTCGCGATTTCACGGGTAATTTCCACGTGTGCAACCTGATCTGCGCCGACCGGCACGTTGAGCGAGGCACCGGGTGCGCCGTAAAGCAAGATATCCGCGGACTGCAGCAGCGGATAGCCGAGGAAGCCGAACATTGCGAGATCTTTTTCCTGCAGATTCTCAATCTGGTCCTTGTACGTCGGGACGCGCTCCAGCCAGCTGAGAGGTGTCATCATTCCCAGCAGGCCAAACAGCTCACAATGCTGTTTGACATGGCTCTGCACGAAGATGGTGCACTTCTCCGGGTCGAGCCCGGCCGCCAGCCAGTCGAGCGCAACATCGCGCGTGAATTCCGGAATGCGTGATGGATCGGCATAGTCCGTCGTGAGCGCGTGGACGTCCGCGATGAAGAAAAAACACTCGTATTCGTGCTGCAGCCGCACCCAGTTGTGCAGCGCCCCCATGTAGTTGCCTAGGTGGAGCTTGCCCGTGGGGCGCATGCCGGAAAGCACACGGCGCTGCGGTGCAGAAGCGGAAAGCGGATCTAAGTCAGACACGGAACCTCAAAGGACGGAAGTAAAGTCATTGTACGAAACCGTCCTTCCCCCGAAATCCATAAGGGGTCATCCTGAGCGCAGCGAAGGATCTGCTTTTCTCGCGGTCGGCGTGAGAGGCAACAACAGATCCTTCGCTGCGCTTAGGATGACCCCGCTTCTTTGGGGATGCCCCTCAATGAAGCGCGAACGAGAACGGAGTCCCCCCCCCCGCTACGCCGACACCAGAATCCAGTTCACCACCTGGAGCGCAGGCCCCACAAACAGGTTCACTAATCGCCCGCCGAAGATAAACATCAGCAGCAGGCTGATGATCCCGAGCTGGTCATAAACCTGCAGCATCCGGGTCGGCAGCAGGTGCCGGATCAGGTGCGAGCCGTCAAGCGGCGGCAGCGGCAGCAGATTGAAGAAGGCCAGAAAGAGGTTCAGCGTCAACGCCATATACAGCAGGATGACCGCCGGAAACAGCGCCGGCGCACCCTCCATCAGGCCCGGGTCAAAGCCGCCGAAGGCGAGGCCGCGTACCAGCCCCTCGGCGATCGGCGAGCTCTTCGCCAGCGCGATTAGGGCGACCGTGCACACAGCCGAAATCAGCAGGTTGCTCGCAGGCCCGGCAAGGGTCGTCAGCACATCGCCGCGCACGTAGTTCTTGAAGTTGCGCGTGTTGACCGGCGTGGGGCGTGCCCACCCGATCAGGAAGCGGCCGCCGTACGGACCCAGGAAGAGCATGGCCAGCGGCAGCAGCACGGTCCCGATCGGGTCGATATGCTTTGCCGGATTGAGGGTCACGCGCCCCAGCATGCGAGCGGTCTGGTCGCCCAGACGCGAGGCCGTCCAGGCGTGCGCCGCTTCGTGGAGCGACAGCGAAAACAGCAGCAGAACAAATTCGAAGATCTTGAGGACGATTTCTTGCTGAGACATAGGTTTGGGCTTGCTGATGCTAGCACGGCGTCTACACCCACACGTCGTTGGGCGCGGTGCGCGCGCCGCCTGCATCGCCTGTGTTCACAACCCCCGAAGCTTCTATCAGGAGTATGTGGCACTCGCGCTCCGCGCGTGGCTTATGTTCGACGTTTCGCGGCACCGTAAGTAACTCGCCCGGCTTTAACAGCATTGTGCGGTCACGAAACGCCAGCTCCAGTTCCCCTGCGATCACCAGAAATACTTCATCAGTATCTGGGTGGCTGTGCCACACGAAGTCGCCTTCCAGCTTGGTCAGCTTGAGCTGACTTCCGTTGAACTCGCTCACCACACGAGGCGCCCATTGGTCAGTAAACAGAGCCAGCTTCTCGCCCAGGTTGATGCGCTCCATCTTGCCGCGTTCACCCGTCATGCCGGTGATCCTCCCCTTCTTCAAAGCGTTTCGCCTGGTCTTTCTTCTTGATCTCCTTGGCCGGGATACCGCCTACAATCGAGTGGTCTTCGACCGGCCGCGTGGCGACACCCATCGCACCGACGGTGGCGTCCTCGCCGACGCGCACACCCGCCATGATCGCCGTGTGATACGTAAGCCGCGCGCCGGGACCGATCTCCGTCTTCCGATTCTCGACGATCGCTCCGTCCACCGGGTCGTGCGCGTGGGAGTAGACCGCCGCAAAGTCCGAGATGGACGTGCCTTTCTTGATAATGATCTCGCCGCGGTCATCCAGGATCACGTTGCGGTGAATCACGCAGTCGTCCTCAATGGTCAGGTTGTAGCCGAACGAGAACTCCACACCGTGGAAGATCTTCACGTTTTTGCCGATGTGCTTAAAGATGTGCTTACCCAGCATGGCTCGGAAGCGAAAGCCCAGCCAGTGATTGAGCGCCACCGGTGAGCGGTCGAACATCTGCCAGAAGTAAATCAGCGGCTTGACCGAAGCATATTTTTCCTGGTCGATGTCGCCGTAATACTCAGGCTCGAGCGTAATGTTTTTCGGGTCGAGCGAAAGCTGCAGCACGTTGAACGGCAGCTCACTGTTGAGGTTGAAGTTGAGGCGGCCGCCCTTGGGCGAGCCGAGCAGCATCTGGTGCAGGTTATCGAGCACCAACTCCTCGCGCAGGGCGGGCCGGCTGTGCTTCGATAGCTCGCGGTCCAGAAACGCGAGCCATCGCTCAAACACTTCTTTTGCTTCGCGCGGCGGTTCGAGCTCGCGATAGCCGTAGCGGGGCATCCGGTATCCTCCACCGCTCAGATGCGCGCGAGCCGGGGAGGTCGCAAGCAGCCGAGGAGCTACTGGCTACCTACTGAATGGAGAATACGGCGGAAACGGTGGCGGAGCGGCGGACCATAGGTGCGCTGAGGCTGAGCGCACGTGCAGGCCCGGTCCCGAGACCAGCCAAGATTCCGCTGCTTGTGCTGCGGCTGCTCATAGGCCGGATCCGCAGCGGCTCCGCCTCGTTGCTCGCATAGACGAGCGGCCCCAACTTCGCGCCCAGCCCCTCTGCCATCTGCGCTGCGATGGCCTGTGCATGTTTCAGCGCCTTGCCTGCCGCTTCCGCGCTGAGCGACGCGTCATCCGCGACCGACCAGTCGATCGCTCCGCTCTGGTTTGCGCCCTCGCCCACCGCTGCAGCCAGCACTTTAGAAGCCCCATCCGCCCCGACGCGCACCGTCCAGCTTTGCTGCGCCTGAAACTTGCGGTTCGTACGCTCTTCCGGGCTTAGCTGGCTGTTGAACTCCTGCACGGGCCCTGTGCTCTGGCTCTCACTTTCGATTGCATCCTGCGGAATGCCGGCCGTTGCGAGTGCGTCGGTAATCGCCTTGGAGATGCTTGCCGCCGCCGTCGTCACCTGCGGCGAGGTCGCCGCGTATATCTGGTAGCCGATGTGGACGACCGCTGTGTCCGCTCGCCGCTCCGCGTCCTCGCTGGTCGTAACGGCGATGGTGCGATTGGCACCGCTTACCTGGATTTGCTGCGCCCCGGCAGCAACCGCGCCCACCAGAAGCGCACCCAGAAAGCTAACGCGCACCCCATCGAACAGCTTGCTCACATGACCCATGATGCTGCCTCCACGATACCCGGGATACATAAGACACCACAGACAGCAGAGTCAGCCCGCTGCAGCTCCAAAAGCCCGTAAACTCTCCACTATGGCCCACGCCGCGCCGCGGTCTACCGCCTCCGCTGCTCGCGCCAGCCCTTCGCCGAGCGTCGCCGCAGAGCCCGCGACCAGCAGCGCCGCTGCTGCGTTCAACAGCACGATGTCGCGCCGTGCGCCACGGTCCGCACCGCGCAGCACCGCTTCCACCAGAGCCGCATTTTCTCGCGCATCCGACCCGCCGCGCAGCTCGCTCAGGTCGCGCAGCGTCAATCCCAGCGACTCAGGCGCAAACACCTCGGAACGCACCACATCGGCCTTGACAGAAGCACACACACTATCGCCGGTCACGGTCAGCTCATCTAAGCCGGAAGAGCCTTGGTCGGAGCGACCCGGAACACGCCCGTGCACCACCAAAGCATGGCGCGTCCCCAGCAGCGCAAGCGCCCGGGCCACCACCGGCACGCGGCCTTCCGCATAGACGCCGACCACCTGCGAGCGCGCACCTGCTGGATTGGCCAGCGGACCCGC
>CAXTMW010000206.1:0-5931 GCA_964245455.1 uncultured Acidobacteriaceae bacterium
GGTATCGGCGGTGTCGCTGAAGGATGGGACCGCGTTGAGCGCCAACTACCTCGCCGTGAAGCTGCTTGACAGGGAGCCTGCAAATCGTTTGCTTTCCGTGCGGATTGCATCCATTGGCAACGACGGGCAGGGTACGGCGGTCGCATTGGGGAGATCGCAGTGACCCTGGTTTGGCTGTCTCTTGCCGGCCAATGCTATGCTAGGAGCGGGACGCGCTGTCCCGCCTGCAAGCGGAGGAAGTCATCGATAAACGTTCGGCCAAGCAGTTCATTCGAATCAACGACAAGATACGCGCGCGTGAAGTACGTGTGATCGACGAAAATGGCGAGCAGCTGGGGATTCTGGCTCCTTTTGAAGCGTTGAAGATCGCTCGCGAGCGCGGACTGGATCTAGTAGAAGTTTCCCCGAGCGCGGTGCCGCCTGTCTGCCGTATTCAAGATTACGGGAAATTCCTGTACGAAAAGGACAAGAGCGATCGCGCTGCGCGGAAGAAGCAGAAGATCATTGTCATCAAGGAAGTCAAGTTCTCCGTCACGGTGGATGAGCATGACTACCAGACCAAGAAGAACCAGGCCGTGCGGTTCCTGAGTGAAGGCGATAAAGTCAAGGCGAGCCTGCGCTTTCGCGGGCGCCAGATGGCTCATCGCGACCTTGGCTACAACATTATCAATCGCCTGATCCAGGATATTGGCGATACCGGCGCGGTGGAGTTTATGCCGCGCATGGAAGGCACGACGCTGCACGCGATTCTCGCGCCCGGGAAGAAGATCCTGGCCGAGAAAGAGGCTGCGGCTAAGAAAGCTGCGCCACCCGTGCCCAGGGTGCAGGCCCCGCAGATTCCGCAGCCGACTACCACGCTGCAGTAATTCAACCGGCGGATCGCGAAAAGAGGGAGCCATGCGTTCCCCTCTTTTTTGCGGTCTGTTCCGCGCGATCGTTCACTGCAATTGCTCCCTACGACCGTTTCCTGAGACAGAGGTCTGCCGGACTCAGCAGGCTGATACTTCGGTAATCGCAAGCGCGAATCAGGTGAGTGTTCCGACCTTCGTATGACCTAGGCTCAGTGGATGCACCGGGTTTTACGGCTGTGGAGGTCGCTTTGGGTTCCCTGGCAGTGCTGATGATTGAAACGGAACAGCCGGAAGGGCTGTCTGCCCGCAAGCTGGTGGTAGAGACCGCGAAGCATAATGTTCTAACCGCTTACAAGGCCGATGAGGGACTCAGGCTCCTGCGCCGGTTTCCAAACGTGGATGCGGTGCTGGTGCATGGGCTGCTCCCAGAGCGTGACGCGCTGGTGCGGCAGATCCTGGCAATCGCACCGGATGTACCGATTATTGTGGCGGCTCCCGACCCTGGACGCGACTACCCGGGAGCGACCTATGTGGTGCCGAGCCATGAGCCCGCGGCTTTGTTGCTGCTGCTGGCGCGGGAGTTTGGCGTAGCGGTTACCAACTAAGGCCGGGTACCGGGCTGTGTATACTGGCTGATGTTGTACCGAAGTGAATTCCAAGCAGGACACCTATGCCAAAACTTAAGACCCACAAGGGCGCTGCAAAGCGCTTCAAAAAGACTGGCACCGGCAAAATCAAGCGCGGCCAGTCGAAGATGCGGCACATTCTGACGTCGAAGGAAACGAAAACCAAGCGTAAGCTGGCCCACACCGCGCTCGTTTCCGATGCCGACTACAAGAAGGTAGCCCGCATGATCCCATATGCCTGAGCTTACCCGGTCAGCGCGCCGCGAGCACGTCGCATCGCAGGCGCGCCGACCCCAGGCGCCCACATGGGCCTGAGAGCGAGCAGTGAGCGTGTGAAGAGGCCAAACCTGCCTCCAGCCGCGAGTAAACGCACCACCAAAGGAGACCGACCATGCCACGCGTCAAACGTGGAACCAAACGCAACGACCGCCGCAAAAAGATTCTGAAGCGCGCGAGCGGATATTTTCTTACCAAATCGAAGCTCTACCAGGCGGCACAGGAAGCCGTAGAGCGCGGCCTGAAGTTTGCCTATAGCGGCCGCAAGCAGAAGAAGCGCCAATACCGTTCGCTGTGGATTGTGCGCATCAATGCCGCGGCGAAGATCAACGGCATTTCGTATTCACGCTTTATGAATGGGCTGAAGAAGGCCGGCATAGAGCTGGACCGCAAGATCCTCGCCGACCTTGCCGTGCGCGATGAACAGGGTTTTGCGGCGCTGGCGGCGCAGGCAAAGACCGCACTGGGAGCGACTGCGAACGCGGCGTAAGTTTACAATTCGCCATATATCTGTAAACAGCGAGTGTTCAAAGATCTCAACCCATGTCTCAAACGCGAGACATGGGGCACCGCTTCCGTTATCGATTTCAGCCCTGGGCCACCCATTTCTCCAGGAACGGACGATGGAACGGCTCGATTCCGTGGATATGGGCTCTCGCACTTCGGAATGCGTGACATGCGCGTTAGGCGCGGGGCTTTACGAAGTTTTCTAGCTTCGTCCACACGATCTCGGGATAACGGAAGTTCTCCAGCGACGGATGCCGGGTGCTGAACATGCTCTGCATGTATTGTCCCTGCTGCCACCGTGGATAGAGTTCGTTCTCGCCTTCTGGATTTGCAGCTCGATCCTTGTTGTTTTTCTCGCGCAATTCCGTAAGACTTCCCATTCTGACCAGGCCGAAAGGGGTATGAAGGACATCCTTCGTAAAGGCGACGAGGTCATTTGGGCTTACCTGAAAACTCGCAATATGAAGTGCCCTGGGCGTGGCCGGATCGAGCGCTGCCGCGGCCGTATAAGCAGCTGTGTCATCCATCGTCGTGAAGTCGATGGAGTGGTCTGCATTCTCCCAAAAGCCGACCTGCATTTTCTTGAAGTCGAGCAAAGGAACGTTGTACGTGAGGATCTCGCCAAAGGCTCCGTTGAAGATCGACGTCGAGGCGATTGGCGCAACGTCAAGAACCTTGTGAAACTCACGCCGGAGATCGAAGTTGCGGTTCTCTCCGGCCGGGAGGTGGTTGAAGTCGGTTGAAAAGTCCGAGGGAATAAACCTGCGGACGCCCGCCTGGATCGCGGCATTCAAAAGAAGGATTTGAGCCTCCACGATCACGTCGTGAAGGCCGGCCAGCATAGATACAACGCAATCTGCCCCCGAGCACGCGGACGCAATTTGGTCGGTGCTCGTCATATCGATTACAGCCACGTCGGCACCGAGCGACTGAAGCGACTGCACTCTGCCATCCTTTGCACCCGGCCTGACCAATGCCACAACGTGCGCACCTCTTGAGATGAGCGCCTTTACGACACGTCCTCCCAAGTCGCCGGTTGCACCTGCCACCACAATTTTCTTCGTCATTCGGTAAGCATTCCAATCTGACCAGGAGGTCGGTGTGCTTTTGAGCAACCGCGGCATGTCAAGCAATACCCGCCGCGCGGCTGCTTGAGCAACAGAAAGCTACCATTGGTAACAATGTGTCCTATGTTAGCAGAAGCATGATGTAGGGTCGACGGTGCTCTTTTGGAAGAGGAAACTGAAGATTCTGAGTATTACGCCTGTTCTCGCCGCGAAAGCGTCTCGATGCCGTTCCACAAGATCTCCAAAGCTCGTTCAATCACGGCTTCGGGTCCGGAGAGATGAGGAAGCTTTCCCTGGGTGATGAGTACCTGCGTTACGCCGAAGACGGTCGACCACCAAGTATGCGCGTCCAGTACCGGAGTTTTTAAGCTGAGCCCTCGACTTTCGACGCACGCACCAAAAATCGACATCAGACGCTCGAAGAGGGGGCGTCCGATTGCATCGATGTACTCTGCAGCGCGAATACCATTTCGATTTTCCGGTCCGAAAAAGACGACGCGAAAGTGCTGGGGATGACGAAGACCGAAAACGGCGAAGCCGCGAGAGGTTTGAAGCAGTCGTTCCTGCGGGTCGGTAGTTTGGACTAGAATCGCATCGAACTCTGCATTCAGGAGCGAGAACGTTTCTACGCAGATGGCAGAAAGCAGGCTCGATTTATCCGGAAAGTAGCGATAAAGCGAAGCATGGGCATAGCCCATCGCTTCCGCGATCGCTCGCAGTGTGACGTTCTCGTAGCCCTTCTCAGAAAAGAGCCGGCTTGCGGTATCGACAATGTCCTGTCGTCGCCGGTCACGGCGTTCCCCTTGCCGACTTGGAGACTTAGCCCTCATCCTCACTGATCGTACTTGTGCGTACACAAAGTGAGCAGCGGTTCCACAGCTTCTCTGAAGTAGCTCTTGCCCTCAGGATGACGCCACACAGGACCATGATGGAGCATCTTTCTCGATTGCTCTGTCGAGCTGAGCTATGCCGAGGGGCATACCTGGCGGTGCAACGACCTCCAAGGAACGAGCTTCCTAAAGTCTTTCCCTTGCGCTTTTCGGTTTGCGATCTCGGCAAGGCAGATGGCCTGCGCCGCACAACATCGCTCTGCTCGCGGGCATCTCTCTATGTGGAGGGAGTTACCAAAATGGCGAACGACAATACAGCGATTAAGGCTTTGATTTCCGTGCTGCGTGATGGGGAGAAGGGCTTTGCGGATGTGGGTGAACACCTGCAGCACCCGGAGCACCGGTCCTTCTTTACGACCGAGTCGCAGGTACGCGGCAAGTATGCCACTGAACTTGAGCGGACGGTGAACCAGACGAGCGGTGCCGACGTGCACGAGACTGGAACCACGCTGGGCACGCTCCACCGCGGCTTCACCGACCTGAAAGCGAAGCTTGGCGGCGGCGACGCGACCCTTCTGGAGACAGCGACTACCGGCGAGGATGCGGCGGTCAAGGCCTACCAGGTGGCCCTGGACGACACCTCGGTTTCCAGCACGGTGCGCGCCCTGATTGCGCAGCAGTTTGAGCATGTGAAGCAGTCGCAGATGCAGGTGAAGTCGTTCAGCCAGACCTCGCCCGTCTAGCGCTACGGCGATTGTGCGGACCTAAAAGGCCTGCTCCCGAGGGAGCAGGCCTTTTTACGGGCGGAGGGTCCATACTGTAGGCATGATTCGAGCCTATGCCGGGGTTCTGCCTACCGTTCCGCAGAGCTGCTATGTGGATGCGTCCGCGCAGGTGATTGGCGATGTGGTGCTGGGCGAGCGCGCCAGCATCTGGATGAACGCGGTGGTGCGCGGGGACGTGCACTCGATCCGCATCGGCGCGGGATCGAATGTGCAGGACTGCGCGGTGCTGCACGGGATGCGCCATTTGTACCGTGTGCACGTGGGTGAGGGCGTGTCGATCGGCCATAACGCGACGGTGCACGGCTGCGTGGTGGAAGATAATTGCCTGATTGGCATCGGCGCGCGTGTGTTGAACAATGCCCGCATTTGTGAAGGATCGATCATCGGGGCGGGAGCAGTGATTCCGGAAGGCACGATTATTCCGCCGCGTTCGCTGGTGACCGGGGTGCCGGGGCGCGTTCGGCGCGCCATCACTGACGAGGACCTGGAGATGATTCGCATGTACGCGGTGAATTATCTAGACTATGCCCGCGAGTACGCGGACCAGTGCAAGCGGGAGCAGCTGGGGTTGCAGCCAGCGGTACGCTGACCGGTAAAATCCGCTGTTAAACACCTGCCCGCGTATTTTGGCGGTGCGCGGCCCAGGTGCCCCAGATGATGCAGATGGGGTGCAGCACGACCAGCGCGTAGCCCACGGTTGGGATACCGAGCACGACGTAAAGAACGCCCATGATGATGGCACCGATGAGCGTGCTGTAGAGCATCCCGAACGGGCCCAGGATTGCCGTCATGACGAGGGCGAGAATAACGCTTTTTCTTCCTTGCATGGAGTGGCGCCCCCTCGGCGACCATGCATGAGCAGATGAGGGCGCGGGCGGGCGGGGTTGCCGTTCCGCCGCTGCGGGCGTGCGCTGGATGCGCCTCGCCTGTGTCGAGACGGCTGCTAGACTCGGGCTTATCGCTTATGAGCACACTGAAAGCTGTACGAG
>CAXTMW010000207.1:0-5918 GCA_964245455.1 uncultured Acidobacteriaceae bacterium
GCATGTGCGGGAGTGCGTGGGCAAGGCGCTGTGCCCGGTAGAGTTTTACGGCTTTTCTGATGCCTCGCAGTGGCGCGTGGCCGACATGCGGCACGAGGACGGCGGCATGCGCTGGATGGTCGCCCGCGACGGCAAACCGTGGGCACAGTTGCGCCTGCCCATGGCCGGCGAACACAACGCGCTGAACGCCACGGCTGCGGCCGCGCTGGCCGGCGGGCAGGGCATTTCAGTCGCGGCGATTGAGGAGGCGCTGGCAACGTTTGAAAGCGTAAAGCGCCGGCTTGAGGTGCGCGCGGTGGTGAACGGCGTGACGATCATCGACGACTTTGCGCACCACCCCACGGCGATCCGCGAAACGCTGCGCGCGCTGCGTACGGCTTACCCGAAGAGCCGGCTATGGGCGGTGCTGGAGCCGCGCTCCAACACGCTGCGCCGCAACATCTTTGAGCGCGAACTGATCGACAGCCTGGCGCTCGCGGACCACATCGTGCTTGCCAGCGTCTTCAAGCAGGAAAGCATTCCGGAGCACGAGCGGCTGCATCCGGAGCAGGTCGTGCTCGCCCTGGCCAACGCCGGCCACGATGCCGCCTTGTACGCGCATGCCGACGACATTGTGGACGCGCTGGCACCTGAGCTGATCGAAGTTTAAGTGGTGGCGATCCTCTCGAACGGCGGCTTCGACGGCATCTACGAGAAGCTGCCCGCGCGCTTGCTTGCGCTGTGCGAGTAGTAGGACGGTGCTGCGCGCGTATCTTCTGCTGGCGGTATGGGGCTTGCTCGCGATCCCGGTCGGCTTTGTCGCCCTGCCGTGGACGGTGCTGACGCGCAACGCCTCAGTCCTGTACCGCTGGGGTGTTGCGGTCGGTGCTCTCGGATTGCGGATCGCCGGTGTACATACCCGTGTGCGCTATGAGCAGCCGCTCCAGCCGGGCACGCCGTACCTCTTCCTAAGCAATCACGCGTCGAACCTCGACCCACCCCTGCTGGCCGCGGTGCTGCAGCCGGTGCGCACGGCCATGCTGATCAAGCAGGAGCTGCTCAAACTGCCGCTGCTGGGCTTTGGTATGCGGCTGGCCGGCTTTGTGCCGGTGGCGCGTTCGGGCAGCCTGGAGGATGCAAAACGCTCGCTCGAACAGGCGGCTGCGGTGATGCGGTCGGGCATCTCGATGACGGTGTTTGTGGAAGGCACCCGGTCGCCGGATGGGCGTTTGCTGCCGTTCAAAAAGGGGCCGTTCTTTCTTGCGATGGAGTGCGGTGTACCGGTGGTACCAGTCACGCTGATCAACACGGGCCGGCTGCTGCCGAAAGGGGTCTTGCGTCTGCGGCGCGGCACGGTCGACGTGGTGGTACATGCTCCGATGCTGCCGGGTGAGTTTGCAAACCGTGATGCGCTGCAGAAAGCGGTGCGCGCCGCGATTGCTTCAGCGCTGCCGGCCGGTGAGTAATGATGTCATCGTCTTGTTTCTCATCCAGAGCAAAGGACAGGGGTCATGTTGAGCGAAACCAGGGTCATCCTGAACGAAGTGAAGGATCTGCTGTTACCGCGGAGTGTATTAAAAAACAGATCCTTTGCTTTGCTCAGGATGACACCTTAGAGGCAAGGTCGAGCGAAGAGTAGAGAATGAAGGGCGACTGCTGAGTTACGGCTTGATAAATGCGTTGTAACCGCTATCAGCCAGCTTGCCGCGCATGGTCTTTGCCGCCTGCAACGAAGGAAATGGGCCGATCTGAACGTGGAAAAAGCGATCGTCGGTCGCTGTTCGCACAATCGCGTCAAAACCGTCATGCCGGAGCGCATTGGCGAGTGTTTGCGCGTCCGCGGCGCGGGTCACGGCTGCGATCTGCACCATGGCACCGGCCCCGATCGGCGTGGGGATGCTTTCCGGGTCAGGCGCGGTCTCGACTGGTGAAGCCTGGAGCCGACGCGATGAGGGCGCAGGAAGATTCTCCGCCTGCTCGCGAGCAGGCGGAGGCACCACGCTCCGGGTCGGTATGGCCGGGAGATCGTCCGACACCAAGTGCTGCGCGCCAGGCGAGGGCTTGAGCGAGGCCGACGGCGGCGAAGCTCGCCTTTGCGCAACTTCATTTGGAGCCTGATCCGGGGATGGCTCGGGAGATTGTTCCATCGCTTGTTCCGGAGCCTGGTCCGGGGCCGGCGTCGGATAGGCAGTTTCGGGCGACTCCGCCTCCTGCCCAGACCCACCAGGCGTGGACCCGCCGAGCGGGCGCGGCTCCAGCGGCGCTCGTCGCGCGGAGGGTGCCGCATCCAAGTGTCGCTCCGGCAAGTGGAAGTTGTGCGAAGACGAGTAGCCGAAGCCGAAGCACACGGCGCACACCAGAGCCACGCCTAGAAAAATACCCAGCAGTGCGGGCATACCCAGAACCAGGTCGCGCGACGGCTCTGCCGCTTCCGCACGATCGTGCTCGGGCTCGAGCAGTGACCTCATGCCCGGCCATCCTCAGCGTGCGCGCTGCTGGTCGCCGGTGACGGGGGTGCGCCGATTGCTCGCTGCAGCAGGTTCAGCATTTCGATCGGCAGCGGGAAGATGATTGTCGTGTTCTTTTCAGCACCGATGTCGCGCAGCGTCTGCAGGTAGCGCAGCTGCATGGTGGTAGGCTGCTCGGCCAGCAGCTTCGCGGCATCGACGAGCCGCTGCGCTGCCTCATATTCGCCGTCGGCATTGATGATTTTCGAGCGCTTTTCCCGTTCGGCTTCGGCCTGGCGCGCCATGGCCCGCAGCATCGACTCGGGCAGGTCCACCTGCTTGACCTCGACGGAAACGACCTTGACGCCCCAGGGCTCCGTGCGGCCGTCGATGATGGTCTGGATGCGCTGGTTGAGCAGATCCCGGTGCGAGAGCAAACCGTCCAGGTCCACCTCGCCGAGCACCGAGCGCAGCGTGGTCTGGGCGAACTGCGACGTCTGGTTCACGTAGTTTGCGACCTCAATCACCGCACGCGCCGGGTCCAACACTCGCAGGGTAATGACGGCGTTTACCTTCAACGTCACGTTGTCGCGGGTGATCACGTCCTGCGGCGGGACTTCCAGCACTTCCTGCCGGAGCGACACGCGCACGATCTGGTCGAACGGCCGGAACACTAGAATCACGCCGGGCCCCTTGGGCGGAACGAGGGCGCGACCCAGCCGGAAAATAACGCCGCGCTCGTACTCGCGCAGGATGATGACCGAAGAAAACAGGTAAAACCCGACGATCAGGATCGCCGCAAGAGCAAAAAGATTCATGAGTGACGCCTCGCGCTCGCCTTGGAGTGTAACGCAGGCGCCGGATGCGCTGCGAAGCGAGTGCTAGGTGCGCATCCGCTCCACCAACAACGTAAGTCCGTGTACGCCGGTCACTTTGACGTTGGTACCGGCGGGCAGCGCTTCCGGGGACTCGGCCAGCCAGAGCTCGCCGCGCACCAGCACCTGGCCGCGCGGGGCTTGGGAGCCCGGTACTTGGGAGTTCGGGACCGCGCCGGCGGGGGCAAGCGGCTCCTGGGTGACGGCAAGCGCGCCCACCATGGCGTCCGCGCCGGTAAGCACCTTGTTGCGGCGCGCGCGCAACGCAATGCGCACGAGAAACACAGTGATCAGCCCGAAGCCGGTACCCACGCCAACCGCTGTCGCGATGCGCACCTGCATCTCGGGGATGGGCCCGGCGACCAGCGTCAGCAGCCCGGTGACCAGGGCGGCGATGCCGGTAAAGGCAAGCACGCCGTGGCTGGGCACCTTGATCTCAAGCAGCATGAGGCCGAGCGCGGCGACCAGCAGCATGACAGCCGTGTAGCGCAGCGGCAGCAGGTTGAGCGCGAACAGGGCCGTCAGCAAGAAAAGCGTGCCGAGCGCGCCGGGGATGATGGTTCCGGGCGCATTGAACTCCAGGTAAATGAGCAGCGCGCCTGCCACCAGCAAAAGGACCGCGAGGTTCGGGTCGGTGAGGCTGCCGAGGATGCGCTCGCGCAGCGAGGGCGCCTCGTCGACCAGGCGGGCGTCCGCGAGGTGCAGGACGGTGGTTTTACCGGTGATGCGGGTCACCATTTGGCCATCGAGTGAGCGCAGCAGGGACGGGATGTCGGGCGAAACCAGGGTGAGCAGCCCGAGCTGCATCGCTTCCGCTTCCGAGTAGGACTTGGAGTTAAGCACCGCGTCCTGCGCGGCGGCGAGGTTCCGCTTGCGCAGGCTGACAAATGAGCGCAGAAATGCGGTCGCATCGTTTTCGAGCTTCTGCTTCATGATGGGGTCGAGCGTGCGGCCTTCAATGACCGGGTGGGCTGCGCCCGCGTTGGTGCCGGGTGCCATCGCGGCAACGTCCGCTGCCTCAAGCAGGAAGAAGCCGGCCGAGCCGGCGCGGCTGCCCGATGGGTCCACGTACACGATCACCGGGACCGGCGACGCGAGAATCTCGTGGACCATGTCGCGCATGGACTCGAGCAGGCCGCCGGGCGTGTTCATCAGGATGAGCACGGCTGCGGCATGCGCCTGGTCGGCCTCGCGCAGCCCGCGCTCCAGGTACCAGACGCTTACCGGCTGGATTGTCGAGTCAAGATGGATCACGGTCACGATAGGCTGCGGGGCGGACTGTGTCGGCGCGGCGGCACGCAAAAGCGAAGCGAAGCACAAGACTGCGACGAAACACACAAGAAGCACGCTCGGCAGCAGGGAAGACGCGCGGAACCGCATGGAAAAGAGTGTATGCCTGCGTGAGCACTTCTTTCGCAAGAGGGCTCGCGGTCAGCCACTACGGATCAGGTAAGGCGTGGACGTCGTCTTCGCTCAAACCGAAAGGGGATCTGCGAGGTTCGCCGTTCTTAAGCGCGTGCTCCGTCATTGGGGTCATCCTGAGGAGTGAAGCGACGAAGGATCTGCTCTTCCGCTCGAATAGAGCAAAAAGCAGATCCTTCGCTGCGCTCAGGATGACCCTCTTCATTGAAGATGATTCTGTCAATCAGGACGACCCTATATGGTTTGTCGGAGATTCGCTTACTTCCTGTATGCGCATCAGGGCACCTGCCCGCCGCGCGAAGTGACGGCCTGGCGTAGGCCGCGTGCTTCCGCGTTGTTGCCGTCGATCCGCAAAGCGGCCGCGACCTCATCGGCGGCCGCGGGCACTTGGCTCGTCAGCAGTGCAAGCCGCGCCAGTACCAGGTGCGCGGGGATGTTGTTGCGGAGCTGGATCGACCGCGCGGCAAGCTGCCGGGCGGCGTCGCGGTCTCCGGTCCGTTCACGAATGCGCGCCAGCCCTGCGTAGGCTGCGGCTGAAGCTGGGTCGAGCGAGAGCGCTTCGGTGTATTCGCGTTCGCTTTCCACCAGGAGGCCGGCATTGAGGTAGCGGTTCGCGTCCTCGAGCAGGGCAGAAACGCGCTGAGCCGGTGATCCGGTCGCGGCGCGCAGGATTTCGAGCTGCTCCAGCTCGAAGGCGGCCTGGCGAAAGGCCGCCTCGTCATAGGAGCGCTTGATGCGCTCGAGCGGCAGATTGCTGGTCTCGGCGCTCTGCGTTGCCGCAGCGCCCGGTGCCTGCAGGTATCCGGGGCTGCGCAGGTTTGCGGCAAAAGTTTGTATCTCGGCGTCCGCAGGGCGGAGCTTCAACGCTTCAGCCGCTTCTTTCTGGGCATTGGCGCTGTCGCCTCGGCGCGCATAGGCGAGCGCGACGTTGAAGTGGTAGTCCGCGTCCTTGGGGTCACCGGTGATGGCCTGCTGAAAGAGCGGAGCGCCATCCTTGCCGCGACGCGCGGCGGCAACTCCTTGGTTGTTGACGACCTCGGGCAGCGGCAGACGGGTGCTCACAAAAGCGAAAGCGTCTTCGGCAGGCAGGTATTTGCCGGTGTAGAAATACGCCAGGCCACGGTGGAAGTCAGCCTGGAGAGCATCCGGGTCGTTGCGCGTCAGGTGCCCGTAGGCGATGGCCGCCTGGTCATAG
>CAXTMW010000208.1:0-5877 GCA_964245455.1 uncultured Acidobacteriaceae bacterium
GAGCAGCGCAGCGTCGCGCCGGCGTGGGTGCGAATCGATTGCTTCACAGACTGCGCCAGCTCAAGCGCATGCATTAAGCGCCGTTCACGCCCCAGCAGTGAGCAAGCCATCTCGTCGATGGACATGACAGCCGATATAGGTACGCAACGCTCCACGGCCTCAATCACACGATGGTGATACTCGACGTACTCGCGATGACGCGCGTGCACCAGCTCCAGACCCGGGCACATACGCCGGGCGTCCCCGACCTTGACGCCGGTCTTCACTCCGAATGCCTTGGCCTCGTACGAAGCAGCGATGACGGTGGAGGTGTCAGCCATGACGGGAACAACGGCGATCGGTTTGCCCCGAAGCTCGGGACGCAGCTCCTGCTCGACGGAGGCGAAATACGAGTTGAGATCAAGCAAAAGCCAGCCGACCTCCGGTTCTCCCCCGGATGGTGGTGGAGGCCGCATTTCGGAATGAAGCCGGCCCGGGAGCATCTGCTCTTAGTTTCGCTTTTTCTTTGCCGCGTGCCAAGCAGGTATTTCGTTCAGAGCCGCAGAGTCCCTTTTTGGAACGGCTAAGGCCTCCGAGTACCGGATCAGGAATAATTTGCAACTTTTCAGGGTGCAGGCAACAAGTTCCGATTGCACATTCGTCCTACAGGAGTGCAACATGCTCGTGTGGGTAGCGCATCGTAGGCGCGGCTTCGCGGATTGAGGGTATTCGCATGTGGTTTCTTCATCTTCACGATGTTCTCTGGCATTGCGCTCACCTGAACGCCTACTGGGCGGAAGCCACAATCACCCTGGGTGCGGCTCTTCTGGTCGGCTGTGTCGCCTCGTGCGTGTCCAGCCCTTCGCGGGACAATGACGACCTCTTCCATAAGCACGTGTCCTAAAGTTTGCGAGGTTTGCATTTCTGACACCTGCGGTACTCAGGAATAGGCAGCGCCCGTTTCACAGATTCGGGGAGAGTACGCCACGATTTCCTTCCACCGGTACCCTGCGCGTCGGCCCGGATTTGTTTTAGCGTGGAGGCAGAGGTGCTGTCCATGAGTGGAAGTGATCCAAAGAAGCAGGCGCGCGTTTCGCTCGCCGCGAGCGAACACCCCCTGCCCGCCGAAGCTTCGCAGACCGGCTCCGTTGCCCCTGCACAGATTCTTACCGTCTCGGTCATCACGCGCCGCCGTAACCCGCTTTCGCTCGCCGGGCTCGGGGGGCGCGTTCTTTCTCACGATGAATTCGACCAGACCTACGCCGCCGATCCGGCGGACTTCGAAGCGCTGCGCGGGTTTGCGCATGAGCACGGGCTTTCCGTCGATGAAGCAGCGTCGAGCCTCGCGCGGCGGACCCTGGTGCTGCGGGGCCCGGCTTCCCGCATGGAAGAGGCGTTCGGGGTCAAGCTGCACACCTTCCACCACGCCGCCCACGCCAAGGAGTTCCACGGCTACTCGGGGACGCTGAGCGTGCCGGAAGCACCGGCCGCGCTGATCGAGGCGGTACTCGGCCTGGACACGCGGCCGATCGCGAGCTCCCACCTGCGACGGGCCGGGCAGGGAGGCAAAGCAAGCGATGGCGAGCGCATCATTCGCGCCAGCGCGGTGGGCGCAAGCTACACGCCGTTGCAGGTGGCGGAACTGTACGGGTTTCCGAAAAACCTGACCGGAGCCGGCCAGACGATCGGCATTCTGGAGCTGGGCGGCGGCTATGAGACCAGTGACATCTCGAGCTACTTCCAGGGTCTGGGGCTCCCCGCGCCCACCGTGGTCGCGGTCTCGGTCGATGGGGCGACCAACGTGCCGGGCGGCGATCCTCAGGGCGCCGATGGCGAAGTAGCGCTCGACATTCAGGTAGCCGGAGCGGTCGCACCGGGCGCCAAGATCGCCGTGTACTTTGCGCCAAACACCGACCAGGGCTTTCTGGACGCGATCACCACGGCGGTCCACGACACGGCGAATAAGCCGAGCGTGCTTTCGATCTCGTGGGGCGGCCCGGAAGGCAGCTGGAGCGCGGCCTCGCGGACGGCGCTCGACAATGCGTGCCAGTCAGCCGGCGCGCTCGGCGTCACGATCACGGTGGCCTCCGGCGACAATGGCTCCTCCGATGGGGGAACCGGCAATAACGTGGACTTTCCGGCGTCAAGCCCGCACGTGCTGGCTTGTGGGGGAACGCGGCTGGAAGGATCCGGGGCGACCATCTCGTCGGAGATCGTGTGGAACGACCAGCCGAACGGCGGGGCGACCGGGGGCGGCGTGAGCACGGCTTTTGCCTTGCCAAACTGGCAGAGCAGCGCCGGGGTGCCTGCCCCGCCGGCCGCCGGGGGCGGGCGCGGCGTTCCGGATGTGTCGGGTGATGCTTCGCCCGAGTCCGGCTACAGCGTCCTTGTAGATGGGGCGCAGCAGGTGGTCGGCGGCACCAGCGCCGTAGCTCCGCTGTGGGCCGGGCTCGTCGCCCTGGTCAACCAGGGGCGGGCTTCTGCCGGCGGTGCTCCGGTGGGCTTCGTCAACCACACCCTGTACGGCGCGCCCGCGGCCTTGCGCGACATCACCACCGGCTCAAACGGGACATATAGTGCCGGGCCCGGATGGGACGCGTGCACCGGGCTTGGCTCACCCAATGGTGCGGCGGTCGCAGCGGCGCTGGGGGCTTCCGGCGCGGGAGCCGGTTCGCCCGCACCGGCGCCTCCGAGTACGCCTGCCCCGGCGCCGCCCACTGCGCCTGCTCCACCCAAAGCACCCAAACCGCCGACCCACAAGAAACACAAGAAGAAGCACTCATAGAACGGCAATGGTAAGCAGCGCTCGCCGGATACGCCCCGGCGAGCGTTGCTGCACAACGGCATTCCTTTTCCTGCAAAACGCTCACGACCTTGCGCGAAGGGCGGAGTAGGACTGCGCTCGCCCGCTAGCGCGTGCCTTGCAGGGCGCTGCGGAGGAAGGCGGCGATCTCGCCCAGAGCCCGGTCACTCTGCGGAAAGCGGGCGACCGTACCGGGGCCGACCGGGAAGTTGTGGTGCATGTCCGGGGAGTGCACGTGCGTAACCGCGACGCCGGCGCCGGACAGCTTCTGCGCGTAGGCGATGCCCTCGTCGCGCAGCACATCGTATTCGGCTGTCATCACGAGCGTAGGCGGCAGGGGCGGCATAGGCTGTCGGCGCATGGGCGAGACAGTCGGGTCGTCCGGCGAAGCGCCGGCGGCGTAGAGCCGCCAGTACCAGCGCATCAGGTCGGCCTCTAGCCCATAGCCAATTGCGTTCTGGCCGTACGAGGCGTACTGGCCTTCGGGATAGTCGGTTGCCGGGTACAAGAGGGCAAGTGCCGCAGGCTTCGGGCTGTCACGCTCCACCGCGAGCCGGTTTGCCGTGACCGCCGCCAGGTGCGCGCCGGCACTGTCGCCGCCCAGCGCCAGCCGGGCCGGGTCGGCGCCCCAGCTACCCGCGTGCCCCGCCGTCCACAGCACAACGGTGTGCGCGTCTTCCAGCGCTGCCGGGTGTGGCGACTCCGGTGCGAGCCGGTAATCCACGGACACGATACTGAGGCCGGCAAGCGGCGCCAGCAGGCGACAGAAGGGATCGTGGGTCTCGATGGAGCCGGCCGCCCAGCCGCCCCCGTGAAGATAGACCAGCGCGGGGATGGCCTGCTGCGCCGGGGATTGCACTGGAGGCAGGTACACGCGCACACGCAGGCCGTGCCCGTCGTCCGGGAGGTAGTGATCCTCGGTTTTTACTCCATTCGGCAACCCGGGGATGCCCTCGGCCAGCCGGGTTTCCAGCTGCCGCTGCATGCGCCGCCTCGCGTCGCCGGGCGAGTTGATGGGCCCGGAAGAGGCAGCAGCCTGCTCATCCAAATAACGACGAAGGGCAAAGTCGATCGAGTGACGCGGGGCCATGTCTGGTCTGATTCGAAAATCGTTCGTTAGGCTTCCAGGCTCCTGTCACTTGGTCGGCCTTGCCGGGCTCCTCTGGCTAGTCAGAGGAGCGGGAGTCAAAGGCGCGCCGCGCGTCTTCGAGTACCCGTCTTTGAGCATCGTGGTGACGGTCGATGCGCCGATGTATTTGGCAGAACGCCGGTCAGGCGCTTTCGAGTTTCCCAATGCGCCGTTCATGCTTGGTAACCACGCCAATTAACTGCTGCATCGCGGTAAGAACCGAAGCAAGGGTTTGCTGCTGGGCTGCCGTTTCCACCGTCAGCTTGTCGATATTTTCGCCTTGCTGCCGCACATCCGCCGCAAACATCTCAAGGCTTTGTGCCAGGGCTTCGTGCCGCTCTGCCTGCTTCTGCAATCGTTCCTCGAAGTTCATGCAAGAAGACTAATCCGGCTTGCCGCGAAATGCGCAGCCTGTTCTCGGACGTGTACCGCCGTTAGACGCCCGGCCTCAGCGCGGTCTCGTAGCCGCGCCGCCCTCAGGCCGGCCGAAAGGCTCCTGCTCCTCGACCATGTTGACATCGAAGTCCTCGCGCGGCGAAGCGCGTCTTTTCTCGCCCGCTCACGAGCCGGCAGGTAGGTAAGACCGAAACAAGCCAAGACACACCCACCTGGCCGTTTATTGGGGTGTCGGGCCATTTTCCTGTTCCACCTGCTCGCCTTCCCCAGGAAAGGGCCATGTGCGGTTCAGGGGTTGGCTCGCCTCGCGCAGCGGCTTGCTGACGTTGCTGCTGTTCCGGAGATTCTCCAGCACGTGCACGCCCAGTTTGCCCGCGCTCGCCAGGTCCATGTCGCCGTCGTGGTCCAGGTCCGCGAAAACAAACTGGGTGCCGGCGCTGGCGGTGCCGTTGTCCGAAAGCGTAAGCCGGGTAAACGCCGGATCGGCAGTGCCGCCCTTGAACTGCGCGCTGGTCGGGAGCTTGTACGCGTACACAACGACCGGGTCATACGAGCCCGGGTCGTTGCCGTCGTGGCCGCGGTAGCGTTTGCCGGTGACAAGCTCCGGCACGCCGTCACCGTCCAGGTCCACCAGCGCCAGCGCGTGCGACTGCGAAAAGGATTCGTCGATGGTGTGACGTATCCACGTGCGAGCGCCGGGGGTGCCGGACTGCTCCAGCCAATAAAGGCCATACCCGTGCCCCTGCCCGTAGATCAGGTCGAGCTTGCCGTCGTGGTTGACGTCGTAGCCGAGGATGGGAAAGCCGGCATCGGCAAGCTCCCAGTCGGCGTGCCACTGCCACTTGTCATTGTCGGCGTCCACCTGCTCAAACCAGCCGTGCGGGGTCAGGATGTCGGCTTTGCCGTCGCCGTTAATGTCGGCGACGCCGATGCCGTGGCCGTCTTCGACGCGGCCGCCCAGATGGTGAACGCGCGGACTGCTTCTGCTGAAGTCGACCCACAACACACCGGCGCGGTTGTAGTGGGCGAGGGCGAGGTCGGGCTTGCCGTCGCCATTGATGTCCGCGAACGCCCCGCCCTCGGTATCGAAGCTGTCGGTAATCTTTTCGCCTTTCCACATGACGCCGGCGGCCACGGCCGTGGGACCCGGGTTGCGATACCACCAGAGCCCGTTTGAGATCCAGCCGGCGGTGACCACATCGGGCAGGCCGTCGTGGTCGACGTCCACGACCCACTCGCCGCAGTCGGAGACGAACTCATTGTGGATGCCGACGGTGCGGAACTGGTGCTGCTTCCACTCACCGCCGCCGGCGCCGGGATTTTCATACCAGTAGGCGCCGCTGAGCAGGTCCACAAAGCCATCCTTGTTCATGTCGAGCAGGGAGATGCCCTCGGCATGATCGGAGCCGAGACGGTGCGACAGAAAGGCGATGCGCGGCTCGCCGCCCGGGCCATTGCCCGGATGCTGCATCCGGAACTCGGTGGCATGTGCGGGATCCTGCGCGTGGGCCGGAGCACACGCGAGGGCCATGCCTAGCAGCCCGAGCGCTTTCGCGCGAAGTTGGGTGCT
>CAXTMW010000209.1:0-5811 GCA_964245455.1 uncultured Acidobacteriaceae bacterium
GTACCTCCTCGCCCGGCGTGAGCAGCTGATCAAGCCCCGGCCAGATGTCGGAGATGATGGCCGCACCGCATGCGGCGGCCTCAAACAAGCGCACCGAGGGCGACCAGCCGGCGGCGACCATGTGGTCGCGCGTAAGGTTGAGCGTAAAGCGCGAAGAACAATAAACGTCTGCGTGCTCGTCCGGGGGCACGTGCTCCCATCGCCACAGGTTGTCAGGCCAGCCAATTGTGTCCGGATATTGCGCGCCTGCGAGGATAAAGCGCTCGGCAGGCGTTTGCTCTGCGGGCGCAACCAGAAGCCGCTCGATCTTGGGCTGGCGATCGGCGGAGTAGGTGCCGAGATAGCTGAGCACGCAGCGGAAGCGCTCGCCCGCGGGCCGCGGCTGGTGCAGTTCCGGATCGACGGAGCAGTAAAACGGAACGGCCCGCCGCGCGCCGAAGCGGCTCTCGATCTCGCGCAGCAACGGACCGCCGGTAAAGCTCAGATATGCGTCAAAGCGCGGGATATCCTCGGCTCGCAGCGCTTCCGTGCGGCCCTCCGTGCGCAGGCGCTCCATCGTAATCGGCGTATCGATGTCGTAGAAGAACACCGGGCAGCGCGCGTGCTCAAACAGGTAAGCGGCAGCGGCAGCGCCATCGGGGAAGTAGGAGCCGATGAGGATCAGATCACTCGCGGTGGCAATTTTACGCAGGGACGGCAGTGCTTCAGCCCAGGTGTCGTAGAGCGTAACACCGCAGAAACCGGGTGAAGGGAGATCCCGGTGGCCCCGATACCACGACACATCTTTTTCGAGGAAAGAAAGGCTATGGCCACGCGCGTGGAGCGCCCGGCACAGCGAGCGGTACGTGGTGGCGTGGCCGTTGCCCCAGGCCGAGGTGATGGTGAGGCCAAGGATGCTGATCCTCACGCGCGCGCCTTTGCCGCCCACAGCTGCCCGAGCACCGCGTGCGCCTGCGCCGCACGCTGCGCATAGGTGTGTTCGCGGAGCGCGCGCCGGCGGAACGCCTCGCCGATCGCGCGCGTGTCCTCCGGCGTATATGTACGCAGGGCTGTGACAATCTGCTCCGGCTCGCTGACGACCAGGACTTCTTCGTCGGGCTTGAAGAAGGTTTCGACGCCCGGCCATGCATCGCACAGCAGGCACGCGCCGCTGCCGGCGACCTCAAAGACGCGCGTCGGCGGGGAGAAACCGACGGCGGCCATGGATTCGCGATTGATGTTAAGCACCATGCGCGCCGAGCAGTTCACCGCATTGTGTTCGCCGGTCGGCACGTGGCCCAGCCAGTGCACGTTCGACGGCATCGCCTTGCCGCCCCAGCCCTCGCCGCCCAGCAAAAAGCACAGCTCCGGGGCAAGCTCGGCGGCGCGGAGAAAGAGCTGCTCCACGCGGCGCTCGCGGTCGGGCAGGCGGTTGCCAAGGAAGACGAGATCGGCGCGGTAGCGGTCCTCAGCGAATGCCGGATGGTGCGTTTCCGGGTCGAGCCCGTTGTAGATTGGCACGCACACGCGCGCGCCCAGCTGCGTGTACCCCGCAACTACCGGCGGACCCCCGCCGTAGGTCAGGATCGCGTCGTAGCGACCAATGTCGTCGCGAAATGGGTCGGCTGGGTCGGCTTCCGTGCGGGCCAGCGTTGCCGGCGCATCGACGTCCCAGATGCAGGCGAGCGCCCCGGGTCGGCGATGATCGGGCAGCGCGGCTTCCAGCGCTGCATCATCCACGCCGACGCCTGAATGCTTGACCAGCAGGTCGGCTTGCGGCGCAAACTCTTGCAGCACAGAGGCCCACTCGCCCGGCTGGTACACAATCGAGCGCGCATACGGCAGGCTGTCGTAGTCGCGATGCTGCTGGCGCCCGAAGGCATCGGGCTCAGCATAGGTAATAGAGTAGCCGAGCGCATGGAGGTACTTGTACATGCCGCGGTAATAGGTGGCGGCGCCGTTCCAGTAGGACGAGAGCAGCGAGGAGCCGAACGCGAGCACCCTCACGCGAGCACCTCCTCGATGATGCTCGTAAGCTGCTCCGCGCGGTGCATCGTGGTATGCCGCGCGCGCACGGTTGCCAGTCCCTGCGCAGCCCGCTGCTCGCGCGCGCGGTCGTCCCGCACCAGCTCGCCGAGCAGCGCCCGCGTCTCGGCGGTGCTATGAGTCCAGGCGAAATCGTGGGGGCAGAACAGCTCCTCCGCATCGTGCCAGGGCGCGGAAACCAAGGGAATGCCGCAGGCGAGCGCTTCAAACACACGGATCGTCGGGATACCGGGAAGCTCGGCGGCGTAGTGCCGGCGCGGTACATGAATTGTGCATCGGGCTGTTGCAAATACAACGGGCGCGTCGAGGTTGGCAAGATAGCCGCCGTAGTGGATGCCGCTTCGCGCGAGAGCGTTGAGGCCCTCCTCCGGGTAGCGCACGCCGTACACGAGTACACCGCGGGCCGGCAGCAGACGCGCGGGCGCAAGCAGGTACTGTTCCAGCTCCTCTGTACGTTCGTCGTCACCCCAGTTCCCGATCCAGACCAGATCGCGCGCCGCTGCCTGCTCCGAGCGCGGATAGAAGACCGAGGTGTCCGCCGCTTCGTGCAGCGTCCACACCCGCCGCATGCCCCAGCGCTCGCGGTAGAGGGTACGCAAAGCTTCGCCAAAGGCGAGCACGCCGTCGAACTCCTGCACGCGCAGGTGCCGCAGCTGCTCAGGGTCGGACGAGGCTCGATGATGCGTGTCGTGAAACAGGGCGCGAAAGCCGAACTGCGCGCGCAGGGCGAGGACTTGGTCGACGAGCGCGCGCTCTGCCCACTCGTGCACGATAACCACGTCGGCTTCGCGTGCCGCCGCTTGCAGCTCGCTGAGCTCGATGTAGATGCGTACATCAAGCTCCGCATAGGTTGCGGCAAACTGCGCCAGGGACGCCCGCCCGCGCTCGCCTTCTTCCATTAGGTGCGTGTACGACCAGCTGTTTGCGGGCTCGAAGGCAGTCACCGCGTGCCCCATCGCATGGAGGCCCCGCAGCAGCCCGCGAAGAAAATGCGCGTTGCCATTGTTCCAATCCGAGCGGATCGAGTGCGCAAGATATAGAATGCGCTTCGCGCTCATGCGGTGGTCACCTGCTGCGCAAGCGAAGCGTACAGTGCTTCGTGGCGCGCGATCATGGCGTGCGCCGTGTAGCGGGAGCGCGCCCGCGCCAGGGCCCGCGCGGCCAGGTCTTCCACCTGCCGGGGATTGACCGCAAGCTCGCGCAGTGTTGCCTCAAGCACGCCTGCATCGCGCGATGGATAAAATAATGCGGCACCCTCCCATATTTCGCGAAGGGTCGGCAGGTCGCTCAACACAAGTGCGCAGCCGCTCAGCGCTGCTTCCAGCGGAGCCAGACCGAACGGTTCATAACAGGAGGTTGCGACATAGATCGCGGAGCGCGCGTAGAGCGCGCGAAGCTGCGCCGCATCTTGTTTACCGAGGTACGCCACGCCCGAAACAAGCGTGATCGCGCCGCCGCCTTCCACATGCGCGGCGGGCACGGGCGCGCTTGCCTCGCCGGCGATGAACAGAGGCATTGGCACGTTCAGCTCTTCGAACAGCGCAACGTGCTTGCCGGGGTCCCAGGCTCGTCCTACGGTGATGGCTTGCAAGGCTTTCGGTTCACCGGGCGAGAACAGCTCGGGCGAGCGCCCGTTTGCAATGACCTCCACATGACGGCTGACCGCGTACTGCTCGCGCATCTCACGCGCCATCCACGCGGTCGGCGCGGCGAGGCGTGTCGCCGCCAGCAACCCCGCGCGCACCAGCGCCGCATACGCGCGCAAGCGGCCCGTATCGGGCACGCTTTCGCCGTATACGGCCTGCCACCAGCTCAACACATCGCTGTGGCCGGTCAGCAGCACCGGCAGCGTGTCCGACAGCTCGCCGAAAGCAAACTGGTTGGTGTGTAACAAGTCCGGTTGCACACGCACCACCAGCTCGCGCAGCAGTTCGTCGGCGCTGCGCACGTCTTCGCCGGCATCGTCCATCCACTCCAGCCGGTACTCAGTTTCCACACAGTGGAATCGCGGCGACCGCATGCTTTCCACCCACTGGCGCTGGCCCCGGTCGAGCGCGCGGCCCATGGTCACAAGCGTCACCTGGTGGCCGTGTCCAAGCAGGCCGGCACCCAGCTCTGCCGTGTAGGTCCAGACTCCGCCGACCGAGTCCGTGGTCAGAAGGACGTGCATTCGAGCTCCTCCAAGGCCAGCGGCGCTTCTTCCTGAATGTCACTGAAGCCTTTGTCGGCAAAGAGGCCCAGGTAATGGCGCTCCCATGCCTCGTTATCCGGGGCCGCGCCAAAGGTCTGCACGTACAGCGGCGAGCCGGGAAATGGGAACATGGGCACCGGGTCGGACACCCAGACGCCCTTTGCTTTCAGCTCGGCCTGCCACCGAGCGACTTCGGCGACGTCATCCTGCGCGGTGCGAATCAAGTTCGCCTGCACCCACGGGATGCGCTGCCGCGCATAGAGCAGCAGCTCCGCGATGCGGTCGGTCGAGAGCCGGCAGTTCTTGTTCAGCTCCGCGCGGCCTTCCTCGGTGATTGACTCAATGCCGCACTCAATGGAAATCGCATGAGCCCGACCCAGTAGGTCGAAGCTCTCCTCATCCCACAGATCGATGCGCGTTTGGAAGCCGATCCTCACCGGACGCTTCGCGATCTCCTCAAGCAGCGTGCGTACGTTGCGGCCTACGCCGAAGATCTCGTCGATAAAGTAGATGTAGGTGACGCCGCGAGCAATCAGCGCGTCCATTTCCGCAACTACAGCTGTTACAGGACGCTCGCGGTACTTGTTGCGGAACAGCGTCTTGTTGCAGAACGAGCAGGACCATGGGCAGCCGCGCGCGAACTCGATCTCCGCGCCCAGGCCTTCCACCTGCTCGAACACGTGATGCTTGTGCGTGTGGAGCTCGACCGGGTAGCCGCTGAAGTCGATCGGTCCGAGCGCGTCCATGGCCGTGACGCCGAGACCCGTGCCGAGGTGCATCCCTGCAGCGTCCTGCCAGCAGCAGCCAGTTACCGTGTCCCAGGGTTGAGCTGCGAGCAGCGGCAGCGTCTGGTCGTGCTCGCCGCGCAGCACCACGTCGGCGCCGGTCTTGCGCAGGGTTGCCTCAGGAGTGACGGAGCCGTGAGGGCCGATCAGCACAAACCTGGTTGCAGATGTAATTTCAACCGCGCCGCGCAAGCCGGCGACCCACTCGCGCGGTATGCGCAGCTCCGGCGGAGGGCAGCGCCAGAAGAGCTAGGAGGCCGCGGTCGGGATCACCACGAAATCCTGAGCGAACTGAGCGTGTGCGAAGCGCGCCAGCACCTCCGCCGGGGTAAGCGACTCCATCTGCGCATCGACAAGCAGCGTGTCGTGGCCGGCCTTGCGCAGCTCCTCGCGCGCATGCAACAGCTCCAGTGGCAGATGCGGGTCGCGGCAGCCGAAATAGGTCGAGCCTTCAAAACTCCACTGCGGGTTCACCAGTGCAAACTTCATGCGAGAATGCCTCCCTGCACGGCGAGCTGTTGCTCCGGCTCGGCTGCGACGCGAGCAGGGCGGTCCTGCAGGTGCGTCGTCCAGAAATCCTCGATGTCGGTCAGGATGGTATCGAGCGAGCGAGCGGGCTTCCACCCGGTATGCTGCGCGAGCTTCCGCGTGTCGCTGATGTAGATCTGCTGGTCGCCTGGGCGCTGCTCTGCCGTGCGCACCTCAAGTGCCACGCCGGTTCGCCGCTCAATCTCACCAATGGCCTGCCGTACAGAGATCGCCTGCCTTGTGCCGCCCCCCACGTTGTACACCTCGCCGCCACACTCCCGG
>CAXTMW010000210.1:0-4829 GCA_964245455.1 uncultured Acidobacteriaceae bacterium
GCATGCGAGCGCGATTGCGGCAACCACAGTGGGCCTAAGAGAGGGTTGGCTCAAATCAGCCATCGCTTCTCGTTTTTTTCTCGATCAGATTGTCGCGGCTCATGAGGCATCGGAGTCCGGAAGAAGCATCGGTAAAGTCGTCATTCTCTTGGACTAGTTTTCCAGCCACAATACCTTGCGGCTACCCTGTCCACAAGGAAGTTCTCATGCTGGTTTCGGCAGACGTCGTGTGATCAGGAGCGATCTGGATTGGTGCCAAATCGCCAATGCATTCACCGAAAGGCTCCTCAGGCTGTGTTGCGCAACGAATCTTTACGCAAGAGGCTATGAGCGGGTCTAAATCGCATTGCGAAAAGGTATTGCAAGGAAGCATTCATTGGCGATGCCTTTCCGCAACCAAGCTCATCGGCTATACCTAGCAGGACGCAAGGCGCCTCCGGAGGAGGCCCTCAAAACTTCTACGACCCTTCTCAGCCTCGAACGAGTGACCCAAGTTGCTTAGCGTACGATTTATGACGTTTGGTGTAGGGACCCCATCTACAATGGGCGGTCCAAATACAGCACTAGACTTGTCGATCCTGGAGGCCTTGATGCAAACATGGAAGGCATGACGATGTACTATCCTGCCTTCCACCATAACCGTCTATCCGACGCTGAGAGTGGACCTGTCTTTCGAACAACAACGCAGCCACGTGTACGAGACTCAAGCCGGACTTAGAGTTCTACAGCATTTCGCTCCGAGTAGGACGGAAAGTCGTTATATCCCCTGGCATCGCCGCCGTAAAATCTGGAACGGTCGTATTCATTACCTGTCGGTGCGTTTATTCGAGGCGTCTTCTAGGAATTGGTCCAGAAGATAACCGTTTGCGAAATGTACCTCTACACCGTCGAACCCGGCCTCCTTCACGCGCGCTGGGCAGCAGCTCGGAACTCCTCAACGATGTCAGGGAGCTCATCCAGGGAGAGTGCGCGGGCCGGAGACGCCATTACTTGACCTTCAAGCGTATAAGCATCGCCCGCGAACGGTAGCGCTGATGGTGCAACCGGTGCTCCACGATCAGGCTGCAAAGAAACATGAGACGCGCAGCCGGCGTGATAAATCTGGGCGAAAATATAGCCGCCCTTTGCGTGCACGGCTTGCGCGAGCTTTGCAAAACCCGGTATAAAGCGGTCATCGTGGATACCCGGAAATCCCTCGAAGGCGTTGCCTTTTGGGGAGACCGCGGAACCCTCCATGATCTGGAGGGCACCTTGCGATGCACGCTGCGCATAATACTCAATCATGATGTCGCTTACCGTCCCATCCGGATTCGCCCGCATTCGGGTCATGGGTGCCATGACGACACGATGTGCAAGGGCGTAAGGTCCAACAGGAACCTCAGAAAACAAGTTTGTAGACTGCATACCATCTCCTGGACGCCTGTCACGGTCTGAAGGACACAACCGCCCGCGACTATAAATGTGTTTGTGGACACATAAAGAATCAGCATTTATTTGCTTATTTATCAGGCGGAAGCTGTGCCGGGTCGCCCCTCGGAAATACGGCGCGCGTGCCCAGCTACAAACATCCCCAGGCGATCGAGAGGCATGCAGATGATTATGAACATCAGTAGAAAGGAGCCCAGCCTGGCTACTTCTTTGCTCGGCGCACTGCCTCGACCAAATCTGCCAGAGTCGTTCGCGATAAAACCCGCTCAAAACCGGCCTGCGCATCGGGCAGGAGATCCGACATGAGTTGCTGGATATGTACACTCACCCGACAGGTCTTCACCACTGGATAGCTATGGACGGTAAATATCGCTGGAGACTCGCTCGCGCGATAGATATCCGCCAAGGTGATCTCGGTGGCAGGCTTAGCCAGCGTGCAATGGCCATGCTTACCTCGAACGGCTTTCAACAGGCCGGTCTTCACGAGCTTGGAAACTGATTTACGTACAAAAGTAGGCGCGGTGTTTACGCTTTCGGCAAGAAAATCGGAGTTCACCTGTTCATCCATGCGATCCGCCAAAACAGTCATGATGTGGGTCGCAACGGAGAATTGCACACTGGCCGATCCCATAAACTGAGTCTATCACGATCACAATTTAAAGCCGATCACGCGACAACACTGAAATCAGCAGCCGCTCAGTGAAAAGCAATCGAGCCCTGGAACCGCAGCGCATCAGTCTTGATAAACGCGTTACACGCCAGTCAGCGAGCAGCAGCGGGCTGATCACAGCAACAAGAATCGTTCGCAAATGCTGCTAATCTGCGAATGCCCTGCGATGGTCGAGAACCCGCGAGACGTTCTTTTCTACCCAGGAGGTCAGCACCTGAACATGGGTGGCCAGTTCACTCCCGAGCGGCGTAAGGCTGTATTCCACTCTGGGCGGCTTGGTCGGGTAAACGACACGAAGGACGAAGCCATCAGCCTCAAGCAGATGAAGAGAGTGGGCGAGCATGCGCTCACTGACTCCTCCGATGCGGTGTGCGAGTTCGCTGAAACGGTGCGTTTTCTCCAAAAGCATGACCAAGATCAGTGGTCGCCAGCGTGACGTGACGTGGTCGAGCACTCCGCGAGAGGGACAATCTGCGGTGTAAACATCAGCCCTCGGTTCGAGGCTGGGCTTCCTCACTAAGCGCGATTTGGCCTTCATGTAAGCAGCTTACATCCTTGTACGTACTTATATAAAATAAGCTAAGCGAGTAGCCTCCAGAAAGTTGAAGAGTTTCAACGGAGGAGTGAAGCATGATTGCAGTCACAGGAGCGACCGGACAGCTGGGAAAGCTTATCGTCGAGCAGCTATTGGAAAAGGTGCCCGCAGCGGAGGTAATCGCCGTTGTGCGTGATCCGCAGAAGGCCCACGCTTTAGCACAGAGGGGTGTGCAGGTTCGGCAGGCCGATTACTCCAGTCAGAAAGATCTGACTGCTGCCTTTGCCGGTGCGGAGAAGGTGCTGTTCGTCTCCTCGAATGACGTAGGTCATCGGGTGCCACAGCACCAGGCAGTTACCAACGCGGCCGTTGCGGCAGGCGTGAAACTGCTCGCATACACCAGCATTCTGAATGCCGACACCTCAACCCTCTTGTTAGCCCAGGAACATCAACCGACTGAAGCCTACATCCGCGCGTCGGGCGTGCCCTTCACATTTCTTCGGAATGGTTGGTACACAGAAAACCAGACTCAAGCCATCGCGGCGGCACTCGCACATGGAGCGATTCTGGGGGCGGCCAAGGATGGCCGGTTTTCCGCGGCAGCTCGTGCCGATTATGCAGCGGCAGCCGTCGCGGTCCTCACGAGCAGCGGCCATGAAAACAAGGCCTATGAACTGGGCGGAGACGAGTCCTACACTCTGACCGAGCTTGCCGCTGAGATTGCGCGGCAAACGAACAAACCTGTCATCTACAAGGACCTGCCGCAACAGGAATATGCCGGAGCTCTGATTGGCTTTGGCCTTCCGGAAGGTCTAGCCGGTGCCCTTGCGGATGCGGATGCAGGTGCAAGCCGGGGCGAACTTTACACCAAATTGCACGACCTGAGCGCGCTGATCGGTCGCGCAACAACCCCCATGCAGGAGTCGGTGACCGCTGCATTGCCACGCTGAACCTACGTCGAATCGCCGGACGAACAAACGGATTTGAGCCTTCTCGCGACAGGACGCTTTTCAAGACAGGACATGGTGGCGGGAAGGCTCAGACCACAAAGAAACCACCTATCCGCTTCCTCTCAAGCACTCGAGCTACTGGCGAATTCTAAACGAACACCCAACGATAGCCCAGACTTGCCGCACTTGGCCGCAGAGGAGAACGAATGAACATTAAAACAAACACGATTCTGATCACCGGTGGTAGCTCAGGCATTGGTCGCGGGCTAGCGGAGGCATTTCACAGTCTCGGAAACCAGGTCATCATAGCTGGGCGTCGCCCATCGGCGCTTAAGGAAGTTACAGACGCAAATTCTGGCATGCAGTCCGTCTCTCTCGACCTTGAGAGCCCTAAGGTGATCCAGGCATTCGCGCAGCATGTAAAGACTGCGTATTCAAGTCTCAATGTGCTGATTAACAATGGGGGCATCCAACGGCCGGAAACCTGCTGGAGCAACCCGACGACCTAGCTGCAATGAATGAGGAAGTAAGCGTCAACTTACTTAGCCAGATCCGTCTCACGGCGGCGTTGTTGGCTCCTGCGCAGCCAGACGGAATCGTTCGTCATCAACGTGACCTCCGGCCTTGCGTTTGTTCCGCTTGCAGCGGTGCCCACCTACTGTGCTACCAAGGCAGCATTGCATTCCTACACGGTCTCCTTGCGCTATCAGCTAGGGGATACGACGACCCGTGTGGTGGAGATCATTCCGACTCAGGTACAAACAAACCTGAGTCCAAGTCATGCCCAGGATCAACGAGCCATGCCTCTGGCCGACTTCATCACCGAAGTAATAAAAATCTTGCAAGACGATCCGAGCGTGGATGAGGTAGTCGTAGACCGTTGCAAGCCGATACGCTTTGCGGCCGAACAGGGCAAGTTTAACGACATATCCAAGGCGCTCAATCAGAGAGACTGAGCCGGAAGGCGGGAAGCATGATGTTTTGCGATTCATCTCTTGTCGTGCCAAGATCACCTTCGTCGAGGCGCCAAAAGCTTAGCCAGCGTTTCAGGCCGCTTACTACGCCCGAAAGCCCCTTTTCTGGATGCATTCTGCCGGAGGCCTCCAGGGCGATCAGTCCGTGCATCGTCGCAAAGAGCAGGCCAGCAAGAGTGGTGTTTGATACGTCGGGCAGTATCTTCGCTGCCTGACGCTCCTGGACGGATTGTGATGAATTCGCCAAGGCACAAGAGCGGTCGTCTCCAACT
>CAXTMW010000210.1:4839-5761 GCA_964245455.1 uncultured Acidobacteriaceae bacterium
CCCAGGAATAACCTGACTGGCGGGTTCTCGGCCTCAACCAACTGGAGCAACACCTGTGCCGCCTTGTCCGGATCGCCAGGCTGATTACCGCTCTTTGCCTGCCGCGCGCTACGGATTGGGTCCATGATCGCGTCATAATCCGCAATGGTGCGGGGGGTTCGATCCATCGAACGACCGGCCCAGTCGGTACGGAACTGGCCCGGCGCGAGGGCTGTGACATGAATGCCGAGCGAAGCAATCTCCTTTCCGAGAGCTTCCGAAATCCCTTCGAGCGCAAACTTACTACCGCAATAGAAGCTGATCCCGGGCATGGTGATGAAGCCGCCCATTGAGGTGACATTGATGATGTGGCCGGAGCGCCGTTCACGCATACCAGGGAGAACCGCCTTAATCATTGCCACGGGGCCGAACACATTGGCGGCAAACTGACGCTGAAGGTCGTCGATGGATGATTCCTCCAGCACACCCTCATGACCGTAGCCTGCATTGTTGACGAGAACATCGATTGGGCCTGCCTCCGCTTCAGCGTTCTGAACGGCTTCTGAAAGGCATGCATAATCGGTGACATCCAGCACAAGCGGAAAAGCGCGTTCCGAGGCACCAAAGTCTTGCGCGTCTTCTGGCCGGCGTACCGTCCCGATCACACGATGCCCGGCAGCCAGAGCGCCGTTGGCGAAAGCCCGCCCGAGGCCGGAACTGACGCCTGTAATAAGAAAGGTTCTTGAGTCTGACATTGGACCCTCGCAGAATTAAATCTTCCTTATTTATATCATGATATAAATAAGGAATGGTTTGTGAAAAGGCCCAGGTAAAACAAGGAAAGTCGACTACGCGCGAGCGCGTCCTGGACGCGGCCGAGCGCCTGCTCGCGCAGGGTAGTGCTGCCTTCTCGATGCGGGTTCTCGCAGCCGACGCAGGGCTG
>CAXTMW010000211.1:0-5589 GCA_964245455.1 uncultured Acidobacteriaceae bacterium
GTGCAAGGGTACTTTGGTGCGGTCGGCTGAGAGGCGCGGAGTGCACGGGTACTTCGGTGTGGTCTTGCTGGGCGGACGGGCTGCTTTTGACGTCAAAGGATTGCGCACAAGACTTCTTACCCGGCATTCGACTGTGGAACAACGGAAGGTCTGTCTCGGGACCCGAGCTTGTTTACGCGCGCGTGACTGCAAGGCCTGCTGCCTGATATGGCTGGATCTGGGCATCGTCCACGGTTCGCTGCGTGATGAGACCGCTCACCTCATCGAGGCCAACGATCTTGTAGGACGAAGCCGCGTTCAACTTCTCCGAAGAGGCGAGAACGATTGTCTCGGCCGCGGCACGGCTCAACGCGCGTTTGACCGCGGCTTCTTCGTAGTCGCCCGTGGTGAGCCCCGTTTGGGGGTGGACGCCGGTGACACCCATGAAGAAAAGGTCGGCATGGATCCGGCCGATGGCTTCGATGGCGGCTGCTCCGACTGCAACCACGGAATGCTTGAACAGCCTGCCGCCGATGAGAATGACGTCGATCAAGCGGTGATGGATGAGTGCGAGGGCGATGGTAGGGCTGTGCGTCGCGACCGTGGCGTGGAGTTCGAGCGGAAGGTGCCGCGCGACTTCGCGTGCGGTGGTTCCGCCATCGAGAAGGACCACCTGACCAGGCTGAACCATCGCTGCCGCCGCGATCCCAATAGCGACTTTTCCTTCGTGCCGCAGCAGCTCACGGCCGGCAAAGTCCGCCACCGCCGGGGAAGCCGGAAGAGCCCCGCCATGCACCCTTTGCAGCAGGCCTTCCTGTGCCAGTTCACGAAGGTCCCGCCGGATTGTGTCCTCGGAAACGCCAATAGACTGGCTGACTTCTTTGGCGACGACCTGCCCGTTTTGCTTGAGTAATGAGAGGATTTGCTGCTTGCGGTGGGTGGTGAGCATCATGGCCTCTTGCACGAGATTACTTGACATTGCACGAAGATGCACGATAGGTTCGAGCCCATGCCGATCATGATTCCGGAAACACCCGCGGACGAGAAGATTCGGATCAAAGCCGTCGAGACGCTTTCAGACGACTGGTATGTGCTGAAGAAGACCACGTTTGAGCTGCGCCGAAGGGATGGAAGCTGGCAGCAGCAGAGCCGCGAAACCTACGACCGAGGCAATGGGGCGACCATCCTGCTGTACAACCTGGAGCACCGAACCGTGGTGTTGACCCGGCAATTCCGATTTCCGGCATACGTTAATGGGCACTCCGGCATGTTGATTGAAGCCGCTGCCGGCTTGCTTGAGCAGGCGAGCCCCGAGAATCGCATCCGCGCCGAAGCGGAGGAGGAGACCGGCTACCGCGTGTCGCACGTCCAGAAGATTTTTGAGGCCTTTATGAGCCCCGGCTCGGTAACGGAACGGCTTTATTTTTTCATCGCCGAGTACGAGAGCGGAGCAAGGCAACGCTTGGGGGCGGCAATCACGCGGAAGGCGAAGATATTGAGGTTCTGGAACTATCGTTCGACGAGGCAATGGCCGGGATTGCGACGGGTGAAATCCAAGATGCGAAGACCATTATGCTGCTCCAGTATGCCTCGATGCATGTGTTCCCAGCCGGACCCCGAACCCTCTTGCCCTAAGCAAGAGCCTGCGCTTTGATTGCGCATTTTTGAGTGGTTACGACGCTCAGCGCGCGGGTGTGAGAAGTTGCCATGCAGCGACAGGGTCATGCTGAGGGCGTGTGTGCATAGTTCATCCGCGTTCACTTCACGCTTGAAAAGGGGCATCCTGAGGAGCGATGCGACGATCTGCTTTGCGCTCAGGATGGAGCAAAAAGCAGATCCTTCGCTACGCTCAGGATGACCCTTTTGGGTGGAACTCTGCTTGAGTGAACTTCGCACACACCCTTTGAGCGCGGCGAAGACTACCAGCCTTTGCGGCTGCGGAGGTTTTGGGCATGGGCGAGATGGTGGCGACCGTGCCAGCTATACAGGGCAGCTACCTGGAGGAGCGAGGTCGGGCCGTTCTCGGGGTGGATGTAGCCGCGACTGGAGGCTGCTGTCTCGGGGGTGTCGAGGAGGGTGGCGATGCGGTTGTGGAGCGGAGGCAGGAGGGCGAGGGCGTCATCGATGGGACCGGAAACATCAGGCGTTTGCGCCCAGCGCTTTTCGTCGTAGACCTGGATGGTGGGCCAGTCGTCGCCGGGTGCCGCGGCAAGGGCGCTCTTGATGCGCAGGTAGGCGTGCGAGTGGGAGTCGGCAAGATGGTGAGCGAGCTGCCGCAGGGTCCAGCCGCCGACGCGATAGGGAGTAGCAAGTTCACTTTCGCCGAGACCGGCGAAGACGGAGATACATGCAGCGGGGAAAGAGCGGATAGACACGATGTACCCGGGGAGGTCGGCTGCCTGGGGATGGCCACCGGGCGGCCCGATGGGGTACTGCTCAGAGACCAAGGAAGTCGCGGGAGGGAAGGTGGCCATGCATAAAGGCTAGCGCACCTCCCTCGACTTCGCGAGCGGTTCGGCAGGGGTTCGATGTTGGCTGAACGAGTTCAGCAGGATTACTGGGCGTGGTGGTGGTGATGGTGGTGGTGATGGTGGGGTGCTGCCGCGAAGGCGGATGCGGAGCACAGAAGCGCGAGCGAAAGAACGACGATCTTCTTCATGGGGCAATAGTAGCAAGAGCGGTGGCGATTTGCTGTGTAAATCGTTCCGGCTCTTGGGATTCAGCAGGTCCGGTGCTGCGACAGCACGCTCAGTATCGATAGGTTTTATGTGGAAGTTTCACACAGCCGATGGCCCAAGCAGTTTGGGGGTTTGATGCGTCGATAAAGAACGTGTGCAACGGCTTGCCTCAACGCAGCAGCCGTCCTCCACTTCGCGCGAGGCCCTTGAATAGTACGTGGGTGGAGCGCGAAGACAAGCCAAGCAGCTGCGGCAGGACGGACGGGGGGCTGGGCGCGCTGCCGATTCAGCAAATCCCGATTCAGCAGATCCCGATTCAGCAGATCAAGGACGCCTGTCGCCGTGTTGAGGACGGCGAAGTGCGCTTCTGCTGCATTCTCGACTTGGCATCGCTCAAGCACAATCAGACGTGGCGGCGGTCCGGCTAAGACCTCATGAACGCGTCCACAGCGGGCCGCTCCCCAAGCGCACTGCGCACCGCTCCCACAAACTCCTGACCGCCCGAAGCCTTTTGAACGAATGCGTGTGCGCCGGTTTGTAGCGCCCGCTGTTTGTCTGCCGGCTCGGCGCTGCCGCTCAGTACGATGATGGGAAGTTTGGCCAGTCCGGCCAGTTGGCGCATGCGGCTCATGATGACGAAGCCATCGCCCGCCGGGAGGGAAAGGTCGAGAACGACCAAGTCGGGCTGCTCTCGGCGTGCGACCGCAATGCCTGAGATGGCGCAGTCGGCGGAAGCGATCTGGTAGCCCATCCTTTGCAGCCGGGCGCTTAGGACCGCAACTACACGGGGGTCGTCGTCGATGACAAGAATTTTTTTGGCTGACATGGCGTGCTTCTCCGATTTTCAGGCCTGGCGTGGCGGGTGATTTTTCGCTGCTGGGGCGAGTCTTCCCTGGGCTCTCTCGCTGCTTGTTTCCCGCAGGCTTAGTATCGGTCGGAACCCGTTCGAATTTCGGACAACAGCTGAGTCAATCTGCGGTCATTCCCACAACGGAGACACCGTTCCCGGAATGGGAAAAGGCTATGACGGGCCGCAGGTTCTATATCTCACTTATCTCCATGCTGTAGCTGAAGAGGCAAACGCCTGGTTTGCCGAGCGGAAGGCGGTAGGATGCCGCACTACTTATGTGCCATGGTTAGTCTGATTGGCGGCCGCACTGGACGTGCCCGCTTATCCATCGCTAACTGCGGTTGTACAGTTAACTCCGTTTGCCACTAGGTAAGCACTTGACTTTGCCGCCCACTACTTTCTCAAAGCCGCACTGAACTGGCGCGCCTTTGTGCGCAATTCGTCCCACTGCGGATCGTTCAAGACCTCCTGCGGATCGCGCCATCCGGTAGGTCCCACGTCATAGCTCATTGCTCCTTTGTAGAGACTCATAGCGGTCTGCAGCTGTTCGTCTGACAGCTCAGGACCCTGGTCCTGGATGAAGAACTCTAGATTGCAATCATCCAGCAGGGCGCACAGAAGCTCTGCCGGACGCTCCCATGCCTGAGCGTCTACAGCAAGCCACCTTAAACGCTGATGTTCGGCGTCCGCGATATCGTCTGCGCATGAAACGAGATTGCTAGTCCAGAGCTCCAGCGACATACCCGTGCAAACCATGGTACTTGCTGGCAAGCTCGCTACGGCATGCTGTTAGAGAGCGGCAACAACTCCGGTGATCACGGAGACTCCCATACACCACTTCCAAGAGCAAAGCTTGAAGCTTCTCCCCAGCAGCGTTGGCAAACATGATCAGCCATCCTATTCTGAAGAAGAGGCCTGACGATGCCCACACGGAATGTGAACTTGACCGAACACTTTGAGAGCTTCATCGAGGCCGGCATCCACTCCGGGCGTTTCAGCGATGCAAGCGAGGTGGTGCGTGAGGGACTGCGGCTGCTGGAACAGCGAGAGGCAGAGGACAAGGCCAGGCTGGAGTGGCTGCGGTCGGCAGCCCAGGACAGTTTTTCGGCTTTGGATCGTGGGGAAGGCGTCGAGTTTGAATCAGTAGATGATCTCGGGGCATACATCGACCGAATTGGTGAGGATCTTGTAGCCGCGCATCGGCGTGGCTAGGTCGCAAAGCGTACGTCCAGTAAGTCTTTCTCCTGCAGCCCGGCAGGACACCCGCGACATTCTTGTTTGGAGTCTCGGGAAGTTCGGTACAGCGGCAGAGGCCCGTTACCGGGCTTTGCTTATTCAGACACTACGGAATATAGAAGTTGATCCAGTGCGGGTAGGCAGCAAGGCGCGGCCCGAGCTCGCTGCAGACGTGCGGACGTACCACCTGGCTTGGAGCCGCAGCAGCGTGGAGAGCACACGCGTGAAAGCGCCGAGACGCTTTATTCTCTATCGCATCCATCCGGCTAGGCTTCAGGTGGCGCGCTTCCTGCACGAAAGTCGCGACCTGGCCCGACACTTGCCGGTGGATTATCGGGCTGAGTAGAGCGCCTGGGACGACCCTGTATGACTTTCCCGGCTTTAGCGGGTATGACAAGGCAGGTGAGTCTTGCCTGCGCTCCATGGCACCGATGGTCGGCAGAACCTGTGAGCCCGTCGCTCATACAATGAAGACATGACTTCCCTTCCCTTGACCGATCCCGACCAGCAGCAGAAGAGCTTTTTCCTGAGCAAGTTTGGCCTGACCGAGGCCGTGATGGAGCGGTGCCTGGGTGAGGCGCTGTCGGCGGGCGGCGAATATGCGGAGCTTTATTTTGAGTCGGTGGCGTCGACCTCGCTGGGCGTGGATGAGTCGCTGGTGAAGTCGGCCTCGCAGGGGGTGAGCGCGGGGTGCGGGATTCGGGTGTTGGCGGGCGAGCGTACGGGGTACGCGTACACCGATGAGCTTTCGGGGGATCGGCTGCTGAAGGCGGCGCGGACGGCGGCGCTGATTGCGAGCGGGCCGGCGCGGCAGACGCCGGTTGGGCTTGGGCTGCGGGCGCTTGG
>CAXTMW010000212.1:0-575 GCA_964245455.1 uncultured Acidobacteriaceae bacterium
GCTCGGGACGGGTTCCATCGGCGAGCCCGCGCCCGCCTCCCGCCCGGTTCTGCGCGCTGTATGCAACCGCCCCCCACCTGCACCCGACTCTTCTCTCGCCTAGAAGCAGTTTGGATCACAGGGTTTTCTGACCTATCAGGGGGCAGTGTATGTACTCGTCTTTGCCGCGCACCGCTCGGCGTCTTTTTCCGCCCCTCCTTGCCGCGTCTCTCTCGTCCGTCGCGGCTCTCCATGCGCAAACGAACTCCGGCGCGCTTGTTGGCACCGTAGCCGACCCGACCGGCGCCGTCGTCGCAGGAGCCACGGTCACCGTCCAGAACCCGGTCAGCCAGCTCTTTCGGACCACCAAGACCGATGCCGGGGGACAGTTTTCCTTTCCCAACCTTCCCTACAGCTCCTACCACCTGGCGGTTTCGGCCAGCGGCTTCGGCACCGCGACCAAGGACGCCACCGTTGCCTCCTCACTCCCGGTCGCGGTGAGTCTCGCTCTTACGGTTGCCGGGCAGGCCAGCGACGTCACTGTGGACGCGGGCGATCTGCTGCAGGCCAACACCTCTGCCGAAACAAATCTGGAC
>CAXTMW010000212.1:585-5564 GCA_964245455.1 uncultured Acidobacteriaceae bacterium
TCAATCGGCTGCCACTGGAAAGCCAGTCTTCCTCGGTAAGCTCGCTGGTCACGCTTTCCACTCCCGGCGTTACGGCCGACTCAAACGGGTTGTTTCACGGCCTGGGCGATCACGCCTCCAACTCCTTCTACATCGACGGGCAGCCGATTACCGATCAGCAAAGCAAGGTGTTTTCCAACCAGATTCCGGCGAACGCGATCCAGACGCTCCAGGTGATCGAGGGCGCGCCGCCGGCACAGTATGGAGACAAGACCAGCCTCGTCATCGACGTGACCACGCGCTCCGGCCAGGGCGTGACCAAGCCCACCGGCGACCTTACCTCGTCCTACGGCACGTTCGGATCGGCTACGGCGCTCTTCGACTTCGGCTACGGCGGGGCGAACTGGGGCAACTTCTTTTCGATCGACGGCCTGAACACCGGGCGCTTTCTTGACCCGCCGGAGTTCAAGGTCTTCCACGACAAAGGCAATGAGGAAAACGTCTTCAACCGCACCGACTACCAGCTCACGCCGCAGGATTCAGTCCACCTGAACCTGAACTACAGCCGCTCCTGGTTCCAGAACCCGAACGCCTACGACAACGAGAACGTGAGTAACGTGATCAGCGGAGGAAGCGAAAGCAGCGCGGCTCCGGTCTTCGGCAACGTCGGCAGCACAGATCAAAAGGCGAAGATCGTCACCTTCGACATTGCTCCCTCCTACCAGCGGGTGATCGGCTCCGATGCGGTCTTCAATCTCGGCATCTACGTGCGCAAGGACGCCTACAGCTACTACGGCAGCCACAACCCGCTGGCGGACCTTGGGCCGCCAAGCCTGCAGCGCGAAGCAGTGAACCAGGAGCGAACGCTGCTCAACGCAGGCGCGCACACTGAGTTTTCGTACACGCGCGGGCACAACACCTACAAGGCAGGCGCCGTGTACGAGCAAACTGTTCTGTGGGAGAACTTCGATCTCGGCATCGTCGATCCGATCCTGAACGCTCCCTGCGTGGACGGAAACGGCGTGGCTGTGCCGGGCTTTACGGACCCTTCGCAGTGCGCGGCTGCCGGCTACGGGCCCAACACCCCCGCAAATGCAACGGCTCCGAACTCGGTTTACTACCCCAACTTCAACCCGGCGCTGCTGCCCTACGACATTACACGCGGCGGAAGCTCCTACGCGTTCAAGGGGCGCACCGATGTGAAGGAGGTGGGCCTCTACGTGCAGGATGAGATCAAGGCCGGCAACTGGCTCATGAACCTCGGCGTCCGAGGCGACCTGTACAACGGTCTGGTCACCACGAAACAAGCGGAGCCGCGGCTGGGCGTCGCGTACAGCGTCAAGCCGACAAATACCGTGCTGCGCGTGGTGTACGCGCGCTCGCTTGAAACGCCGTTCAACGAGAATCTTGTGCTTTCCAGCGTTGGGGCCGCTAACCCCATCATCAGCGCGCTGATCCCTTCAGCGCCCGCGCGGGTGCAGCCCGGCTTCCGCAATGCCTTCCACGCAGGCTTTCAGCAGGCCTTCGGGAAGTACGTAGTTGTAGACGCGGACTACACCTGGGTGTACACGCGCAACGCGTTCGACTTCGCGATCCTGGGCAACACGCCAATCTTCTTCCCCATCGATTGGCACAACTCCAAGATCTCCGGCCCGGTCATCCGAGCGACGGTGCCGAACTTCCACCACCTGAGCGCCTTTGTGGTGCTTTCCTCCATCAACGCACGCTTCTTTACCCCGCAGGTGGCCGGGCTCGGCACGGTGCAGGCGGGCGCGAGTGCCGTGGTGCCGACGCCCTTCCGCATCGACCATGACGAGCGCTTTAACCAGACCACGCACTTCCAGTACCAGCCGTGGACGCGCGCTCCCTGGTTCGGCTTCAACTGGCGCTACGACAGCGGCGACGTTGCCGGTTCCGTCCCCTGCTACGCCGGCACCGCGACCTGCGGGCCTTCGTCCACTACACTGAACGGCCAGCCCGCCGTGCAGATGGTCAGCAACAACGTCTTCGGTGTGCCGCTCACCGCGGACCAGGAAGCGCAGGCCGGCTTCCGCTGCGGCTCGCAGCACGCCACGCCCACGCAGGCCCTGCCCTTTGTCTGCCTTGCCTCGCAGTTCAGCTCCTCGCTGGTCAAGGTACCGGCGCCGGGGACGGAGAACGACGACCACAATCCGCAGCGCATCCAGCCGCGCAACCTCTTCGACACGTCGCTGGGGGAGGACAATATCTTTCACAGCGACCGGTATCGATGGAGCGCGCAGGTCACGGCCATCAACGTGACTAATAAGACCGCGCTGTACAACTTTCTCTCCACCTTCAGCGGTACGCACTACGTCTCGCCTCGTGCGATCACCGGCGAGATCGGCTTCCACTTCTAGCCCCGCTCAGGAGCGACCTCCCATGTGGTCCGCGCTTCCGCCCGCTCTCCGGGCAGGAGCGATAAGCCTGCTTCTTTTGCTAAGCCGAGAAGCGGGCACGGCTTACGGCAGGGCGTGGGTGTCTTCGGCGACCTCGACTGTTGCGCCCAGCGCGTGGAGAAATGCCTCCATGCGGGCCAGCGTCGCGGGGAGGCACACCGGCGGATAGTGCAGGGCGATACGAAGATCGGCCGCGGGGGGCAGCGCGAGAAAGCGCAAAGCGAAACACTGCCCCGGCCGATATGTGCAGGAGGCCAGGTCGGCAATGCTGAGGGCCTCGGACGGCGTGGCGAACAGTGTATGCGGCGGCGCCATACGGTCCAGCAGAGTCAGCATCTCGAGCTTTGACTCAAGTTCGTCCGGAACTGTGTCCAGGACGAGGTCCGCGTCGCGCACTGCTTCTTCAATGGTGTTGGCGTAGCGCGGGGCAAACGCGGCGGGCAAAACAGCAGCCGCCCGGCGCAGGTTGCCTGGCAGCACATCTTCCATGGTTGTGGCGAAGCCGGCCCGCCCGCAGAGCAGAGCAAGCTCCGTACCCGCGATGGGGCCGCCGGCGCCCGCGCCGATGATGGCGACCGTCCTAATGGCGCCGGTCAGGATGACGTGGTCCGGCAAGCGGCCGCCGGCAAGGCTACAGCGGCTTCGCGGTGATCAGCGAGTTGACAACCGTCTCGACGCTCGGCTCCGACTTCTGCAGGTACTCGCTCACGCGCACGCGCTCTTCCTGCGTCAGGCTAGGCGAAAGCGCGACGATGCGGCGAAGCGTCGTGGACACGTCATCTACGTAATTCATCAAGCGAATGGCTTCGCCGGAAAGTGGCATGGGGCTCCTTGGCGTTTACAGTGTGTTCCGCCTTCTCAGTATAGATGCCCAGCCGCATCCAAGGAGTGCGATACCAGGATCTCTCGGCACAGGGCGTATGCGGAACGGGTCGCCGGCGCCGAGCAGAAACCGCCTGTCGCGACCCTCGCCGATGCGTTCCCCGTCACCCAGTCCAGCAAAATCAGATGAAGGACCTGCCCGAAGCTTATGAGCGACTGCATTGAAACCGTATTGAACACCGAAGCGCGCGTTCCTGCTTCCACCTACCGCCTGCAGATGCATGAAAAGTTCACCTTTGAGGACGCGCAGGCTATCCTCCCGTACCTCCGGAAGCTCGGGATTGGCGACGTTTACCTATCGCCGATCTTTGAAGCACGGCCCCACTCCATGCACGGCTACGACGTGGTGCGGCACGACTGCCTGAACCCGGAGCTGGGCGGCGAGCGCACCTTTAAGCCGTTTACCGGCGCGCTCAAGGCAGCCGGCATGGGCCTGCTGCTCGATACGGTCCCGAACCACATGGGCGTCGGCAATGAGTCCGTCTGGTGGCAGGACGTGCTGGAAAACGGGCGGACATCCGAGTTTTCCGGCTACTTCGATATCGACTGGGAGCCTCTCAAGCCCGACATGCAAAACAAGCTGCTGCTGCCGATCCTGGGCTGCCAGTATGGTGAGGCGCTGGAGGGCAAACAGCTGCAGGTGAAGTTTGAGGACGGGCGCGCGCTCATCGCCTACTTCGACCACCTGCAGCCGATCGGTCCGCGTACGCTGCCGATGATTTTTCCGCGCGAGCGCGATGGTGAGTTCGGCGTGACGCCCGCGTTTCGGACGCTGCTCGACAGCCTGTCGCTGCTGCCGCCGCATGAAAGCACCGCGCCGGGCTCGGTCGTGGCACGGCGCGCACTGCTGCGGGAGTTGAAGCCGCAGCTCATCAAGGCGTTGCGCGACCCGGCGCTCGCTCCCATGCTCGCCAAGGCTGCGGAGGCAATCAACGGCAAGGAGGGCGATGCCCACTCGTTCGACGCGCTGCACCAGCTGCTGGAAGTGCAGCCGTACCGGCTTGCGTACTGGCGCACCTCGAGCGAGCAGATCAACTACCGCCGTTTTTTCGACGTAAACGACCTGGTAGGCCTCCGCATGGAGAATCCGCGGGTCTTCGCGCAAACGCACTCGCTCATTCGCAAGCTGCTGGCCGAAGATGACGTGACCGGGCTGCGTATCGATCACTGCGATGGGATGTTTAACCCGCGCGTGTACCTGGAACAGTTACAGGAGCTCTTTGTTGCCGCGCAGTGCGAAGGCCCCGCGCTGCGGGAAGGCGAGATCACCGATAACGGCATTGAGCAAAGCGTGCTTGAGGCAACGCGCCCGATCGACTGGAGCGATGCCATGCTGCCCTTGTACTGCGTCGTGGAGAAGATTCTGGAGCCGGGCGAGGTTCTGCCCCGGAGCTGGGCCGTCCAGGGCACATCCGGCTACGATTTTGTACACTTCGCCAACCAGTTTTTTATCCAGCCGAAGAACAAGGCCCGCTTCGATGCGATCTACGCCGAATTCATCGGCGGCCGCGTAAGCCCGACACAGATCGTTTACGAAGCCCAGCGCAACGTGATGCTCACGTCTCTCTCGAGCGAAACTCACGTGCTCGCCAACCTGCTCTCGCACCTGGCCCGCGGCGACCGGCGGGTGCGCGACTTTACCGATACTCTGCTCGAAACGGTGATCCGCGAAACGATCGCCTGCTTTCCCATCTACCGCAC
>CAXTMW010000213.1:0-869 GCA_964245455.1 uncultured Acidobacteriaceae bacterium
GCTCCTCAGGTAGGATTCGAACCTACAACCCTTCGGTTAACAGCCGAATGCTCTGCCATTGAGCTACTGAGGAGTGTTTGGGGGAGGCCGCCGGAGGGTAGTGCAGCGCGAGCCGTCATTCTTTTGTATCAAAGCCGGCAGCCCGTCGTCAAAGCACGCCTACGCTAGGTGGCCAGCGCTCCGCGCTGGGCCAGAATGGCCTCGGCCGCGCGCCGGCCCGAGGCGAGCGCGCCCTGCAGCGACGGCGTTTCCTGCGCGTCGGAGCAGACATACACGTTGTCGGTGACCCTCGTCGCGCTTGCTTCCCACTGCGTGGTCCGCGCGAGCGGCAGGGCGTACTGGATCGGGTAGGCTCCCACCAGCCGCCAGTCCCGAACGGCTTCTGCCCCGAACCACCGTTCGGCATGCTCACGCACTGCGGTTTCGAGCGCTTCCATGGCCGGATCGTCGGCGGGGAAAGCGCCGACAACGCTGACCGCGATCAGCTCCTGCCCGCGCGGGGCGTAGCGCTTCGAGACCTGGCTCATTACCGCGAGATTGTTGATGGGCCCGCCATCCGGCCCCTCGCCGTTGAGCGCCAGGATCGGCCCCTCGATCGGCGAGCGCGGTGCCGCGTAGTAGAGCGTCGTGGTGGAGTTCCAGGCACGGCGCGGGCGAGCCTGCGCACGCGTGTGCGGCAGCAGGTCGGCCAGCAGCGGGTGCAGCGCGTGCTCGGCCACGGCAAGCACCAGCTGCTTGGCCTCAATCTCACGCCCGTCGGAGGTCAGGACCGCGAAACGCTGCTGGCGCCGGCTCACCCCGACGACCTGTGTTCGCAGCTCGAGCGTGCCCGGTTCCAGGCGGCCTGCCATCTGCTGGGGCATGCGCTC
>CAXTMW010000213.1:879-5450 GCA_964245455.1 uncultured Acidobacteriaceae bacterium
CGCTCCATGCCTTCGGACGGCACAGCAGCGGCTCCACCGGCGAACATGCGGAACAAAAACTCGAAGTAGCGGGCCGAGGTTTGCAGCTCGGCCTCCAGAAAAACACCGCCGAAGAACGGCGCGAAAAATCGGTCGATCATCTTGGCGGAAAAGCCGAACTCCCGCAGGAACTGGTGCGTGGACTGGTCGGGCCGATGAAACAGCGTGGCCGGTGCGCCGCGGCTTACACGCGCCCGCAGCAGCGCGATGCGCCATTTATCGCCAAACGTAACTACGTCATCGAAGAGGAACTTGCCGGCATTGAGCGGCTCGCGCCATGGATCGATGAAGCGATGAAAGCGCCCATCATGCCATACCAGCGCGCCGGGCAAAAACTTGCGCAGCTTGAGCGCGCGATAGTTGAGCGCGGCCTTGGTCTCCGGGTAGGCCGTCAGCAGGATCTGGAATCCGCGGTCCAGGTGAAAACCGTCGACGATGTCTGTACGTACGCGCCCGCCCGGCGCATCCGCTGCTTCCAGCAGCAGCGTGTCAAACCCTGCCCGCTGCAGCAGCTCGGCGCAGCGCATCCCGGCCAGGCCCGCACCTACAATCACAATGTCTTTCTCCACTCGATCCTTCCCTGCCCCACGCGATGGCTGCGGCGGCGGCAAATACTAGTATGTCGCTTTTGCCAACTCGCGTATGCAGCGGTCGGCCCGCTCGCGTAAAGCCTGCCGCTCGGCGCTCGATTTCTTCCGTAGCATGGAGTACGGCACGCTCATGCGGAAGTTACCCCCCAGCAGGGGCTCATTGCGCTCCAGAAAACTCCAGTACAGCGCCGTATACGGGCACGAATTTTCACCGACGGCAAGCTTCGGGTTATATCGGCAGCCGCCGCAGTAGTCGCTCATGCGATGGATGTAGGAAGCGCCGCTTACATAAGGCTTAGTTGCAGTAATGCCGCCATCGCCGTAGGTCGCCATGCCCAGCACGTTCGGCTCTACCACCCAGTCGTACGCATCGATGTAGCCGATCCAGAACCAGTCGGTCAGCTCGCGCGGCGAGTAGCCGCACAACGTGGCGAAGTTGCTCAGGACCATCAGGCGCGTGATGTGGTGCGACCAGCCTTCGTCGATGACCTGCTTCACAACCGTGTCGAGGCAGTTCATGCCGGATGGCACACCCCAGTACGCGGCCGGCAGCGGCAGCGCCGCCCCCAGCGCCGAGGGCCGCGCGCCGGCATCGTCGCCCGGGGTTTTGGCCGGTTGCTGCTGCTCGAGCGTTGCCTTGGCTTCTTCGCGCTTCTTTTTTGTCAGGCGCGGCTCTGCTCTCATTTCTTCCACCGGCGCGGCAATGTTACGGTAGCCATCGGTCACGCGGTGGATGTGGCGCATGAACTCGCGCCAGCCCAGCATCTGCCGCAGAAACCCTTCCGCGCTTGCGAGCGGGATTAGCCCCTTGCCTGCGGCCTCCACCACATCGTGCACAACACGCGCCGGCAGCAGCCGGCTGATGTTGACGAAAGCTGACATCTTGCTGTGGAACATGTCGGGCTCGACCGACGCCATGGCGTCTTCGTACGGACCAAACAAGGGCAGCAGGTGCTCGAGGCTCCACGTCCAGGAGGCCAGAATGTCTGTGCGCTTCAGCGGCAGGTACCATCCTTCCGCGCGGCCGAAGTGCTTTGGAAACAGCTGCTCGACCGTGTCGATGGCCTCCTGCGTAATTGCATCGGGCAGGTAGCCGGGGCGCTTCGGTACGGGCGGGTCGCCGCGATAGGTTTTGCGGTTGTCGGCGTCGAAGGAAAATTGTCCGCCCTCGGGCTTGCCATTGCGCATCAGGTAGCCGGTTTTTTCGCGCATGTACCGGTAAAAGCGATCCATGGTGTGGTGCTTGCTGACTGGGCCGTCTCCCTCGTCGCCAAACACCTTGCGGAAGTCCTCGCTGGTCGAAAGCCAGGTCGCATCCGGCACCGTGTCCAGCTCGATACCGCGGCGGACGGCATCCTCCACGTCGAGGCGCATCTCGCGCTCAGCCGGGTCCATGATGGTCAGGCGCGGCAGCCCGTATTGATTCCTGGCGTCGAGGAGTCCATCGGCGAAGATGCCCGGCGTGAACATGTAGGCGACCTTGACCCCGCGCGCTGCCTGCTCCAGCGCGAAATGCCGCTGGCTGGCCAGGATCAGGATCAGCTTTTTCTTGTGATACGTCCGCCGGTTCGCTTTGGCGAGCGCTTCCATCATCACGATGCCGGTTTCCTCAGCCGGCTGCTCGGTCATCGGCCCCACTTCGTCGGTTAGGCGGTCGTAGGGCACGTAGATCCAGCGCCGGTGTTTCACGTCCTGGGCGTTCGGCGCGGCTTTGGCGATCTCTTCTGTGAACAGGCTCATGCGGTCGCGACTACCCCTCCCGTGAGGATATCGGGCCGAGTGGGGTAGCTTGCACCCCGCGGGCGGAGTGCATGTTGACGGGAGTGGAGAGGCCGGTTAACGCCCGTGCGGAGCGGGGGGCAGGTTGAGCGTGTAGATGACCTCGCCCTTGCGCGTGTAGTGCAGGCGCTCCCGTGCTTCGAGCTCGATCGCGTCGGGATCAGACCTGAGCTGTTCAACGTGTTCGGTCAGAAGCCGGTTCTGCTCGGCGAGCTTGTCGATACGGGACCGCAGCGCCTGGTCTTCGCTGCGCTTCTGCGCGTAGGCGGTGATGCCGTTCTGCCCGAAAAAAGCGTGCCAGGCGCACAGCAATGCAATCACCAGCGCAAACGCGGTCGCGAGCAGCCGACGGCTCCGCACGACGAGGGCCGCAACCTGCAACGCCGGATTGTTCCCTCGCTGTGCCATGTGTTCCCTGTTCAGCCCAGAGCCGCCCTTACTCCATGTCTTAGTTCATGACCCACGCCTTGGCGGCCTCGCTCAATCGTGCACTATCCTCTTCGCGCCGCACCTCGGTGTACACCCGCACCACCGGCTCGGTGCCGGAAAGCCGGTAGCAGACCCAGGAACCGTCGTCGAGAATCAGCTTGAGCCCGTCGGTCCGGACAATGCTCGCGACCTTGCGGCCGCCCAGCTCCGTGGGGTCACCCTTGACCTTCTCAGTGAACTTGGTCTTCACCTCCGGGGTCAAGCGGAAGTTTTCACGATGCGGGTAGAAGGAACCTACTTCGGCAAACAGCTCCTGCAGCTGCGTCCCGAGGCTCTTGCCGCGGCGCGCGACCATCTCGGCAATCAGCAGGCCGGCCAGCACGCCGTCCTTCTCCGGCACGTGTCCGCGGATGGTCAGCCCCGCGCTTTCCTCGCCGCCGATCGCGATCTTGTCGGCATTGATGAGCTCGCCGATGTACTTGAAGCCGACCGGCGTTTCATAGAGCGGCACCCCGTTCTTCTCGGCGATCGCATTGATTAGGTTCGTGGTCGCAACCGACTTGGCGACGCCGTTCTTCCAGCCACGTGTTTCCATCAGGTACTCAAATAAGAGCGCGATGATGTAGTTCGGCTGGATAAAGGTGCCGTCCTCGTCCACAATGCCGAATCGGTCTGCATCACCGTCGGTGGCGATGCCGATCGCCGCGTTGATCTCCCGCATTTTGGCGCGGCAGTCGTCCAGCAGCTCGCCGTCGGGCTCGGGCGCATGGCCGCCGAACAGCACATCGCGGTAATCGTGCACGGTTTCTACCGAGATTTTGTGGTCTCGGAGCAGGTCGGAGCTGTAGCCGCGGGCCGCACCCCAGAACGGATCGAACACAACCTTGATGCCGGACTTCTGGATGACCTCAAGATCGACCAGCTCCGCGATGCGGTTCAGGTAGACCTCCTTGACATCGGTTTCCTCCCACGCGCGCTGGGGCGCCGCCGGAACGGCTTCCTCGCCGAGCGCGGGGATCGCGGCTTCGATCTTGCCTGTCGTCTCGGGTAGCGCAGGCGCGCCGTCGGCGGTCGAAAACTTAATGCCGTTGTATTCCGGAGGATTGTGCGATGCGGTGAAGTTGATGGCGCCGGCAAGGCCCTGTTTGCGAACCGCGTAGGCGATGGCCGGGGTCGGCGCAGGCTCGGAAATGACGCGCGGAGTGACCCCGTTCGCGGCCAGGATGCCCGCGGCCTCGGCGACAAAGGTTTCGCCCAGGAAGCGTGGGTCGCGCCCGACCAGCACAGTATGCGGGCCGCCCGGCTCCGCGGCGACAAACTTCGCAATGCCCATAACCGCGCGCCGAATATTGGCGAGGGTGAACTCTTCCGCAACGATTGCGCGCCAACCGGAGGTGCCGAACTTAATAGGAGTCGCCATAGCTTTTCTCTTCCCTGCCCATCGTCAGATACCGTCGTCAGCTGACGACGTACGCTCGCCTGCACAGCGGAACGCCCCGTCTGGGATGCGCCTGCCGCCCGGAAGAGATTGTACCGGGGACGACCGGCGAGCCGCATCGCCGTGATGCATGTGGAGTGCCGCGAAACGCCTTTGCTATGCTGATGGCTCTGCCTGCATGCATGCATTTTCTTCTTTTTGGATTCGCGGCCAGTGTCCTGGTATTGCTTTGGGCGGCATGGGCGATTGGCAGGGCGATTCGACGGCCCGGGCGGACCGGTGGACCGGGCCTGAAC
>CAXTMW010000214.1:0-5430 GCA_964245455.1 uncultured Acidobacteriaceae bacterium
CCGGAAACGCCGAAACGCGAGATGATGCGCACTATCTCGGGGCGAAACCAGCTGGTCGGCCGGGTGGTGGAACTCAAGCTGGACGGGCTTCTCGCGCAGGTCAAAATCTCCATCGGAGGGCAGGTGCTTACCTCGATCATCACCTCCGACGCTGCGCGCGAGCTGCACCTGGCCGTGGGGGAAACGGTCGCTGCGCTGGTGAAAGCAACGGAAGTGATGGTGCTGCGACTATGAAATTTGCTTCGTACCTGAAATACGCGGGATTGGCCTGTTTGCTCCTGAGCTTTCTCGGTTTCGCTCCCAGCGCTCTCGCACAGGCTGGGAGCGGCGGCGCGAAGTTGCTGCGGGTGGCGGCCGCGGCGGATCTTGAGCCTCTTCTCCCCGAGGTACTCGCGCGCTTCGAGCAGACGACTGGGGTCCACGCCGAGACGTCTTACCAGAGCTCGGCAACCCTGACGCAGCAGATCCTGAACGGCGCGCCGTTTGACCTGTTCCTAGCCGCCGATACCGGCTTCCCGCAACGCGTCGTGGATGCGGGTCTGGCGACGGAAACCAAGCCCGTCCCGTACGCCCGCGGCACCTTGGTCTTGTGGGCGCGCAAAGATGCCGTGGTGCTTGGGGGCGCCCCGCTCACCCTTGCGGTGCTGCGCGACCCCGCGCTTAAGTCTGTCGCCATCGGGAATCCCGAGCACGCCCCGTACGGCCGCGCCGCGCAGGCTGCCATCGCCGCCATGCAGCTGTCTGCGGCGCTCGGGCCCAAGCTGCGCATCGCCTCCAACATCGCCGAAGCAGCGCAGTATGCCGATTCCGGGAACGCGGAGGTAGGTTTTCTTTCGCTGACCGGCGCAAGCACAGCCAACCTGCGGGCAGACGGCAGCTACGTCTTCGTGCCGGAGGCGACGTACCCGCCCATTGTTCAGGCAGCAGTCGTCTTGAAGCGCGGAGCCGACGCGGCGGACGCGGAACGGCTGCTCCAGTTTCTCGCCACGCCTCCCATTCGCGAGTTCCTGGCGCAGCGCGGCCTGCTGCCGCCGCGCTGACCCGGACCGAATGATCGACACGCAAGCGTTGCTGCTGACTCTGCGCCTTTCCGCACTCACCGCCCTGCTGCTGCTGGGCGTGGCAGTGCCGCTGGCGGGCTGGCTGGTGCTGGGCGGCTCCCGCTGGCGGCCGTTGGTCGAGGCGATCGCGATGGTACCTCTGGTACTGCCGCCGACCGTGCTCGGCTACTACCTGCTGGTGCTGCTGGGGCCCCGGACGGCCTTTGGGCGTGGCTGCGCCGCGCTGCTCGGGCACCCGCTCGCCTTCTCGTTTGAGGGCCTGCTGCTGGGCTCGCTCGTATACAGCCTGCCGTTTGCGCTGCAGCCGCTAGTTGCCGGTTTTGCCCAGGTGCCGCGCGAGCTGCTGGAAGCCGCGCAGCTGCTCGGCGCAAGCCGCCTCGGCACGCTCACACGCGTGGTGCTGCCGCTTTCCCGACGGGGGTTGCTGGCCAGCGCGCTGCTGGCCTTTGCGCATACGGTCGGGGAGTTCGGCGTTGTGTTGATGATCGGCGGCGATATCCCCGGCGCCACCCGTACGCTGTCGATCGCGCTGCTCGACCAGGTGCAAAGCTTTCAGTACGCGGCGGCCAACCGCACCGCGCTGCTGCTGCTTGCGGCTTCGCTGTTTGCGCTTACCGGGCTGTACAGCTTCAGCAACCGCTCGCTCCGCCTGGCGCGGAACACGTGAGCCGGCAGCTAGCCGTCGAGGTCGCGCACCGCGCGGGCTCCCTGCGGCTGCAGGCGAGCTTCGCCAGCAACTGCGACCGGCTTGCGCTGTTCGGCCCATCTGGCTCAGGCAAGAGCACGCTGCTGCGCATTCTCGCCGGGCTGCTGCGTCCCGACCAGGGCACGGTCGTGCTTGACGGCCGGGTGCTCACCGACAGTGGGCGGGCGCTGCTGCTCGCGCCCGGCGTGCGCGGGATAGGCCTGGTTGCGCAAAGCCCGGCGCTGTTCCCGCACCTATCCGTTACAGACAATCTTCTGTTTGGGCTCAGGAGCCTGCCGCATACCATTCAGGCAGAGCGCGTTCGGGAGCTGTCGGCCCTGTTTGGCCTTCATGCGCTGGCCGACAGACGCCCGGCCCGGCTTTCCGGCGGCGAGCAGCAGCGCGTGGCGCTGGCTCGCGCGCTTGCACCCGAGCCCAAGCTGCTTCTGCTTGATGAGCCCTTCAGCGCGCTCGATGCGCTGGCCAAAGCCGCGATCTGGCGGGCACTGGAGCCGTACCTGCATGCGCGCGGCATCGCGACGCTGCTGGTGTCGCACGATGCCGGCGAGGTGTGGACGCACGCCGAGACCGTAATTCGCATGGATGCCGGTCAGGTCATCGGCACCGGGTCGCCGGCAGCAATGCTCCTCAGCGAGCGGGCGCTTGCGCTGGATCAGCTGCGAACTCAGGAGCATCCGTTGCAACGCCCGGTGGAGCACCGATAAAGAGCGGCTCCCGCTCCAGCACCACGCCAAAGCGTCGAAAGACGCCGGCGGCGAGCGTGTCCTGGAGGTGCAGGATCTCCGCTGCGGAAGCGTGCCCGCTGTGATTGGTCAGCGCCAGCGTGTGTTTTGCGGACACGGCGGCTCCGCCGACCTCGTAACCCTTCGGAAAGCCGGCCTGCTCCAGCAGCCAGGCTGCCGGCAGCTTCACCTGCGGGCTTCCGTCCGGGGCTGGAGATGCCGGGTAGCTCGGCGCCTTCGATGGCGCTACCGAGCCCGCAACCGCTTCGTACAGCGCGGCCGACACGATCGGATTCTTGAAAAATGACCCCGCGCTGCGCGTATCCGGATCACGATCCGCCAGTGGTCCAGGGTCGATCACCATCCCCTTTGCTCGCCGAATGGCGCGGACCGCATCGGCGACCTCGGCAAGGCTCGGACGCTCCCCGCGGTCGGCAAACGCGCGCTGGAGGTCAGCGTAGGCGAGCGACGGCGCGCCGCCGGGAGCGAGCGCGAACTGCACCCCCGTCACGATGTAGCGGTCGCGATCCGGTGGGCGATTCAAGCGGCTCTGCCGATACGCAAAACCGCAAGCCTCAGCGGAAAACACTACGAACTCACCCGTGACGCGGTCGAAACAGCGAACTTCGGTGATGGTATCGGCGACCTCCTGCCCATACGCGCCTACGTTCTGCACCGGAGTGCCGCCGACCGTGCCCGGGATCCCGGCGAGGCACTCCATGCCGGCGCAGTTCTGCTCCACGGTGCGCGTCACCAGCGCGTCCCAGTCTTCCCCGGCGGCAACGGTGAAGAGCCGTTTGCCCCCGCGATGTTCTTCTTCCACTCCCAGCAAGGCCATCCTTAAAACGAGGCCCGGAAAACCGGCGTCCGAGACCAGCACGTTGCTGCCACCGCCAAGGACAAAGACAGGCAGGCGCCGCTCAACGGCCCAGGCGCATGCAACCCGAAGCTCCGCCTCGTTCGTAACAGAGCTAAACCAGCGTGCCGCGCCGCCGATACCGAAGGTAGTCAGCGGCGCGAGCGGCACATGCTCTTCCACGGCGAGTGCGGACGTCTCGGGTGTTTGCTGCGAAGGAAGGGTGGTCGTCATGCATCCTCAGGGTACCGCGCCTGGGCCTCGATCGCGCGAGGCCGCACGGCCTCGACGGTTACAATAGAGTTGCGGCCGCGGCCACCTGAGCGCAGGCCCTCTCTCGAGAGGAGACACGTATGTACCCAGAGATTATGGTCATCCCGATGCGGGAAGAACTGACGCGGGTGGGCATTGAAGAAGCACGCACGAGCGAAGAGGTCGATGCGGCCCTGGCTCGTCCGGGCACCACGATGGTCGTCGTGAACTCGATCTGCGGCTGCGCTGCCGACAAGATGCGCCCCGGCGTTCGCCTGGCTTTGCAGGGCACGGTCAAGCCGGATCATGCGGTGACCGTGTTTGCCGGGCAGGACCGCGACGCGACCGAAAAGGCGCGCGGCTATTTCGGCGCAAACCCGCCGACCTCGCCCGCCATTGCCATTCTGCGCGATGGAGAGCTGGTGTACCTGATGCAGCGCTACGCCATCGAGGCAAACACTGCGCAGGCGATCGGCGGCGAGCTGCAGCGGGCATTTCAGGAGTTCTGCCAGACCGCGAACGCGTAAGCGCGGCTGCGATGGTTGCAAACAGAAAGGCCCGGCTTGCGCCGGGCTTTTCTGTTTGCTGCATGTTCGGGAGACTAGGTGGTTTTGATGGTGCCGTTGAGCCCATTCGGGAAAAAGCCGCCGGAAGAAACGCCGGTCTTTCCCGGTGCCGCGTACAAGACCTGCAGCACTTCCGACGCATTGCGCGCCGTGTTGAGGCCGGTAACCGGGCTGGTGTTGAAGATGGTTTGCGCGCCCAGCACGGGAGGGTGATCAAACTGGTCGACAGCCGGTGAAGTGATGCCCTTGGCGATGCAGAACTGACGAAGCACCGCCTCGTGCTCGCCCTCGGCGATGTGGATAAGAGCAGCATAGTTTACGGCAGGGATGGCCTGCGACAGGAAAGCAACGCCGCCTTCGTAGGCGCTGGTGCCTACCGTCTCAAACCCACGAGCCGAAGCCAGGAAAGTGGCGTCGTTCGTCGGAATGCCGCCCGCTGTCAGGTCGAGCGAAGGCATGGAAACGACCGGCAGGTTAAAGGCCGCCAGGCCGGCGCGGATAAACCGTACGTGCGCCTGCTCATCGGCAGCCAGCTGGGTGGCCAGCGCGGCTACGTTCGGGTCGGTGAAATTGATTTTCGCAAACCCTTTCACCGTGCCCGGGTTGGGGCCCATGTCGGCAGCCTGCAGACCGCTGCCGGTGGTGACGTAAAGGTAGTAGGAGGCCTCGAAGTACTCGAGGTTTAACGCAAAGTTAAGTACGTCGCCGATCGAAGGCGCCGGACCCGGCGTTGGATCCACGCCTACCACGCCGGTGCATCCTGCGAGGCCGACCGTGGTGACCGCGCCCGCGGTGATGCCGGCCGCCTGGAGAAACCGGCGCCGATTGAGGCTGCGCCCCATGCCGGCCAGGAGGCCGGTTTCCTGCTGTGCTGCGTTCTGCTGTGCTTCTTCGGTGTAGTTCATCTGGATCTCTCTCCGTCGCTCGATTCGAAGTGCGTAATGACCAACAGCGCCTGCGTTCGCAGGCTGCTGCGCCGGCTGCGCGCGAAAGCGGGCTAGGTCGACTTGACGTTGCCGTTCAAACCCTTCGGGAAGAACCCGCCCGATGTATAGCCCGCGGGAGGAACGGTTGTGGCGGCAGTGGAAACGCCGTACACGATGCCGAGGACCTGCTGCGGCGTGCGCACCGGCCCAAGCGCCGGCCCGGAGATGACCTGATCGGTCGCCACCATAAACGCGGTCGTCGGGGTAAGCGTGAAGAAGCTGTTCGGCGAAGCGGGCGGATAGTCGTTCGCATCGACCTTCGGAGAGACCACACCCTGTAT
>CAXTMW010000215.1:0-5372 GCA_964245455.1 uncultured Acidobacteriaceae bacterium
GCCTGAGCCCACCCGCCCCCATCTGCCGGAAAGCGAGCTCTGGATCAGCCGCTTTCGCGCGCCTATCTTTTTCTTTCTCGCCGTGCTCACCGTCGCCGGGCTGTATCTCGCACTGCAGCTGCCCATCTCGGTCTTCCCCGACACGAACTTCCCGCGCGTCGTTATCGGCATCGACAACGGCGTGATGCCGGTCGAGCAGATGCAGGTCACCGTGACCAAGCCGATCGAGGACGCGATGAATGCTGTTCCCGGACTGGAGACAGTGCGCTCGACGACCAGCCGGGGCACTGCGGAGGTGAGCCTTTTCTTCGCCTGGAACACCGACATGGCGCAGGCGTTGCAGCTGGTCAATGCCGAGCTCGGCAAGATGCGCCAGACTTTGCCTGCAACCGCGGTGATCACGACCAACCGGCTGACCTTTGCGACGTTTCCCATCCTCGGCTACAGCCTCGACTCAAGCACCCTGTCGCAGACCGCGTTGTGGGAGCTTGCGACCTACCAGCTCAAGCCGCCGCTCAACCGCGTCGCGGGCGTGCGCACGGTCACGGTGCAGGGCGGGCAGGTGCCCGAGTTCCATCTGGTCCCGAACATGGCGCGGATGCAGACCGCGGGCGTTACCGTCCTGGACCTCGTCAACTCGATTGACAGCTCAAACACGATCGACTCGCCCGGACTGTACGAGGCCAACCACCAGCTCATTCTCGGCCTCGTCGGCGCGCAGGCGCACGACGCCGCGGCGCTGGGGCAGCTGGCCGTCAAGGACGGCGCAAGCGGCGTACCCGTGCGCGTGAGCGATGTGGCCCGCGTGGAGCAGGGCACCCTGCCGGTGTACACCGTTGTGACCGCGAATGGCCGCCCGTCGGTCCTGCTCACCATCGCCCGCCAGCCTTCCAGCAACACCGTGGCCGTTGCTGATGCGGTCGAGAAAGAGGTCGCGCAGCTCAGCAGGACGCTTCCACCCGGCGTGACCCTAAGCCCGTTCTACGATCAATCCGGCCTGGTGCGCGAAAGCATCTCGAGTGTGCGCGACGCGATCCTGATCGGTCTTTTGCTGGCCTGCGTCATCCTGTTTCTTTTCCTGCGCGACACGGCCGCGTCGGTCGTTGCGGGCCTGGTGATTCCTGTAACCATCGCGGTGACAATTCTCTTCCTCACGCTGCTCGGCGAAAGCTTCAACCTGATGACCCTCGGCGGGCTCGCGGCGGCCATTGGCCTCGTCATCGATGACGCCATCGTCGTGATCGAAAATATTGTGCTGCACCGGGACGCGGGCGAAAGCCCGGTGGAGGCGGTCCGTCTCGCGCTGCGCGAGATCACCGGCCCGCTGGTTTTCTCAACGCTTACGCCGGTCGTTGTGTTTTTGCCGCTGGTCGCGGTGTCCGGCGTGACCGGCAGCTTTCTGCGCGCGCTTGCCATCACCATGACGGTCGCGCTGTTGACCTCGCTTGCGCTCGCGCTCTCATTCACACCCGCGCTGTCGCTTGTCTTTCTGCGCCACCGCAAGGGCGCCCAGGCCTCGCAGGAGCACTCCAAACCCGGTCCGCTGCTCGGTCGCGTTCTCAACGCGCACGGCCGCCTGCTCGGCGCGGCTCTGCGGCGGCCGCTTGCACTGGGTGTGCTGTGCTGCCTCTTTATCTGCGTTGCCTATCTGGGCTTCCAGGGTCTCGGGTCCGACCTGCTGCCCGCCATGGACGAAGGCAGCTTCGTGCTCGACTACATCATGCCCGCGGGCTCGTCGCTGGCGGAAACCAACCGCGTTCTCACCCACGTAGAACGCATCCTCAAGAACACGCCCGAGGTCGACGGCACCTCTCGCCGCACCGGCCTGCAGATGGGCCTCGCCGCGGTGACAGAAGCGAATTCGGGCGACATGACCGTGCGCCTGCGCGCGAAGCGCTCCCGCAGCATCGATGAGGTCATCGCCGAGCTGCGCGAGCAGATCAACAAGACCGAGCCCGAGCTCGACGTCGAGTTCACGCAGGTGCTGCAGGATATGATCGGCGACCTGTCGAACGCGCCGCAGCCGATCCAGATCAAGCTCTTCTCGACCGATCCCGCACTGCTGCAAAGTATCGGCCCGCGCGTGGCCGCTGCCATCGGCAAGGTCGCAGGCGTCGTCGACATTCAAAACGGTATCGATAACACCGTGTCCGGACCGGCCACCAACTTCCAGATCAATCCTTCGGTGTCCGCGCGGCTTGGCTTTACCGCCACCGAGGTGGCCGAGGACGCGACCACCATGCTCGACGGGGTCGCCGCCACCACGCCTGTCATCGCCAACGGCCGGCCCTACACAGTGCGGGTGCGCATGGGCCCGGAAACACGGTCCTCGCTCGAAGCCATGGAGAACACGGTTTTCAACAGCCAGACCGGCAAGCTGGCCACACTCGGTTCGCTCGCCGCAGTCACCGATCTGCCGCCGCAGAATGAGATCCTGCGCGAGAACCTGCAGCAGCTGGTTACCGTCACGGCGCGGCTTGAGGGCTCTGACCTGGGCACTGCCATGGCGAAGGTCCAGCGCACTGTTGAGGCGATGCACCTGCCCCCGAGCGTGCGCGTTGAGTATGGTGGCACTTACCAGGAGCAGCAGAAATCCTTTGCCGACCTGCTGCGGGTGCTTCTGCTTTCGCTGGCGCTTGTCTTCGGTGTGCTTCTGGTGGAGTTCCGCAATTTTTCCGCGCCGCTCGCCGTGCTTGCGTCCTCTGTTCTTTCCACCAGCGGCGTCATTGCAGCGCTCTTCCTTACAGGCATCACCTTCAACGTCTCCAGCTTTATGGGGCTGATTATGGTAATCGGCATCGTTGCGAAAAACGGCATCCTGCTGCTCGACGCAGACGAGCGTTTCCGCGCGGCCGGCATGAGCCCGCGCGACGCGATGTTTGAGTCTGCCCGGCGGCGGCTGCGCCCGATCCTGATGACAGCCAGCGCCGCCATCTGCGGCATGCTTCCCCTGGCGTTCGCGCTGGGCGCGGGCTCTGAGATGCTGCAGCCTCTAGCCATCGCCGTGATCGGCGGCCTACTGATCTCGCTGCTGCTCAGCCTGGTGGTGACGCCGGTGGTGTACTTCCTGCTGACGCGCGGTCGCCATGCTGCCGTTGTTTTAGTGGCAAAGTAAAACCCGCCACGAAGTGGCCGCCTGCCGCGTAGGTCGGGATTGAAGGCGTCTTCGGTCGCGGGTTGGCCCGGCACCGTATTCCCCATTCCAGTACCGGAGGTGATGACGAGGGGGCGGTCCGAGCCGGTGAGCGCTCCGCCGAGAGCCTCGATGGCGAGCCTGTCCTTTTCGCAATTGGCCACGAAGTTCGAGAAGTCATGATCAAAAGCACAGTGGATCACGCCGTCCGACTTGGCCACCCCGCTGCGCAGACTTTCCAGGTCTTCCAGAGTGCCTCGATGCGCTTCCGCGCCGGTGGCGATGAGCGACTGGGCTCCCGCATCCGACCGCGTCAGTCCAAGGACCTGATGACCTGCGTGGAAAAGTTCCGGAACAATGGCGGAGCCGATAAAACCGGTAGCGCCGGTGAGAAAGATACGCATGGGGGTTTCCTTCACTTTGTGAACTGGGGCGCATTCGCGTCCTGTTCTAGCAAGATGAAGCGTGGGAGCGATACGATCTATGTCGCTCGTCCGTATTCCTTGCTCAATCGTCCGGCGTGGTAGGCGAGGCAGGGATCGAACCTGCAACCCCCGGCTTAGAAGGCCGGTGCTCTATCCAATTGAGCTACTCGCCCGCGTATGTGTCGATTGCTGAAGCGCATGCAGCTCTGAAGCGAACCTGAGCTGAAAGCTCCAGACGGCTCTGTGCAGAACCCGGCTCCAAACCGCGCGTGCTTCCAGAGCGGTCCGGCCAAAGCCGAACGCGTACAGCGTCCACCCAAAAGCCTCCTCATCATACAACCGGGCCGGACGGATCACGGTTTCAACGCCTCCGGCAAGGGCAGGCAGCAGGTGCAGGTAGTCGCTCGTCGCTCGCGCGACCCGCTCGTAGGGGGCGATGTCACGCTGAAACCACCGACCTTCCTCTGTGAAGCAGTCCAGATAACTGCCGAGGCCGAAAGCAGTCTGCTCCGCGGGGAACAGCTCCGCAAGCTCGGGATCTACCTCGTCGCGGTGCAGCTGAAATACATCCATCTTGGAGGTGAGCGCTTTCACTCCATTTGCCATGCGCAGGATGGACCGCAACTCGGGGTATGCGCGGACCTCGGGCAGCTTCTCAGCTTTTCGAAACGCGCGGTATTCGTCATCCGCCTCCGTGTTCGCGATAGACCGCCAAGACCAGTGCAGGTCCACGTACCCGTCCCACGGCACATCGATTGACGGGCTATCCGACCCCGCCTCCACTGTCCAGTCGGCGATCATGCGTTGCTCACGCCGCGCACACGTCGGTGAGCCAGCCGGCGAGGGTTTCCTCGGCCCAGCGGCCCTGGTCGGCACCGACCGGGTCAGCAAGAAAGGCGCAGTGACCCCCGTGCGCCGTTTCCACGCAGCGGACGTGAGGGTTCCCAAACAGCGCGGCCGTGGTGCCGGGAAGCGTGCGGATGAAAGGATCGTCCTCCGCATGGAGAATCAAGGTCGGCAAGGCAAAGCTGCCGGCGAAGCGCGAGGAGCGCACCTGCTCGTAGTAGTCGTCCGCGTCGTGGAAACCGCCGAAGCGGGCAACGATCTCGCCGTCGAAATCGCGCAGCGATCGAATGCGGTCGTACACGCCTTCCGCTGCAAGCGGCGCGTAGAGCTCCGGGAAACGCCGGGCCTTGTCGCGCAGGCGGCGCTTCATCGCGCGAAGAAACCGCGCTTCGTAGAAGCGGTTGGACGGCAGGTGCAGCGCTGCAGAGGATGGCGCGAGGTCGAGCAGGGGCGACACGCCCGCAACTGCGCACAACTCGCGTGGGCGCGCTGCTAGCGGCAAGCGGGAAAGCTCGCCCGCGTACTTCAAAACAAGGTTGCCGCCCATCGAGTAGCCGACCAGCGCGAGCCGCTCGAAGCCTCGGCGGCACAGCGCCTGCACCAGGCCTGCGAGGTCCTCGGACCGGCCGGAGTGGTAAATTGTCGGGGCGAGTGCGTCAGAGCCGCCGCAGGAGCGCATGTTCATGCGGACGACGTTGCACCCGGCAGCCCACAGGCGCGCCGCGTTGCCGAGAATGTATCCGGAACTGGCGGACCCTTCGAGCCCGTGCACAAGCACCACGGTCAATGCGGCCCGACCCACCGCCGGCGGCTGCCAGTGGCACAAACACAGGATGGACGTTTCGGGAACCGGTATCTCGGAGCCGTCGCGCAGAACGATCTGGTGCGCCGCTTCAACCGGCACGATGAACTGTTCGGAGACCCCCGGCATGGGCCCGATACGGCGCAGGTAGTTGCCCACGATAGTT
>CAXTMW010000216.1:0-260 GCA_964245455.1 uncultured Acidobacteriaceae bacterium
GTGTAGAAGCGGTGGTCGACAAATGGCGTCGCCGCCTTGCCTGGTTCAGCAGACGGCCGCGGCGCATAGCGGCTGATCACGAGCGAGATGCTGCGGTGCGCGTCGACGTGATCGGCGCCGTCCTGCGCGTCGTCCTCAAGGATAAAAAACGCGGTGTCATCCCAGTAAGCCGAGTGCGATACGGCCTCGACCGCGCGGCCGACCGCGAGGTCGTTGTCGGCGACCGACGCCGCGGGCCGCGGCATGCCGGGGCGCGTGCC
>CAXTMW010000216.1:305-5365 GCA_964245455.1 uncultured Acidobacteriaceae bacterium
GATAAAGTCCGGCATGGTGTCCTTGCCGGCCTGCCGCGCGGCCACCCAGCCGTTGAACTTCGTCAGGAACTCCTCTACCCGCAACTGGTCGGGAAACGTGATCTGAAAGTCCGGGAAGGCGAGGTCGAAGTGCCCCTGCAGCTCGGGTTTTGTCGCAGTATTGGTGGCAATGATCGGGATCGCCCAGGGATACGAGCTCGTGCCGCCGCCGTAGTTGGCCGGGATGGCCTCGCCTTTGTGAATCGCGGCGCGCGGGCAGTCGGTGGTAGTCGGTTCGGGCGTGCCTTCGGTGGGCGACTGCTGCTTCGTGATGGGCGCCTTCTCGACACAGAACTTCGTGGAGATGTACTCGCCGAAGTGGTAGAGCGTTTTGCCGTGCGCGGCCAGGTTGGTCCATAGATAGCCGCCGGCCGGCTCGTTCACGTCCGGAATGCCCTGCAGCAGCGGGTAGCCTCCGGAAACCACGCCTTCAAAGTCGTACATGCGCTCGCCGCCGCGGTAGCTTTGCTGCCAGGTTTTCTCGGTGTAGTCCGACGTAATAGCGGCGTTCGACCAGACGTGGCCGTCGCCTGATACCTCGGCCGAGTCGAAGAAGTTGTCCAAGATGCCGAACTGCTCAGCGAGCTTGTGCTCATTGGGCGTGACGGCGCGGCCGTACATAGTCAGCCTCGGGTCGCCGTTCGCGGCAGGCTCATCGCCCAGGATCTGATCGTAGGTACGGTTTTCCTTGATGATGTAAATGATGTGGTGGATCGGGTTCGTGCCGCCGTGGAATGGGATCGTCTCGGCAGCGGCTTTCATGCGGTTGTCGGTAACGACCTCTTCGGTCATGGCGGCGAGCTGCGCGTCCAGGCCAGCCAGTGGGACGCGCGCGAAGGAGCCATAAAGCAGCGTGCCGATGTAGGTGCGGTCGCGGCGCGCATTGCTTGCCGGAGCATTCCGTTGCGGCATGTTATTGGGGCCGGTGCCCTGCCCTTTCGCGGTGGCGATCAGAAGCTCGGTCGGCGTCGCGACCAGGGCTGTCGGATACCAGCCGGTCGGGATGAATCCGACAGGGCGCGCTGCTTTCTCCGGCCCGTGCTTCGCCGCATGCGCGTCATAGACCGCGACCGCGTCCGAGCTCGCGTTGGCGACAAAGAGCCGCTTGCCGTCCGATGAGACGGCGAGCGCATCCGGCACGGCACCGAAGTAGGTCTGGCCTGGGAGCTTGGCATCGAAATAGCCGGCGACCTTGAGCGGCGCTTTGCCTTTCTCGTTCATCTCAACTGCCGCGACCATGTCGCGGTTCGCCAGCGCGACGTAGAGCTGCTTTTCGTCGGGGCTCAACGCCAGCGCGGCGGGGTGCGATCCGGCAGAAACCGGTGTACGCGGCGGGAGCAGCGCGACGCGATCGGCAATGTGTCCGCTCACAAGGTCCAGCTCGGCCACGGCAGAGTCATTCCACAGCGCGACAAAGGCGCGCTTGCCGTCGCGCGTCGCCGTCACGGTGATCGGGTACGCGGCAGGGACGGTGCTGGAGGTTGAAAGATCGAAGCGTGTGACGGTCTTACCGGACGCCGGGTCCAGCAGCAGCACGTCATCGGAAAGATCGTCCGCGACGAGCAGCATCTCTGCGCCACTGGCACCGGGGACCACGCACAAGCCCGATGGATATGGGATGGCCAGACCGCTCGGGATCGCACGCTTGAGCACGCCTTGTTGTTTGCCGGCGGCGAGCGTCTGTAGCGGGATCGGGATGAGGCGCTCGGGCGTGAGCCTGCCCTCAGCGAAGCTGTATACGGCGATGGCGTTGCCGGTCGCGTCGCCGTTTTCACTGCCGGCCCCGCCCTCCGGCGCGGTTAAGGAGGCGAGGCTTGCATATAGGTGCTTGCCGTCGAGGCTCCATGCCAGGCCCTGGTAGAGCGTCTGGTGTGCGCTGCGCGGGGCGGTACGCGCGTCCGGAAAGTCAACCTGCTTGCCCGTCTGCAAGTCGACGATCAACACCGATTCGTCGTAGTTCGACTCCGCCGTGCCATAGCCGCCGTTCAGCGTGGCCGCGTATCGGCCGTCGGGCGAAAGCACCATCGACATGGGAAGGCTGTTGATTTTCGAAGGCGAGCCGGGCAGGGTGCGCCCCTCCTGCTTGCTGCTGGGCAGGTCGATTTCGGATGAGCTTTGCGCCTCCGCAATCGCGGAAACGATGGGGAGCAGAACGGCAACGAGCAACGCAAAGCGGAACGGCATACCCCTCACCATACGTGGACGCGCGGAGCGAGAAAGCTGTACACAGAAATTTCACACAGCGCGCCTCGAAGATCTCGCACTCATGGCTCGTCGCGATAAATACCGATCTGCGGCTTGCCGCCCTGCCGCAGCTTCGCCCGGAACATGCCGGGCGTGTTGAAGCTCCACGCCATCTGCCCGTCGGGCGTAATTGCGATGACGCCGCCGTCGCCGTGGATCGCCGGCAACTGTTTCTGCACCACGTCATCGACCGCAGCCTGCAGCGGCATGTGCTTGTACTCAACCAGGGCACAGATGGTGCGCGCGACTGTAAGCCGGATGAAGTACTCGCCGGTACCGGTGGCCGACACCGCGCAGGAGCTGTTGGAGGCGTAGGTGCCCGCGCCGATTACGGGCGAGTCGCCGACCCGGTTCCACTGCTTCGCCGTAACGCCGCCGGTGGAGGTCCCGGCAGCAATGTTGCCACGGGTGTCGAGCACGGCAATCCCGACGGTGCCGTACTTATGCGCGTCCGGCTGCTCCAGGAAAGTGAGCGGCGTTGCCGGCGCGGGCGGCGCGCCTGCCGGCCGTTGAGGCACCGGCAAGCCTTTCGCCTTGAGCTCTTTTTCGAGCGCCTGCCAGCGCCGCTCGGTGAAGAAGAAGCTTGGCGGCTCCTGTTGGAGCCCGACGTGCGCGGCAAACGCATCCGCGCCGGCGCCGATCATCATGACGTTCTGTGATTGGTCCATGACAGCACGGGCTAGCGCAATGGGGTGCCGGGTGCGTTGGACGTCCGCGACCGCGCCGGCCTTCAGCGTTGCGCCATCCATAATGGCCGCGTCGAGCTGGTTGGTGCCGTCGGCCGCAAACACCGCGCCGCGGCCCGCGTTGAACATCGGATTGTCCTCGAGCAGCTCGATCGCGGCGAGGACCGCATCGGTCGCGGAACCTCCCTTGTCGAGCGCGGCGCCGGCGGCCGTGATGGCTTCCTCCATGCCGGCGCGATAGTCGCGCTCGGCTTCGGGCGTCATGGAGGAGCGCTCGATGACGCCCGCGCCGCCGTGCATCACAATCGCCCATCTGTGCGGGACGGGCGGCGGGGCAAGCGCTTGCGCTTTTGCGGCTTCGGGTACGGAAAGCGAGGTGAGGAGCATAGCTGCCAGTGCCACCCAATAGGTTTTCATGGCTGTCCTCCAACGGCAGGCGTGCCGGCTCCTGCATTCATTGCAGTTACAGATGCGCCTGGTGATTTGAGAACGGCTCCGCCCTTCATCACGAACTTAACTTTCTCGAGAGCGTTGATATTGGTGAGCGGGTTGCCGTCAACCGCGATCACGTCGGCGTAGTAGCCGGGCCGCAGCTCGCCGAGCCGGCCTTCCCAGCCGAGCAGTTTTGCTCCATTCAGCAGGTCAGCGCGGAGCACGTCGGGGGCAGCCATGCCATATTGCACCATCAGCTCAAACTCCCGAGCCTGCGTGCCGTGCGGGAACGGGCCCACGTCGGAGCCGACGGCCATGGGGACTCCGGCGGCGAGCTGCTTCTTGAACTCGGCGGCATGCAGCGCCTGGAGCGTGCGCTCGCGCTCGGCGGCGGCAGGGCTTGCGGCGTGCTCGGCGAAGTACTCCGTGATCGCGAAGGTGGGCACGGCGGGGATCTGCTTTTGCCGCATCAGCTGCATGGTTTCCGGGCTGAGCTGGTAGGCGTGGTCGATGGAGTTGACGCCGGCCCGAACCGCATAGAGCGCGCCGGGGTCGGTGGTGCAGTGGACGCCGATGCGGGTGCCCCGGCGGTGCGCTTCTGCCACTGCGGTCGCGAGCTCGGCCTCCGTGTACTGGTAGGGCGTTGTGAGCCGGCCGTCCTCGATGGATTCCGCGCCGGTCTGGTAGATTTTCGTTAAGTCGGCACACTATTTCATCTGCTCACGCATGACGTGGACAATCTCGTCGGCAGAGTCGGCGTAGGTCGCGTTCGAGGAGATGTGCTCCGCGGGGTTGTAGTCGAGCGCGTCTTCATGGCCGCCGGTGATGCTGATTGCGTTGCCGCTTACGCGCATGCGCGGGCCGGGGATCAGCCCTGCGTCGATTGCGTTCCGCACCGCCGTGTCCGCGGAGCCCGCACCTTCGGTGCCCATGTCGCGCTCGGCGGTAAAGCCGGCCAGGAGGTCTTCGCGGGCGGCGATCTCCGCGAGGATGGTGCGTTTGGGCACCGACTCAGTGACAGTTTGCGAGTCCTCGGCTCCAGGGTGAAGGAAGAGGTGCACGTGCGCGTCGATCAAGCCGGGCATCAGCGTCGCGTTGCCCAGATCTACAATAACTGCACCTGCCGGATGCGGCACGCTCGCGCCCGCCGCCGTGATGCGCTCGCCTTCCACCAGCACCTCGCCCGGCGAAACGAGCGTACCCGCGCGCACGTCCAGCAGGTGCGCCGCGTGGAGCACGGTGGGCTTTGCTCCCTGTGGGCTGCTTTGCGCCAGCGCCGACGCAGAAGGCAATGTAAGAGCGAGAACGGCAGTGGAAAGCGCAGCTTCGCGAAGCATGGAACGGATGCTAGCACGCGGTTCGCGCCTCTACACGAGCGACTTACCAGGTAGCGGCAGCGCGAACCGGAATACAGAGCCCACGCCCAGCGTGCTTTCCACCTCCAGCGTGCCGCCGTGTGCTTCAGCGATGGCGCGGCTGATAGCCAGGCCCATGCCCGTGCCCGGCACCGTATCGCTTTCGCGCTTGGCGCGGTAGAAACGGTCAAAGATCAGCGTAATCTCGGACGCATCAATACCGAAGCCTTCGTCGCGAACAGAAAACACCAGGCGGCGGCCTTCCAGCGCGGCTGCAAGCAGAATCGTCGTGCCGGAGCGCGAG
>CAXTMW010000217.1:0-5303 GCA_964245455.1 uncultured Acidobacteriaceae bacterium
CGATTCAGTCGACTAACCAGCGGCCTGCGTTTGAGCGAGCAGGGAGAGAACCGATGCCCCGAAGTCTCCGCGAACCGTTAAGTCGCGCTTCCCGCCCGCCCCTGACCCCAGTCACGGTATCCTCACCGCACACGATGGCGCAAAAACGCACATGGACGGGCGCTTTCGGCCGCGCCTGCGGCGTCCTGCTGCAGGCGATCGTCAACGGCTTGGCCTTGACGCGCATTTCACCGAACGTGCTGACCTTCATCGGCCTGCTGATCAACAGCGGGGCGGCCCTGCTGTTCGGCTACGCCAACGAGGATAACTTCGTTCGTATGTTCCTGTACGCGGGCCTGGTGATCATCGGCGCGGGCATCTTCGACATGGTGGACGGCCGGGTCGCGCGGCAGACCAACCAGGTCACGGTCTTCGGCGCGTTTTTTGACTCGGTCATCGACCGCTACTCCGATGTCGCCTTGTTTTTCGGCCTGCTGGTGTATTACGCGCGCGGCAATCGCTTTTTCTATGTCGGCCTGGTTGCGTTTGTCATGGTTACCTCCTTGCTGGTGAGCTACACGCGCGCACGCGCCGAAGCCCTGATCGGCAGGTGCAAGGTCGGCTTTCTGGAGCGGCCTGAGCGCATTGTGCTGGTGCTGATCGGAGCCCTGTTCGCGCGCTGGGGCGTGATGGCCCCGGTGTTGTGGGTGCTGGCCATTTTGTCGACCATCACCGTTATTCATCGCATCGCTTACACCTATGAGATGACCAGGAAAATGAGCGCGGTCCCTCCCCCGCTTGACCGTTAATCATGCCTGAGACACGCGCCGAGAACCAGCCGCTGCTTCTGCTGCACGGGGGCGCCTGGGCCATTCCCGAGAGCATGCGCGCCGCGCACGAGGCCGGCATTCGCGCTGCGCTCCAGCATGGATACGCGCTGCTGGAGGGTGGAGCGAGCGCGATCGAGGCGGTCACGGCCGCCATCACGCTGCTCGAAGATGACGAAACCTTCGATGCCGGCTGCGGCGCATTCCTGACCCGCGACGGACGGGTGCAGCTCGACGCCCTGCTGATGGACGGCGCAACGCTGCGAGCGGGCGGTGTTGCCTGCGTGGAGCGGCTGCGCAACCCGATCCAGGCCGCGCGGCTGGTGCTGGAGCAAAGCCCGCACGTGTACTTTGTCGGCGCCGGTGCCGAGGCGTTCGCAGCCTCGCATGGAATGCCGCTCATCGGCAATCGCGAACTCGTCATTCCACGGGAAGAGAACAATCTGCGCGAAGCGCAAGCGAGGGAACAGGCCGGGCTGCCGGACGCCACCTTCGCCGGCGAGGCTTTGCACTCTCACGACACAGTCGGGGCTGTGGCGCTCGACGTCCACGGCAATCTCGCGGCCGGGACTTCGACAGGCGGCACACTCAACAAAGCGCCGGGCCGCGTCGGCGATTCATCGCTGATCGGGTGCGGCTGCTATGCCGACAACAGGAGCGCGGCCGCGTCGCTGACAGGCTGGGGCGAACCGATCATGAAGCTCGTGCTGGGCAAGTGGGCGGTGGACCGCGTCGGTGCCGGCGCGACCCCACAGGAGGCTGCTGTCGACGCGATCGAGTATCTGTTTGCGCGCCTGGGCGGCTATGGCGGCATCATCCTGATGGACGCGCAGGGCCGCGTAGGCCTGGCGCACAATACACCCGCTATGGCCTGGGGCCTGGCCGCACCCGATGGCCTGCGCTCCGGGCTAGCGGCTCCGGCGGGGTACTAGGCCGTGCCAGTCGAAACGCCGCCGCGTTTGCTGCTGGCTTCTGCTTCCCCGCGACGCCGCGAGCTGCTCCAACAGGCGGGCTTCCGCTTTGAGGTGTACGCGGCTGCGATCGACGAAACAGCCATGCCCGATGAGAACGCGGTTGCGCTGGCCTTGCGGCTGGCGCGCACCAAGGCCGAGGCAGCTTTTGCCGCGCAGAGCGAGCCCGATGTGGTCTCACTCGGCGCGGATACGGTTGTTGCCGCGCCGGGCGGCGAACTGCTCGGCAAGCCCGCGGACGACCGGGACTCCGCGCGCATGCTCCGTTTGCTCAGCGGGGCGACCCACCAGGTCATCACGGGCGTGTGTGTGTGCGGGGCAGCGCGCACTGAGGCAGCGGCGGCTCTCACCTATGTCACGCTCTACACGCTTTCCGACACGGAGATCGCCGCCTACGTGGCGTCCGGCGAACCGCACGGCAAAGCCGGCGCGTACGCGATCCAGGGACGCGCCGCGCGCTTCATCCCCGGCATTCACGGTGATTACACCAACGTTGTGGGCTTGCCGCTTGCCTTGACGGCTACTATCCTGGCCGGTTTCGGAGTGGAGCCGACCCCGGAACATCGCGGTAAGCAGCCGCGAATGTAGGAGTTGATTCTCTTGGTTCTCCTCCTGGTTCCTTGCGGCCAGTGTGCCAATCTGTGGCGTATCTGCCACACTGTCTGCTTCCCGGAGAGCGGTACTCTTCTGCAAGGCACTTAAAGGATTATTTGCGGAGCTCCCTGCATTGTCAGAGTCAATACGCTTGCCTGACCGGAACCAGTTCGAACAGACGCTCGCATCTCCCCTGGCTTTTTCAGGGGTCGGTTTGCACAGCGGAGCCCCAGTGTCGATGCGCCTTTTGCCGGCAACCCCCGGCTCGGGTGTGGTTTTCCGTCGCACTGACCTCGAAGATTTTGAAATTCCTGCCACCGGCCGCAACGTCGCCAAGGTCTCCTATGCGACAAGCCTGATGCGCAAAGGCGTACTTATCTCGACCACCGAGCACCTCCTGTCGGCCCTCACCGGCCTGTCCATCGACAACGTCATTGTCGAGCTGGATAATCTCGAGCTGCCGATTCTTGATGGGTCCGCGCTGCCATATCTGCAAGCGATTGAACGTACGGGTCTAAAGCAGCAACGACGTCGTCGAGAGTACCTGCGCATTCTGAAGCCGATAGAGATACGCGACGGCAACAAATTTCTTGGCGTGTATCCGGGCGACGGTTACTCCATTTCCTACTCCATCGATTTTCCGGCGCCGATCGGCCGACAGCACCTATCCATTGACCTTGCAGATGGCTCTTATGGGGAAGCGCTTGCCCCCGCGCGCACCTTCGGCTTCCGCGAGGACGAGCAGAAGCTGCGTGACATGGGCCTGATTCGCGGCGTGTCGGACGCGAATGCCATCATCGTGGCCAATGGCAAAGTTGCCAATGGGGCGCTGCGTTTCCCGGACGAGTTCGTGCGCCATAAAGTACTGGATTTGATCGGCGATCTGGCGCTTGCCGGCCACCAAATCCTAGGGCGCGTGACCGCCGAGCGAGCCGGCCACGCCATGCACACGGCCCTGGTGGCGCGGCTTCTCCGAGACCGTTCCACCTGCGCACTGGTGACCGAGCAGGCACTGAAAAGCTACGCACGACCCGCCGTTGCCTTTGCCGCCGCTTCTGCATGAAGCAGCCTGGCCCGGCATCGCTGCGAGGCGAGAACGCCGCAGCCGGGCTGTACGCCTTAGCGCTTGATCGCTTTCTTTGAGGCCTTGCGCCGGACAGACGCAGCAGGCGCTTCTTCCTCCTCCACCTCATCCTCGTCGTCGATCTCATCTTCCTGCCCCAGCGCGATCGCCTGCTTGTTCACGCTTTTTGACACCGCGGTCAACTGCTTGTCCGTGGTTTTTTCTTCTTCCAGTGTTTCGGCCAGCAGCGCGGCGATTTCGTTTTCGCCCATAGCCTTCGCCAAGGCCAGCGCGGTGCCGTAGGCGGCGATCTCGTAGTGTTCTGAGCGCTGCACGGAAGCGATCAGCGCGGCATCCCGCAGCGGCCCTGCTTCTGCTTCTTCCACGGCTTCCTGCGCTTCGGCGAGCACGCCTTGCATGCCCTCGCACTTCTTGCCGGTGGGTCGTTTCTCCAGCAGTGCAAACACGCGATCGAGTCGCTCCAGCTGCGCCTTGGTCTGTTCCAGATGCGCTTTGAGTGCTGCTTTCAGCGGCTCGGCTTCCGCGGCTTTCGCGATCTTTGGATAAAGCCGGATCGCCTGCTTTTCCGCTGAGTAAATATCCTTCAACTCGTCAATAAAAAATTGCTGGGCTGTTTCAATACTCATGTGTCCCTCCGGTGTGTTCGTCCGGTTGGATGCGATACATTTCGAAACGGCGAGCTATGCTTGTTCGCAAAAGCTCGCGAGCATCTTGTGGAAGTATGGCAAGCTGCTGGACCGTCGGACTGTACTGCGAACACTTGGAGCATTACCTGTGCTGGCCGCCGGTGCGCAGCTTCTGCCCATGGCGGGATGCCGCTCCGACGCGTTGCTGGAGCAGTCGCAACAGGGTGCCGCGCCACCGCACCAGCCTGCGCTCTCAGTCAAAAACCAGCCGTCGAACTTCGATCTATCTTCGACTCGATTGCTTGACGAGATTGGCGAACGCACGGCGCACTACTTCGTCGACCGCGCTGATTCTCGCACCGGCATCGTGTTTGATCGTGCACCGGCCAATGGTGTGGGCGCGGCGCCGCAATACACAAACGGCTCCATCGCGGCGACCGGCTTCGGCCTGAGCGTGCTGTGTGTTGCGGGGGGCGCGCGGCTACATTGCGCAGGGCGAGTGCGAACGCCGCGTTCTGGCAACGCTTGAGTTTCTCGCGCACGAAGCGCCGCACCAGCGGGCTTTTTTCCGCACTACATGGATGCCGCGACCGGTGTACCCTCGCCCAACTCGGAATACTCCTCCATCGGTACAGCCCTGCTTGTGACACAGCGCACGGCACTTACGCCGCGTGGCCGCGCCGCCTGTTGTGGGCAGCTGTGACGGTACCCTTGCGCCGCACGCGGCCGGCGGCTCGCTGCCCATGCTGCCGGAAGAGTGCATCGTAGCGCTTAAGGCCATGCGCGAACACCACCCGCGATGCTTCGCGCGCCATGGTTATGTCAACGCGTTCCATCCGGGCGCTGCCAACGGCAAGGGCTGGTTTGACACGGACGTGATTGCCATTGATCTCGCGCTGACGATGCTGATGGCTGAAAACCAGCGGACGGGCTCGGTGCGTGCGGCCTTCATGCACAACTCGGAGATCCACCGCGCATTGGCTGCGGCCGGTTTCCGGAGCGCCTAGTGCCGCTCTCGCAGCCTAACCACTCCGGAGCCAGCGCCACCACAAGCGGCATCTTGAGAAAGTATGTGCGAGATTCGTTCCTGTTCACTTCACGCTTCAAAGAAGTGGGTCACCCTGAGGAGCGAAGCGAACGAAGGATCTGCTTTGTTCCGCACAAGCGCCAAAAGCAGATCCTTCGCTGCGCTCAGGATGACCCGTTAAAGTGTTGCCTGAAC
>CAXTMW010000218.1:0-5238 GCA_964245455.1 uncultured Acidobacteriaceae bacterium
GGTAATTGAACATGCTGAACGCTTCGGCTTGGCGCAGATGCACCAGCTGCGCGGGCGTGTCGGCCGGGGCAGCGCCAAATCCGTGTGCGTCCTGATGACCGGCGGCCGCGTGTCAGAGGTGTCGGCGGAACGGCTTGCCGCCATGGTGCGGACCCAGGACGCCTTTGAGCTGGCGGAGCTCGACCTGCAGCTGCGCGGGCCGGGCGAGTTTTTCGGAACACGCCAGTCGGGCCTGCCGGACTTCCGGGTGGCAAGTTTAATTCGAGACCGCTCGCTGCTGGAGCAGGCAAAAGCGGAAGCTCAGCGCTTTGTTGCCGAGCCAGAGGGGGAAGCCACGTCCGAGGAGAAAACGACCGTGTGGACCGCGCTGCGGGAAACCTGGCAACGCCGGTATGGGTTGGTGAACGCCGGGTAGTCACCTGACAGATGGTGCCTCGGAATGACTACTCAGACTGCCCGGTGGTTTGGAGAGTACAGGATGGCGAGAATGTGAAAAAGGTCACACGGTGCCATCTTTCTTCTCCAAAGTCTTGAGGCGGCCATGATGCTCGTACGCGATGTCACGCAAGATGCGCAAATCCGCATGGATGTCATTGCGCATGCCCGCCATCTCGCTGCGAAGTTCGTTGCGCATGTCGCGAAACTCATTTCGCAATTCTCGTAGCTCGCCTCGCAAGTCGCGGCTCTGCTGCGAGTTGAAGAGAATGCCCGCAAGAATCGCGAGCAAGGGGATACCAGTAGTATAGGCGTCATGCAATTGCATGCGTGAACCTCTTCATTCACCACTATAGTGCGACCGTGTGATAGTAGGCGAAAACGATTACACGAGGTCCGGCTATACCGGTCGGCTCTGGAAGAGCCTCATACTTCGCGCCTAATGCTTGGTGTCAGCCGGTTGTAGAAGACCCCTCTGCGCGGCGACACGCCGCCAGACCCTTCGAAAAGCGCGGCCGCGCTCAGGCGGCCTCTTCCATGACGAACCCGCCTTCGCCCAGAAACTCTTCGCTCTCGGCGCGCGCGTACACCGTCAGGTTCACACGCGCGGCCATGCTTTGCGTGTCTTCGTTCACGTGCTGTGTGCAATGGCACAGCGCGGTGATCTGGTGGTGCGCTTCCTGGCTCAGCTCCATACCCACGCCCACCAGCAGGCCATAGATCTCCGCACAGTAAGCGCGCGGGAACTCGAAGTCAATATCGGCGCAGCGCTCGCTTACCGCGCCCAGGGTCAGTACCCAGCCGCCGCAGGCGACTACCGCGCCGCTCAGCTGGTCGAGCACGTGCTTCGGCGCGCGGTCGCTGGTTGCGATCAGCATCAGGTTCCAGTCTTCGGGGGTCGTCCGCTTTTCTTTCATGGTTGATTCATCGTCTGCACACGCGTTTTCAAGAGTGCGCGCCCGGCGCCTTTTGAGGCTTTGGTCCCGAATTGCGAGAAGGTTCCAATTCGGGCCAAGTCGTTCGGGGCAAGTTCCCTGCGATAGCATCGCGACTGGAGACTGGCATGGCGGTAATCGGGGTAGGCATCGACCTGATGGAGATCGGGCGCATCGAGGAGTCCGTCGAGCGCTTCGGCGAGCGCTTTCTGCGGCGCGTCTTCACCGAAGGCGAGCGGCGGTATGCCATGGGGAAGCGCCGCCCGGCCGAAAGCCTGGCTGCTCGCTTTGCCGCGAAAGAAGCGGCGGCGAAGGCCCTCGGCACCGGCATCAGCCGCGGCGTAGGCTGGCAGGACCTGGAGGTGACCCGCGAGCCGGGGCAGGCGCCGCAACTGGTGCTGCGCGGACGCGCGCTCAGCTGGGCCGCCCGGCTCGGCGTCCGGCACGCGTCGCTTGCGCTGTCGCACACAGAACACTACGCCACGGCCATCGTCATCCTCCAAAGCGAAGTCCCCGGCGCAATCGATGGTCTGCAAACCCGGTAAACGCCGCAAGAGTCCTGTAAGGGCTCCCACGGACGAGTACGGCCTTGTCTCTGTGGTAACCAACCGCAGCGATTTACTTCCCTGTCATGCGCGAACGCTATACAGCGTCTTGCGCGAGATTCTGCGCGAGCTTGGAACGCAAACGATAAAGGGATGGGTGTATGAAGAATCAGGTTTGGAAGAAAGGCTTTGCGTCGCTCGCGATGGTCGCGATGATGCAGCCCGGTTTCGCCCTCGCGCAGCAGGCCTCAGGCGCCGCGCCGCAGGTGGTCACTCTCGCGCCAAAGTCCACCGACGCGGTGCAGCGCTTTGTTGTCACCCCCACAGCTGAGGCCAAGCTGAGCCCGGCGCAGAAGCTCGCGCTGCTGCAGAAGAACATCAAGTATGTGTTCGTCCTGTTTCAGGAGAACCGGTCGTTTGACTTCTACTTCGGCACCTATCCGGGCGCGAACGGGCTGTACTCGCAGCCGGCGTCGGAAACACCGGGTCTGACGCAGCCGATCGTCAACACCGACGGCTCCATCGGTACCGTTTCGGCGTTTCGGATCCCGCTTTCCGTGACCGACGTAAACGGCAACACCGTGCCGATCTACCCGGCCGACACCGACTCCGTCAACCACTCGCACGCGGCCTACGAGACCAAGATTGACGTGCAGGGCGGCGTGACCAAGAACGACGGCTACGCGATCACGGAAGAAGGCATAACCCTCACCAATGGCGTGCCGTCCAAAAAGCCGACCCTTGCTCAGAAGCAGATGGGCGAGCTCGTGATGGGCCACGTCGACTGCAACACCGCGCCGATCCTGTGGAACTACGCCGACCGCTTTACCCTGCTGGACGACTTCCACCAGACGGTTCTGTCCGCCTCGACCCCAAACGCCATTGCTATGGTGGCCGGCCAGTCGGGCGAAACGCAGTGGGTCAAGCACCCCTCGGAGGCGACCACTTCGCTCGGCTCAAACGGCGTTCCGGTGGTAAGCGACGGCGATCCGTTCTGGGGCTCGCAGCTGGACACCACGCCGACCGCCATTAAGCAGCCGGCGAACCCGCCCAGCAAAACGCCGGAGATCAACCTGACCTTTGCCAGCCTGCCGCTCTCGTTCATGGGCTCGCAGATTCAAACGACGGTGCAGACCGACACGCAGCCTGCCGACCTGACGGACGTTGAAAAGGATATCGCTGAGATCGCCGGCAACGGCGTCAAGCCGACGAACTGGGGCTGGTACCAGCAGGGGTACGACCGCGAGTTCGGCGACTCGGGCGCGACCGTTTCGCACGCCGACTACATCCCGCACCACAATGCGCCGCAGTACTTCGGCTATGTGTCCAACAATCCGGCGGTCGCCTCCCACATGCACGGCCTCTCCGACTTCGCGATCGACGTCTACAACAAGCGGCTCCCGGCCGACGGCGGCGTCTTTTACGTACGCGGCGGCTACAACAACATCCAGGGGCTGTCGCCGGTGGACCCGAACCCGAAGCTCGCCACCGTGTTCAACGGCAACGACGACCACCCAGGCTACTCGGACGTGCAGATTTCCGGCGCACTGCTGGCGGACGAGATCAACCTGATCACGACCAGCCCGTACTGGCCGCAGAGCGCCATCATCATCACCTATGACGAGACCGATGGCCTGTACGATCACGCGCCGGAGATCATCCGGAACTACGATCCGCAGGGCGAGCCGCTCGACCAGGGCCCGCGCATCCCGACCATCGTGATCTCGCCGTACAGCGTCGCGCACGCGATCGACCACGAGGCTGCCGAGCATAGCTCGGTCATCAAGTTCATCAACCAGCTCTTCGGCCTGGAGCCGCTGGCGAACCTGCCCGATGAAAAACAGGCGCGCGCGGACGGTCTGCTGCAGTTCGGCCAGGCGTACCTGGGGCCGGCGGATGCGGGCGTTGCCAACGTCGGCAACCTGTTCTCGGCTTTTGACAACAACCGCCTGACCGGCGCCGCAGCCGCGCTGCCTGCCAGCTACGCGCAGATTCCGCAGAACCTGATCAACACCTTTCCCCAGGGTGCTAACCAAGGCTGCCAGCTGCTTGGCATTACCCCCACCGATACGGGCCTCCCGAATAACGTGCCGGCCGACTTCAACCCGCGTCCGAGCTCCACGCCCGGCGTACCCACCTCCGGCACCTGGACCCCGTAATCCGGTTCGCGTAGACAATCCTCCCAAAGGGGGCCAGTCAAACTGGTCCCCTTCTTCTTGCGTTCCCCTCACGCGACGACTGCTACCGATAAGGAACGAGCTTTCTGCCTGGAACCGCAATGACTAAAATTACCTTCGCCCTGCTTGCTCTGCTTTTGGCCCGCTCTGCCTTCGCTGGTCCGGTTCTCGACAGGGTTCACGCCGCGCACACCCTGAGCTGTGGCGTCATCAAGGAAGAAGAGGATTACTCCCGCGCGACCGATCACGGCAACCGCGCCGCGTTTGACCTGGATATGTGCAAGGCTGTTGCCGTGGCCGCCCTCGGCGCGGGCGCACACTTCACCCTCAACGTTTTCCCCGATGAGCCGATGGCCGTCAAGGCACTTCGGGCGGGCAAGATCGATCTGCTGGCTTCGGCGAGTCCGACGGTCGCGAACACGGCCGCAGGGATTGGATTCGGCCCGGTCACCTTCCACGACGGGCTCAGCATACTGTTCCTCAATAACCCCGCCATCCGCACGGCACCCGATCTCGCCGGCAAAAAGATCTGTTTTGTCATCACCAGCGGAAGTGAAAGTGCTCTGAAGGCCTACGCCGCCCGCAAGCACATCTCCTACATCTGGTACCCGTTCTCGGAGGTCGGCGAGATGGAAGCAGCCTTTTTTACCGGCAACTGCGCCGGGCTGGCCGGGGATGTGTCGCAGCTGGCAAACACGCGGGCCATTGATCGCGCGCGCGCGCCCGAGTTCCCCATTCTGCCGCAGGTGCTGCACGGGGACCCACTGGCCCCTGCCTACCGCGGCGACGACCCGCAGTTCGGCGCGATTGTGCACTGGACGGTGCAAACGCTGATTGCCGCCGAGAAGCTCGGCGTGACGCAGGGCAACGTGGACGCGATGGAGAAGGGGGACGATGAGGAGATCGTGCAGCTGCTGGGGCAGCGTTTCGGCACGGGAGCCTTGCTCGGCCTGGATGACCACTGGGGCTTGAAAGTGCTGAAAGCAGTTGGCAATTATGGCGAAATGTTCGACCGTGACCTGGGTGCCGGCTCGCCGCTACGGATCGACCGGGGTGAAGACCGGCTCTGGAGCACGGGCGGTGCGCAGGATGCCGCGCCGATCGGAAACCCGTAAATTCATTCTTGTTAACCTCACGCTCCTAAAT
>CAXTMW010000219.1:0-5114 GCA_964245455.1 uncultured Acidobacteriaceae bacterium
CGGCGGCAGCGCGGTAGTTCCGCTCGATGTAGGAGCCGCCCACCATGTCGAGGATGACGTCGGCACCGCGCCCGCCGGTCACCTCTTTCACGACCTCGACGAAATCCTCGGTCTTGTAATCGATGGCGCGGTCGGCCCCGAGCGCCCGGATCGCCTCGCATTTCGCGGCGCTGCCCGCCGTCGCCAGCACGGTGGCGCCGAAGGCTTTGCCGAGCTGGATCGCGGTCGTGCCGATGCCGCTGGGTGAGTTTCTGAAGGCCGGCGGCGCGGCCAAGTGCCTATGCCTGCAGCTCGCGTAAGCGCAGCGATGCACCAGCTCTCAGGGCCAGCTTCTCGGCTGTCAGGCCCTGAGTTATACAAAGATAAAACTTATGCTAGGATCACAGCAGAGGTCGAACATGCAAACGACAACATTGAGAAAAGTCGGCGGCTCTGTGATGATGACGCTACCCCCGGCCATCCTGGAGCAGCTTCATCTGCAAGCAGGCGCCACGGTGGGGTTTGAGACGGAAGGGAATCGCCTCATCGTCAAGCCGACTCGCCCGCGCTACACGCTGGAAGAGCTTCTAGCCCAGTGCGACCCGAGTGCACCGATGTCGGATGAGGATCGTGAGTGGCTCAATTCTCCTGCCGTCGGAAGAGAACTCATCTGAAGCGAGGCGAGATCTATCTCGTGTCTCTCGACCCAGTCAAGGGTCACGAGCAGCAGGGAACTCGGCCTGTCTTGGTGGTGTCTCCCGACAGCTTCAACCGGACGATGCGCTTGCCGATCATCGTTCCGATTACCTCATGCGGAGCCTTCGTGAGGAACGCCGGGTTTGCTGTCTCTTTAATGGGAGCAGGCACGAAGACCACGGGTATTGTCCTTTGCAACCAGCCGAGAACGATGGATCTCGCGGCGCGGAACGCCCGGTTTCTGGAAGCTGCACCAAGTGAGATCGTGCAAGAGGTCCTGGCTCGGCTTGCCACGCTCTTCCAGTAGAGGGTGCGGCTATCAGATTTGGCAAGCGAGCTTGCCGCTTGTGATGAGGGTGTCTTTGACTTTTTCTAGCAGTATCCGACTCTCCCGGCGGCGCGATTGAGAAACGAGAACGTCCTCGATCTCCTCCCAAAGCTCGCGATGGGTTTTCAGATCGAGTTGAACAGCTACCCTGCGGCCCTTCTCATCGGTGACGAACTGGACTCCGTTCATGGACCTCATTTTACGTCCGGTGAGAGAACTGCGCATTTACTTCCAGGTACCGCCCTTGTGCCAAGTCACTCAGTCCCATGTCTCAGAAGCGAGACATGGGGCACCCGGCTGTTTAGCGGTACGGCTTTGATACAGTGTGGCCGAGGGTGAAAGATGCGCGAGATGTCTGAATCTGCACTGCAAGAGTTTGAAGGCATGCTTAAGGGATTGATGGCCAGCAAGATTTTCGACTGGTCCTCACTCAAAGAGGACTGCTTAAGAGCGCGCAAATATCCCGTATCTCCTCCTCCTGAGCCTTCATTTCCTATTGCGAAAGGCGAGTACATAGAAGAGGGATCGCCTCGCTGGCAAGACTGGGAAATCAATTGGAAAGCTCAAGGCGGGTCGAAAAATCCTGTGTATGCAAGTATGTGGTCCACACATCAGCGTCAGTTTGACTCCTGGCGATCAGGCTATGAGCGTCACCAGAAAAACTTGCGCGAGCTAAATGAGGCTGCTGATGCACTAAGCCGCGAGCACGCACGCGGAACGCCTGTAGCGATCGAATGGGTGACGCGACACGTGTTAGAGACAGCGGTGCTTCCTGCTGACTTCCCTCGCGAATTTACACTCGAGTACCGGCAGAATGAGGGTCTCCTCATTGTCGATGGCTAATTACCTAGCATCGACTTACTACCAAAACTCCTAGGTGAGCGTTCACAATGTCAATTGTATGACCGGGTCCTTTACTCAATGGCGCTCGGGATGGTGTATCTAATCTTGCGGGCAGACACAGGAGCGTTCATAAACTCGGTCGTTCTCAACGGATGGATAAGAGGCTTTAGCCCCAGCACAGGTAGAGAATCCCACCATTGCATACTCTCACTTGAAGTCGAGCGCGATGAGTTTATGGCCCTTAATCTTCTTAGAGTCGACCCGAAGGCTTGTTTTCAGGGCCTTCATGGGATTGCGAGCAGCACACTCAGCGATCTGATACCGATCCATCCAGTCTTGACTCTGAACACAGAGAATACTGGAGCGACATGGCCATCACGCCAAGATTGACATGGTAGAAGCGCGTTCTACGCAGTAGCTGCTAACAAAGCACGGCCGAGATGACGTTTATATCTCACTGCGCAACAATAAAGGCCACCCATAAGGGTGGCCTTTATTGTTGCGGCGAAGCCGCGTTTGCCAAGCGGTTAGTCCTTAGTCGCCCATGGCGGTTTCTTCTGCGCGCTCTGTTTGCGCGACCTGAACGGGAGCCGCCACCGGCTTCGGTGCAGGCGCGATCGACCCGATCGACACCAACCCCGGCTCCGCCGGCTTTTCCCCGAGAATGTTCTCGCGGTACAGCTTCGCCATCCGTGCATTCTCGGCGTCCTGCTTCATCTTCGCGTCGCGCGCGCGAATTTTCTCTTCGCGCGAGTTCTTAGCGATGCCCGACTTCTCAAACGTATCGTTCGCGGCTGCATCCACGTGCTCCTGGTTCAACGCGAGCGTGTGCTGCGCGTCGCCCATGCCTACCTTTTTGCCGCCCGCGAAGATCTCGTGGCGCCCATGCTCCTCGTACCACTTGGTCAGGGTCGAAGTCATGTGCATCTTCTCGATGATGTTGCGCCAGCCTACGCCCGTGTTGTAAGCGCAGAAGCTGATCTCGCCTTCCTGTGTCGCGTACGGGATGATGCACTGCTCGGTGCGGCGGAAGTCGTAGTTGAACAGGTCCTGGAACCACATGCCGGCGATAAACAGAAAGTTCCAGCGGTCGTTGCGGCGCTTCTCGATGTCCGCCATGGTGCGGTCGGCCGTCACCTTGCCGTACGACCGGCCGGTCGCGCCAAAGCACTTATCGAACTTCGCCAGCAGGTCAAGAATCTTGAAGTGCGTCGGCGACTTGGTCGGATCATAGTTCCGCAACAGCGCGAGCGTCACGCCCACAATCGACAGGAACTTGCCGCGCGCCGCGTCGTTGATTTTGGCAACGTCCTTGGCTAGTCGATCCGCGTTCAGGAACGCGGTCACCGGCACGGCTTCCTTGGTTTCCTTGTCGATCATCAGCGCCATGCCGATGCCGCAGTTCGGATGGCAGCCGCAGGAGAGCTGGCCCCAATCGTGGTTCGGTCCGTGCACCAGGTCGGCCCAGTCGGAGAAGGTCGACATAAACGAGATCGGGAACCAGTCGCGCGTCGGCTCGCCGAGCCCGGTCTGGTTCTTCACGTCGTGCGCCATGTGCGAAAGCGTGTAGCGCTGCGCGATGCGGCGCTCGTCGGTCACGTCCTCATCGCGTCCCGTAAACGATACCGGCTGGAACGAGATGAAGTTGATGCGCTTCGGGTTGTCGAGCGCGAACTGGATGATGCGGCCGACCTGCTCGTTGTTAATACCGTTGATGATGCAGGTGACGGGCACAATGTCGACGCCGGCCTCGTGCAGGTTGTGGATCGCCTGCAGCTTGACGTCGAACAGGTTGCCGACCTTGCGGTGCGAGTTGGGCGCGTTGCCGATGCCGTCAAACTGCAGGTACGCGTAACGCAGACCGGCTTCGGCAGCGGCGCGGCACAGCTCCTTCGATTTCGCAAACTCGATGCCGTTGGTTGCAGCCTGCACAGAGGTGTAGCCGACCTTGCGCGCGTAAGCAACGGCGTCAAGGAAGTACGGCGACAGCGTCGGCTCACCGCCCGAGAACTGCACCGACATCTGGCGGCGCGGCTTGATCGTCACCGCGTTGTCGAGCATGGTTTTGATCTCTTCCCACGTTAGCTCATGCACAAAGCCGACCTGGTTCGCGTCCATAAAGCATGGGTCGCACATCATGTTGCAGCGGTTGGTCAGGTCGATGGTCAGCACCGACCCGCGGCCGTGCGTCACGGTCGAGGTCCCGTGGTTGTGCAGGCCTTCATCGTTGTGCGCCTTAATGTCGCGGCCCGGGAAGACCTCTTCCAGGTGGCGGAAGAACTCGGTGTCCATCGACATCACGTCTTCAAAGTGGCCATGCTTGGGGCAGTCCTTCACCATCAGGATCTGGCCGTCCCGCTCAATGATCTGCGCCTTGATTTCGCCGACCTTTTCGTTCAGCAGGATCTCATGCGGCAGCTTGCCGTCCAGGATCTGCTGCCGAATCTCAGGCACGCACTTGGGGCAGAGGGAATCTGTCGTGCGCGGCCAGCCGAGCGGCGGCTTTTCCTTCTGGTAGCTCTTCAGCAGCGGCTTGTCCGACCACTTCGGAATAAACGAAGCGTTCGGCTTGATGCTGTTCAGCTTGTCGAAGACGGTCCACGCGCCCTGGGCGGCCATGGTCAACGTGCGCTCGGCGTACTTATAGGCTTTCGGCATAGGGTAATAGGCTCCTGAAATGGTGAATGCAGTCACTGCCAGACTCGTTTAGCAGGGTTTGGATGTGGCTCTTTCACTTCCTGAGTACGTGCGTATCTCGAAAAGCGAAACTTCCCCCAAATCCCTAGCGTCGCGGACCGTACTTTTCTGTGTGCCGGGCTTCCGGCTGTGTTTCAACCTCTTCACCATATCCCGTCCGGGTTGCGGGCACTAAGGCCCATCAGCGAACGGAGCCGGAGGGTACCTGAGCTGTGACAGGGAAAGGTTGAAAGGGCGGGCATGTCGATAAAAAACTCCGGGCGGACCACGCCGGCGGCGCTCCCTACTGCGACACGTGGAGCACTTTTCGCTTGACGTCCGGCCAGAACTCCTGAAAAAAATTGCCGGCGCCCAACGCGCCGAGGGACAAAGCCCAGGAGCGGAACACAACGCCTCCGCCAATGCTGCGGTCCGGATAGTAACTCTGCGTCAGGGCCGCGCTCATGCCGCGCCCCAGCACGTCCGAGTAATTAAAGTCCCGAGGACCGCGATCGCTTTGCGTGATAAAGATGCGTCGGATGGCGTGATCTGCCCGCAGGCGATAGCTGCCGTAACCCATGCGGTAGTAGCG
>CAXTMW010000220.1:0-5107 GCA_964245455.1 uncultured Acidobacteriaceae bacterium
CTCTTAGGCCGACACTCAGTTCCGGGAGCCCGTACGGCCAGGCAAATCAGCGCCCGGTATACTGACTGAGACAGCAGTTACCCTACCCGGCGGCGGCGGTTGACCCCGAGGTCCCGCACCGCCCAGCAACACCGGAGCCGCATGATCCGCTTCCTGCAAAAAGACAACCGCTTCACCAAGGCGGTCTTTATCGTCATCATTTCGGTCGCCGTTATCACGATGGTCATTACGCTGGTGCCCGGCGTCTTCCAGAGCGCGACCGAAACGGCCGGCACCTACGCGACGATTCGCGGGGCGAACCCGTTCAGCCGCGTCTTTGGCGCCTCCACCGAGGTATCGACGCAGGACGTGCAGCAAGCCGCGCAGCGCATGCTTCAGCGGCAAGGCTGGCCTGAAGCGGCACTGCCTTTTGTCATGCAGCGCGCGGGGCAGGGCCTGATCCAGCAGGCGGTCATCCTGACCGAGGCCAACAAGCTCGGCCTTCAGGTCTCGGACGATGCGGTGCGCAAGTTCCTCCACTCCGGCCCGCTGGGCGCGGCGCTGTTCCCGAACGGCCAGTACATCGGCGACCAGCGCTATGCGGAGCTGGTGCAGGACAACTTCGGCATGTCGCGCGACCGGTTTGAGGCCGAGATCAAGAAGGAGCTCGAAGAAGCGCGGCTCCGGGACCTGATCACCGGCAGCGTTGCCGTTTCTGATACGGCGGTGCGCTCGACTTACACCGAGCAGGCGACCAAGATCAAGTTCACCTATGCAGTGCTGAACGCCGACGATCTCGCGAAAACCATCAATCCGTCGGATACCGAGCTGCAGGCATTTTTCAAGTCGCACGCCGCGCTCTATGCTAACGCCATACCGGAAACGCGCAAGCTGCAATACCTGGTGTTGACCACCGACAACCTGCCGGGCGGCGCGCCGCAGGTAACCGAAGCCGAGGAGCAGGCGTACTACGCGGCGCACGCGGCCGACTACAAGGTCGACGATCAGGTCAAGGTGCGCCACATCCTGATCAAGGTTGCCTCGCCTGCCGATGACGCGGCGGCGAAGGCAAAGGCGCAGGGCATTCTTGATGAATTGCACCACGGCGGCAGCTTTGCCGCGCTCGCGACGAAGAACTCCGACGACCCCGGCTCCAAGGCAAGCGGCGGTGAGCTGGGCTTCATTAAGAAAGGCGTGACCGTGCCGGCATTTGAGCAAGCCGCCTTTGCGCTCTCGCCCGGCCAGACGTCAGACCTGGTGAAGACCCAGTTTGGGTACCACATCATTCAGAGCGAAGAAAAGCAGACCGCGCACACCCGGCCCTTCGATGAGGTGAAGCCGCAGATTCTGGCCGCACTGACCCAGCAAAAGGAGCAGGCTGCGCAGCAGAACTATGCGAACCAGCTCGCCGCGGAAGTGAAGAAGAACGGCTTTGCCGCAACTGCCGCGGCACACAAGCTGACCTTACAGACGACGGACTACGTGCAGCAGGACGGAGTCGTCCCGGCGGTAGCGGACGCATCGAAGCTTCTATCCGCGGCTTTCAGCGCGCAGAAGGGCGCCGCCCCGGCTACGGCGAGCACGGGCGATGGCTATGCTGTGTTCCAGGTGCAGGATGTGAAAGCCGCGCACGTGCCGGAGTTTACCGGCTATCGCGACCACATCCTGTCCGACTACCGCACCCAGCAAACCCCCGTGCTGCTGGAGCAGAAAACCACCCAGCTTGCCGACAAGGCGCACGCTGAAAACGATCTGGCCAAAGCCGCGCAGGAGCTTGGCGCGACCGTGAAGACGAGCGACCTGGTCGCGCACAACGGGCAGGTGCCGGACGTAGGCGCGCTGGCCACCGCCGCGCCCCAGCTGTTTACGCTGAACCCGGGGCAGATCAGCGGGCCTATCCGCGGGGAGCGCACCGGTGTGGTAGCGCGGCTCGACGACAAGCAGCCGCCCTCTGCCGAGGACGTAGCCACGCACCTGCCGCAGGCCAAGGAAGCGCTGCTGGACCAGAACCGGGAGGAAACCTTCGCGGTATTCGTCAGCAACCTGACCGAGCAGTACCAGAAAGACAAACGCATCGTGGTAGGGAAGCAGGCGCAAGCCATGCCGCAGATGCCGGGCCAGCCAAGCAGCTAAGCAGGATCGCAGCGGAAAAGGCAACGGGCCCGTCGGAAAGGGAATCTCCCTTGCGGCGGGCCTTTTCTCTGCCCCCACCTGGATATCCATGCCCTTCGATCGCGCTTCCGGACTGCTGCTCCACATCTCCTCTCTGCCCTCCTACGGAGGCATCGGCGATCTGGGGCCGGCCGCGTATGATTTCGCCAACTTTCTCCACAGCGCCGGCCAGCGCATCTGGCAGGTGCTGCCGCTGTCCCCGGTTGGCTACGGTAATTCACCTTACGCTTCGCTCTCGGCCATGGCGGTTAATCCGCTGCTTGTGAGCCTTGAGGTGTTGCGTGAGTGGGGCTGGCTTACAGGCGAGCGCCTGCAGCAGGCGGAGCTGCCTGGTGCCGGCGGCCCGGTCAACTTTGAAGCCGTCGTCGCGCAAAAGCCGCCGTTGCTGGAGGAGGCTGCGCGACACTTCCTCGACCATCACAGCTTGAACCATCAAAGCCAGGAGCAATGGAAGCGCTTTGAGCAGTTTTGCCGCGACAAAGCCTCGTGGCTCGATGACTATGTAGCGTTTGTCGTGCTGCGCCGCGAGCACGATTACACGCTCTGGTCTGAGTGGCCGAAGCCGCTCGCCGAGCGCGAGCCGGAGGCGATGCGCGCTTTTCGCGAGCAGTTCGCGCAGGCGCTTGCCGTCGAGAAGGCAATCCAGTTTGCCTTTGACGAGCAGTGGCTGCACCTGCACACCTACTGCAGGCAGCGCGGCATCCAGCTGATGGGCGATGTGGCAATCTTCGTGTCGTTCGACTCGGCCGATGTGTGGACGCACCCCGAGCTTTTCGAGCTGCGCGAGGACCACTCGCCGCGCCTCGTCGCCGGAGTGCCGCCCGACTACTTCAGCGAGACAGGCCAGCGCTGGGGCAATCCGCTCTATCGGTGGGACGTGCTTGCGGAACAGGGTTTTGGCTGGTGGGTTGACCGCATGAGCCGCGCCAACGAGCTGTTCGACATCATCCGCCTGGATCACTTCCGCGGCTTCGAGGCCTTCTGGGCGATCCCTGGCGAAGACGAGACGGCGGTCGGGGGCAAATGGGTCAAAGCGCCGGGGCACGCGCTCTTCAAGACGTTGGAAGACAAGTTGGGCGCGCTGCCGTTTGTGGCTGAGGATCTTGGCGTCATTACGCCTGAGGTCGATGCACTGCGAACCGCATTCAAGCTGCCCGGGATGCGGATCCTGCAGTTCGGCTTCGGTAACCGCGGCGCGCACAATTACCTGCCGCACCGCTTTGAGCCGAACACGGTGGTGTACACCGGCACGCACGACAACGACACGACGCTTGGCTGGTGGCAGAATGGATCGACGCCGGAAGAGCGTGCCGCAGTCGAGGAGTACCTGCGCCCCGGCAGCGATGGGCCGGTATGGGCGCTGATCCGCGCCGCTGCTACGTCGGTCGCGGACCTATGCCTGTTTCCCGTGCAGGACATTCTCGAGATCGGCACCGAAGGCCGGATGAACGTGCCTTCCGCGGCGACCGGCAATTGGAGTTGGCGCTTTGAGCAGCGCGCGCTTACAAGCGATGTCGCGAAGAAGCTTTGTGCGATTGCCGACGTGACGGACCGGACCCTTGAGGCGGAGCGCGAGATTGAGAAGGCGAAGCAGGAGGACGCGAAGGCTGCTGCAGAGACCGGCGCTGTCTAAGGGCTACAGGCGGCCTGTATTTAAATTCGTGCCCGAGGTGTCACCAGTGAACCAACAAGGATGACACCTTCATTTCTAGTTGCCCAGGGCACCCCGAGCGACTGTAACCCCGCCCTACTCAGGCGTTTCGCGTCAGTAGCGCGACTGGGAAGTCAGCAAAGAGCTCGGCCAGCGCGACCGCCCTACTGCCCATAGTCAGCTCCTTGCCTGTATATGCGCTGACCCAGGTGCCTGCCGCCGTGTCCGGCAGTTGCAGCGATAGATCTTGCCAGGCGCTGCCCAGCGGCACTTCTTCCTTGCCGCCCTTGAGCGTGTAAGTAAACCGCGGAATCACGACCATCACATCGTCCCCGCGAAGAAACCCAAACGCGTGGTCTGTCTCACTCACCGTAAGCGGCGTGTAGCTCCCCTCGTCAAATACGGCGCGGTGCGCGTTCCGCACGGCAAGCGTGCGCTGCATGGTAAAGAGCTTTACGCGTCCGTCCTCCAGCGTTCCGAGGACCTCGCGGGCAACCTCCGCCGGCGGGCGCGCCGTGAGCGCATCCAGCGCCTCCGAGCGGTACGCGTAATCGACGGGCCGCCGATTGTCCGGGTCCACCAGGCTGAGGTCCCACAGCTCGGTTCCCTGGTAGAAGTCCGGAACGCCCGGCGAGCACGCCTTGAGCACCATCTGCGCGAGCGAGTTGATTGCGCCGTGGAGCCGCACCGGCGCTAGCATCTGCTCCAGCCCGGTAATAAATGCTGTACGCGCCTGGCCCTCAGCGGGCGCCACCGTGCCGTCGTCGAGCGTGGTTTTGAACGCCGCGTTGCTCTCAGCCCAGCGCGCGACTTGCGCGGCCCATGCGTCCGGCATCTCCGAGAGTACGTTCAGCCGGTTGCGCACGTCCTCGCTGCGTTTCGTGTCGTGGGTTGAGGTGGTGAGCAGTGCGTGCGGCGTATGCTTCTGCCGCTCCGCGTTGGCTTTGTGCAGCACTTCCGGCTTCAGGCCGAAGGCATCCATGGCGGAGCCGACCTCGTTGGACGAGAGGAAGCGAAAGTACAGGTGGAAGCTCGTATCTTCCACGCCCTTCGCCATCACAGGCCCGGTCAGCTGCTGAAACTTGAGCGCGAAGTATAGCTGCGCCTCGTCCTGTTCGGCGTCCTCTCCTCCACGGCTTTCCAGCAGCAGCTTGCGTCGCAGGTAGTCGAACGCTGAGGCGTCCACCCCCGCGTTGCGCCGCTTGGCCAGGCGGACCGCGGTGCGGATAGTCCTGGTGTCTTCCTCGGAGTACTCGCCGCGCTCGTCGATGTAGGTGCGGTAGATGGGGAAGCAGGCGATGGTCT
>CAXTMW010000221.1:0-5057 GCA_964245455.1 uncultured Acidobacteriaceae bacterium
GGGACCGGGTAAAGCGGCACGAGCTGGCTTGTATTTAGCTGGAAGGTACCGTCCCCATTGCCGAATGCGACAAACGCGCCGCCTGTGCCGCCGATCAGCAGATCCGCTCTGCCGTCCTGGTTGAAGTCGGAGGTGTCAAGTGATTCCGGATTTGTGATAGCAGCAGATTCGTAGAATGCCGGAGTTCCGAGTGAGCCGCGGCCATCTCCAGGGAAGTAGTCGATGGAGCCGGCTTGGTAGGGAGCGTCGGCGGCGTCGGCCAGGACCATGTCCAGATGGCCACTGCCGTCAAAGGACCCGACTGTCGTAGACGCATACAGTCCCGGAAAGGAGCCGTTCGGGATACTTTGCTGAACAAACGTTCCATCGCCCTTGCCGAGGAAGAGATACGGTTCTCCGTTGCCGCCTAACGCGAGATCCGGGTGCCCGTCACCGTTCATATCCGCAAGCTTGCCGCTTGAGAATCCGAAGGAACCTGGAACTGCCGGCAGAACCGCGAAATGCCCGTCTCCCGTACCAAGCAGAATAAGAATGACCTGGTCTCCGGCCACCGTTGCAATGACAAGGTCAGTCTTTCCGTCGCCGTTCACATCGCCGGCCAGAATGGCCCCAACCGTGTTATCGATGGCAAGCGTTGTCACCACTGGTGCGGCAGTAAATGCGCCCTGCCCTTGATTCATATAGATCGAAATCGTTTTGCCGCAGGAGTCGGGTACGGCAATATCTGGGCGGCTGTCACCATTGAAGTCACCCACCGCGAAAGAAACGGGACACACAGCTCCGGTTGAAAGCGTTACCGGTGCTTGATACCGGAGTGCTCCCGTTTGCGCGCCAAGTGTGCAGTGAAAAACAAGCAGGTAGAACAAGGGAAGAACAAGGCGACTCCACCTGAGCTAAAGAACCTCCTGTGCAGCTTCCACATTCTCACTGAATGAGGACTGCTCCGCAAAATATCTTGAAGTCTTTGGAAGTACGCTAGGCGGAAGCGATTCGGAGACGATTCAAGATGCGAAGAGTATGAGGCGCAGGCACCACCGGACCGTCAATGACGTGGGATTAGCAGATCAGGGCATCTTGCATACAACAACATCTAGAGGCTGTTCTTAACTTCGCACCCATTGAGGCAGCGGCAGCTATGGCGTGGTGGTCCAGCATGGCCGGATGGCGCGCACGACGGGTTACCCGAGCGATGTGACGGATGAGGAGTGGCAGTTCATGCTGCTATATCTGCTGTTGTGTCGGGAGGACAGCCCGGAGCACGAGTATGAACTCCGGCCGGTGATCAACGCGGTGCGCTGGATTGTGAAGATTGGCTCGCCGTGGCGATGGATGCCCAACGACCGCCGCCTTGGCACGCGGTTTACCGGCAGATGCGGCGCTGGCTGGATGCCGGATGCTTCGAGCTGCTGATTGAAGATGTTCGCTCGCTGTGGCGGGAGTGGGCCGGGTGCAAGGGCCAGCCGACGGCGGAGATCATCGATAGCCGCACGCTCCAGTCCGCGTCCTGAGTCCGGGGCGCGGGCTGGAACGGCGCGAAGCGGTGCAAGGTCAGCAAGGCTCACATCGCGGTGGACACGCTCGGCTACCTGCTCGCGTTGAAGGTCCATCGCAGGCGACGAGAGCGACCATGCGCAGGTCGCTGCGCTGGCCGACGAGGTGCAGAGGTAGCCGGCGTGCGGTTAAATGGCTTATGTGGACAGGTCTATACCGGTCCGGCTGCGGCGCAAGCGGCCCAGGGGCGCGGCATTCTGCTGGAACGGTCCGGCACCCGGCGGCCAAGCTGGGCTTCGTTCTGCTGCCCCGCCGCTCACGTCGTGGCGCTCAGCTTCGCTTGGGCTGCGTGGTTCCTCCGCTTGGTTCGCGACTATGAGCGGCTCGAAGCCACCCTCAAGGGTCTCCACCTGCTCGCCTTTGCCTGCCTCATGCTCCGCAACCTGGCGAAGCCTCTCGCGTGAAGTTAAGTACAGACCCTAGAAAATACGGTAGGAAACGCCAACGCTATACCCTGAAGGCGTAAGCCCGTTGCTCGGCTGGCCGGCGAAACCGGGCGCGGTCGGGTAGTCCTCCCATTCGTACTCGCCGCGTATCTTCAGCCTTGGGCGTATCTGGTACTCCGCCCCGCCACCGATCGCGAAGGTGAAGTAGCTGCCATAACCGATCGAGATCGTTGTGCCCGGCGAATATGGGTAATTGATCAATCCCAATCCCCCGAGAGCTTTTCCGTAGAAGGTGAACTTGTTATATCTGTAGGCGTTGATGCGAGGGCCGATAAGAAAAGTCTTCTGTGTCTGACCCTGCACCTTTCTTAAATCAAGCAGCCGAACTTCGGCTTCCGCCCCCAGATGGTGGGCCAGGTCGTAATCGCCGTAAAAACCCACCCCGTCCAGCCGGCCCTCGATCTTGTTGTAATCCGGGTTGAAGCTCGAACCTTCCACGCCAACCCAAAGATGCGGTGCGGAGCCGGTCGCAGCTTCCGCCACCTGAGCGCGTGCTTCCCCAGAGCCGGAGAGTAGACCTGAAATCACCAGGGAAAACCAGAGCATCTTGAGGCGCACACATCTCTCCAAAAAGCGAAACTTAAAGCACACGGCGGTAACGGCAGGGATGGAATGTCTTCCTGCCGTCTGCAGCTGTGTCCTACTGTGGTACGTTTTGCGCCGGCGCAGCTGCGGTCGTTCCAGTCCCTGCGTCTGCGTTCGTGGGCGTTGCTGCTGAGGTTCCGCTTGTAGCCGCCGGTGCAGACGGCGTCGTGGGAGTCGTAGGAGCTGCGGGCGCCGGCGCTGTGGAAGCGTCTTGATAGTACTGCAGGCGCAGGAAGACCGGCGTCACCTCTAACGGCAACTTGTCACTTGCATTAGTAATCAGGGGCGCCGGTGCGTTCAAAGCGATGATCTTGTCGTCCCACGAGTCCGTGCGCAGATGGCTGCCAAGCGGCAAGGCTGCCTGCTGATGAATATCGGCAACATTCAACTTGCTCTGCCCTTTGCCGAGCGCCTCCAGCCAGGGCGTCCCATTAGGCTGAATCACCGGATCGCCAAGCCGCGGAGAGAGCAGGGAAGTCAACGTCTTTTCACGGCTTGTAACCTCGGCGAAAAACAAACCGACATTGCCGGCCTTATCCTTGTACACCGAATTGTTGAAGAGCTCCACTGCCTTCTTAGCAGCAGCGGCATTATCAATATCATTGTGGTTCATGTTAATCCGCTCGAAAGCGGACTCATCCGGGAAGAGCAGGCGGTCGTTGAAAGCATAGCGAGTATCGATGTGGTGCCCCAGCACAATGTGCGCCAGCTCGAAGGAAAGCAATGCAGCCAGGTCTTCCTCTGACGGGAGCACATCGACCAGGCCCTTGCTGAGCAGGATTGTATTGCCGACTGCAAGCGACTCAAGCGGCTGGGTCAGCATGATGCGGCAGTGAATGTCGCTCGGCAGCTGCAGATTGTTGCCGATGATGATGTTGTTCGTAATCTGCTCAAGAACCTTGTCGAACCCGCTTGCCGGCGCCAGCAGTCCAGCCTGTACCAGGCGATCCAGCACATTATTTTCAGCCTGAGTCACAAACAGCCGCTGCGCCTGCAACGGGCTTACATCCTGTGAATTCTGGCTTTGATCCTGCGCGTTCTCGATCTCGACGGAAGCATTTTCTGTCGTGCCTTGCGGCAGCTTCAGACTGTAGCCCCAGAACGAGGTCTGCGCCTTAAAGCCTTTGGCATGCGCAGCAGCCGCATGGTCCGACTCTTCCGTGTAAATCACGGAGGGCAGCCACAAACCTTCCTGCAGGTTTGAGCGCCAGCTATCGAAATGATAGTAGTGCGTGTCTTCATCGTTCGGGTTGCTGGTGTAAGTTCCGTTGAACCGTACGATGTGCGCTTCGCGGTCCTCTACCCAGATGCGTCCGAAGAAGCGGCCCGCTCCCGCCTTCTTGCTTGGCTTTACGTCAAAAACCGACGTCCGGACATTGCCGACGAACTCGGGGCGCACAAATGTGAAGTCGTAATGTTGGAAATCAAAGCCGGCCGGATCGATGAACATCATGTCCATAAAGCCGGTCGGGGAGTAGCTAAGCTCAAAGGCCTTGCTCAGGCCCGTCACATACTGCAGCGAGCCGTGGAGCAGGCCGCGCTTGGTCGCGCGCGCGTCATACTGCTGGTCCGAGAAGGTCTTGCCAAAGTCAACGCGGCCGATGATGTACTGGTCCGAGACCGGCACTTGATACTCGACTGGATCAGGCCGCATGTTCTGGATGTAGGTCTGTACCACCGGGGTGTGTTTGGCGATCTGCTTGACCGTCTCTTTTTCCTGCGCCATCGCCTTGGTCACCAGCTGTTTCTGGTCCGGCGTTAAAGGCGGCAGTTGGAGGGCCTTTTCCTTTTTGGCATAGGCCGGGCTTAGAGCGAGGGATGTGCTCAACGCCAACAGCCCCAATGTGCGAGAAACCATGAAAGACCTCATCTACCGGCAAATGCCGGTGGTTCAAACCTACTCACTATCCAACACCCGCAGCACCGAGCGCCAGAGCAATTTACGCGAGCTGAAAGGTGATGTGGATCACAGACACCTGGTCGACCGGCTTGCCGTCGCGCGTCGAGGGCTTAAAGCGGATCCGCGTAGCAGCAAGCCGCGCCTGTTCGTCCAGGCCGTGACCAAGACCGTTGACAACGCGCAACACCTCTACCTGGCCATCCGCCGTGAAGCGCACCTCAAGGGTCACATCACCCTCTACGTGGGCTTCGCGAGCCTCCGCAGTGTACTGCGGCTGCGGCTTGGCCAGCACAACGATCGGTGTGGTGACGGGTTGCTGCACGCGAGCCGTCGCCGGGCCTGCGGCAGGCTGACCCGCGCCAAAGCCGGTGGAAGCTACCGCGCCGTGACCGCCGGGCGCGCCGGCCGCCTGCGATCCCGATCCGAAGCCTGTTGACGCTACTGCGCCGCGGGCGCTTCCGTTCGGCGAGCCGCCCGTTGTTCCTGCCCCAAACCCGGTTGTCGAAATGGTGCTCTGCCGTCTGTCTGCGTCAGTGTTGCAGAGGATTGTTCATAAATCCAATCACAAAAAATCC
>CAXTMW010000222.1:0-5040 GCA_964245455.1 uncultured Acidobacteriaceae bacterium
AACTCCGACTCAATTTCATCATCGCTTCCCGTTTTGCCGTTGAGTGAAAAGCCCGCGCCGGCAGGGAGCGCCAGAGTGATGTTGCCGGTCGTATTGGTCAGCGTGAGCGCACCGAGCGGCTGCGCGGCTGAGACCGTGATGTCGTTATTGCTGTTGAAGATTTCGGCGCTGCCGGAAAGGTCGGTCACCTCGACCTCCTTGGAGCGGGTGTGGATGGTAAGCCCCCCGTTGACGCCCGACACGCGGAGATCGTCGGAATCGAGAGAAAGCTGACCGGTCATGTGCTGCGCGGTCAACTCCGTGCGGTTGGAGTGGAACTCGACCGACCCGCCGAGATTGTCGAGCTCCGTGTTTCCGAAGAAATCCCCGTGGAGCACGGTCTTGCCTTTGATCCCGGAAGCGGAAACATCATCGACGCGGCCGTCTACCAACAGGTCGCCGGTAATGGCACGCGCGGTCACGTCGCCATGGTCCATGGTGAGATGAGCGCCGCCGCCCAGGCTGTCGAGCGCGACATCGCCATGGTCTTCGGTGATCTCGACGGCCCGGTGCAGCCCCGAGACAGCGATGTCGCCATTGTGGTTGCGGACCGTGCACAGCACGGATTCGGGCACATGGAGCACCAGGCGGACATCAACGCCGCCGCGGGACGGCACCGTGACGGTGGCATTGGCGCCGTGGACGCTAAGCGCCGGGCGCGCATCGCGGAAGGCGCGATCCTTGTCCCGGTCCGCGACATGCGCGGTCTGGTGGGCTTCCAGGTGGATCATGCCGTCGGTGGAGGGCGAGATCTCAAGGTCGCCGTGCGCGTTGTCCACGGTCAGAACCGCATCCGGAGGAAGTGGAGACGCGAGCACCACGTCATTTTCATGAGCCTCGCCGGTAAACGACCAGTTCCAGTCCGGGTTCCAGCGCCAGGAGTCGTGCGGCAGATAGGGCGAGCCGGGGCTGATAACGCCCAGGCCGACGAGCGCAAGCACCAGGAAGACGAGCCCGCCGTTGCCCCGACGGCGGGGCAGGTAGGCCGGGGCATACCCGCCTGCGGCAGTGTAGCGGCGCTCGTAGCTGCGTTCGTATCGGCGCAGATAGCCGCGGTCGAGCAGGCGCTCGGCAAGCAGCAGAACACCGAGCAGGATCAGCAGCGCGGGCCACCACGTTGCATACACATGCCAGAAGCTTCCGAAGGGCAGCACGTCCGCAGTGGTGAGCAGCGCAAGGACGCCGAGCAGCAGCAGAACGGTCGCGCCGGCGAGCGATTTGCGGCGGGGCATGCCCGGCGCGGTCAGCGCCGCGGGGGCAACAGACTCCAGCAAATCCAGCAGGCCCGCGGTGACGATGTACAGCGGCCAGGACCGGCTGTAGGGAAGCACCGCCCACTGCGCCAGAATTGCTGTGATCGCAAAGCAAACGAGGTACACCGGACCGCGAATGCGGCGGAACAGGAAGGGGTTCACCGCGTTTCCTCCTCGGATGGCGTAGTCGGCTGGGGCGTAATGCTAAGCGGGTTGCCGCGCGGGATTGGGGATGGCTCCGAGATGGCAGAACCTGCCGGACCGGCGCCGAACGGAGCCGACGGCCCGGAAGAACCGGGCTCAGAAGAGACGGTGCCGGAAGAGCCTGGCCCGGAAGACACCGGTCCAAAGGCTGGAGGAGCCGTGGCTCGTCGGAACAGCAGCCAGACGCCCAGCAGCAGGACCAGCACCGGCCATCCTCGCCAGATCCAGTCCAAATCCAGTACACCCAGGGTGCTGAGCAGCAGCAACAGGCCGACCGCGATCAGAACAATGGCGCCCACGGGCTCTCCCCGACGCTGCGGGGGCGGGTAGGGTGCGGCCTGCGTGGGCGCGTAGCCAGGGCCGTAGGGCTGAGGCTGGCCCGGTGCCTGGCTGTAGGGCGGGTTCGGGGTCTGAAACGGAGCCTGAAACGGAGCCTGCGCGTTCGGCGGCGCGGCCGGATAGGTCGGGTGCTGCGGGCCGAGCCGCTGGCTCATGTCAAGGATGCCGAAGGGGTCCGGCAGCGGACGCCCGTCACGCCGGGCGGCGGCGGTCTGCGCCGCGTCAAAAACCTGGTAGAACACCCATGCGGCGATCAGGATCCCGACCAGCGGCAGGTGCTCGGTGGTGCCGATCAGCACGATAAAGATAATGACGTGCAGCAGCGCCTTGACAAACTGCCCGTTGTACATGGCCCCAACGCCCGGGATAAAGCCGAGCAGCGCCGCCAGCCCCGGGCTGGTCTGCGAGGTGCCGGTAACAGGCACGTAGCCAGGACGCGCACCCGCCTGCGTCACCGGCTGCCAGGCCCCGGCGGCTCCCGGAGTCGCAGAAGGAGGGGTGCTCCAGGCCGAGCCGGACGTTGAAACTCCCGGAAAGGAAACTCCCGGAGTCGAAGCGCCCGGAGTTGAGCTCGCCGCGAAGCCGCTCGCTCCCGTGGTCGTCCCCCGGACCAGCAGGCACGGCTCACACAGAACGAGCCCGTCCGCGCCGCGGATGCACTCCGGGCAAAGTGGCTTGCCACAGTTCTGGCAAAAGGCGGTGGCCGTGCGCTCGGGATGATTGGCGCAGTTCATAGGGTGTTCCTTTCATCGGCCGTTTGTACCAGTCTCGACAGGGCGGGCATTGCATCCGGCGACACGAGTGTGCGCTGGGCACTTGGGTGCAAGCGCGGGGGCGGCGCCTTCGTCTTACTGCTTTCCGCGCTGTGCCGCATTTCTTCCACCGTCGCCTCTACTTCGCGAACGACGCGAAGGTTGTCATAAAAACACACCACCTGCTTTTTGGTGTCGAAAAACTGCCGCGATGCGCTGACCCCGATCGATGCCGGAGAGCGCACAACTTCATGGAGGTCGCCGAGGCGAACCCCCGCCAGCGACAACGTCAGCGCGATGGAGAAAAAGGCCATCGCGGCCGTCATCAGAATGCGCGCTTCCCGCTGCCCCGGCGCGCCGCGCGTCCCAAAGACCAGAACATTGCCGACCGCGTAAGCCTCCATGTTGACTTCGGCCAGGGTGGGGACTCGAGCGGTTTTTGCAAGAATCTTGCCCAGCAGGTCCTCCGGCACCGGAGGCGCGGCGTCGTGCAGCAGCCGGATGGCCGCGAGCCCGCGCTCAGCGTCGCGCAGCAGAACGCCGCAACCCGGGCAGCCCGCGGCGTGCGCGCGCACACGGGCCTCCTGTTGCGGCTCGAGCGCCCCGTCAAGGAGGTCGACCAGCGATGCTTCACAGCGGAGGCAGGCGTCCTCAATCCCATCGAGCCCGCGGCTCCCATCGCTCCCGTCGTTCCATGGCTGTGAAGCCGGGCGTACACCCTCATTCCCGGCCTCATTTCCGGAACTGCGTCGTCCTCCCTTAACAAAGCCGCGCTCTTCCCTGCTCATCTCAGCTCACCAGCTTTCCCTTGCGCGCCTGCTCGGTCATCACGCGCGCAAGCTCGGCACGGCCGCGGCTGATGCGCGACTTGACCGTGCCCTCCGGAACACGCAGCATGGCGGCAATCTCCTTGTAATCCAGATCCTGCAGGTCGCGCAGGATCACCGCTTCGCGCAGCTCGGGTGAGACCAAAGCAAGTGCGGCCTGCACCTCGCGCTCCAGTTCGCGCTGCAGGGCATACGCGTGCGGACCGGGCCGGCTATCGGGCAGGTGGACGGTCACCACCTCCGCACCCACCTCATCCCAGCCCGCGTCGAGCGAGTCCGACGCGCGCTGCAAGCGAGAGCGGCGATAGTGGTCGACCAGATGGTTGCGCGTCATGGTGGTCACCCACACCACAAGCGAGCCGCGGGCCGGCTCCCATGCCCGCAGATTGCCATACACCTTCAGAAAGATGTCCTGGGTCAGATCTTCCGCATCGGGAACGGAGCCTGTAAATCGATAGCACAGCGAGTACACACGGCCGTGATGGGCGCGCACCAGCTCCGCCCAGGCGACGCCGTCGCCGCGAAGACACTTGCGCACTGTCGCCGGCCAGTCTGCTTCCACCCGCGCCCTCGCCGCAGCTTCGGGCGCGTCGAGCGACTGTGCGCGCGTCCCCGGGTGGGACATTCTCAAAGCCGGGGAGGCCTGCCTGCCTACCGCGCTTCCAAATCCGAATGGTGCGAGTGTAACGGCTGCCGTGCTCATGCGGGAGAATACGCAAGCACGACCCGGAAGGTTCCCTGCGGTACACGTCCCAGAGAATGCCTACGATCTCTGCCTGTCGGACCGGTTCCTACTGGACGGCAGTGCTGGAGCTTGCCGCCGGGCCGGCGACCGCCAATTGCTGACAGGCCGAGCACACGCCCAGTACATCGACCGCGATCCGCTCCATCAAAAAGCCTCCGGGCAGCTGGCGCGGGGCGTCCGACAAGCCAAGAAGTTCAGGATCGATGTCATGGATAGTTTTACAGCGGGTACACAGCAGATGGTGGTGCGCCACCTGGTTGGTCTCAACGCGCATGGACCCGTGATGAAGCGAAACCTGCTGGAAAATTCCCGAGTGGATGAACAGGTGCAGGTTCTTGTAGACGGTCGCGAGCGAGATAGAAGGAATGCGACCCTTGACCCGGGCGTACACCTCCTCCGGACTGGGATGCCCTTCAATGGAGCGGAGCACGTCGTAGATGACCTGGCGCTGGTGGGTTACGGCGAGACCAGCCTGCTCACAGACTTTACGAAAATGGTTGGATTCACCCTGTTCCATGACAACTTAGAGTAAGATGCGCGGCGCGGAGAGTCAACTTACCAGCGTGCGCCCGTGAGATCGCTGTGATGCGATGGAGAAAGCCGGGCAGCGGCTTACAGCAGGGAAAAGCGCCCTAGTGTGTGCCGAGAAAACCTCCTAAAGCGTTCTTCACAGCGTCTGAGCCCCCCTGTTTGCCTGCGGCGGGCGCGCCCGGCACCTTGCCGCCGAGCGCCTGCTGGGCCGCTGAAGCAGCGATTCCAGTGGTCAGCCCGCGAATGTTGGGGGCGAATACGGGATGGCTGGTCGTTCCGGAGATCACGACCGGAATACCGCCTTTGAGCACGCCGCCGGTTACGCCGCTCAACGCGCCAAGGCTCTTGGT
>CAXTMW010000223.1:0-4524 GCA_964245455.1 uncultured Acidobacteriaceae bacterium
CGCCGCGACCGCGTCCGCGGCGGCGGCGCTGGCCTGTTCCGGCTGCGGCACCGGCGGAAACACCGCCGGCCGGGGCGGCTACGGGGGTGCCTTCGCGGTTGAAATTAGGCTCGTCGCCCTCTTCGCCCTCATCGGCGGCACCGTCGAAGTCTTCGAACTCTTCCCCGCCCTCGATGGTGATGGTGCCATTGCCCTCCATGCTGGTTGCGCTCACAGGCGGCGCAAAGCTTGACTGGGCGTCGCGCGGCGCGGGGGCGCTGGCGCTCAGGCGGTCGCCCTGCCCGTCGCCGCGGTCGCGGCGACCTTCGGAACGCTCACCCCGGCCACCTTCAAAGCGGCTTTCCCGGCCACCCTCTGAGCGTCCGCCCTCCGCTGCCGCCGGCAGCGGCAGGCCCAGCTTTTCGCGCTGTTCCTTCAACAAGGCCTTGCGCGACAGCTTGATGCGATTGCCCTCAAGCCCGATGACCTTGACCATCACCTGGTCGCCTTCGTTCAACTCGTCCTTAACGTCCTTAACGCGGTGTTCCGCGATCTCCGACACGTGGAGCAGCCCGTCGGTGCCCGGGAACAGCTCAACAAACGCGCCGAACTCAGCCAGACGAACGACCTTGCCGCGGTAGGTCTTGCCGATCTCCGGCACGGCGGTCAGGTTGCCGATAATTTCGAGCGCCTTGGCAAGCCCGTCCGCGTCGGAGGATGCGACGTTGACGCGGCCCGTGTCTTCGACGTCGATCTTGACCCCGGTCTGCTCGATAATGCCGCGAATCACCTTGCCGCCCGGCCCGATCAGGTCGCGGATCTTGTCGACTGGGATCTGGAGGGTGCGGATTTGCGGTGCGTGCTTCGACTTCGCCTCGCGCGCCTCGGCCAGGTGCGCGTCCATGGTGTCAAGCAGGAACAAGCGGCCGCGGCGTGCCTGCTCCATCGCCTCGCGCATGATGGCTGAGGTGATGCCGCCGATCTTGATATCCATCTGGAGCGCGGTGATGCCCTCGCGGGTGCCCGCGACCTTGAAGTCCATGTCGCCGTAGTGGTCTTCCGCGCCGGCGATGTCGGTCAGGATGGCGTAGTCGTCGCCTTCCTTGACCAGGCCCATCGCGATGCCCGCAACGGAGCCCTTGAGCGCGATACCCGCGTCCATCAGCGCGAGCGAGGCGCCGCAAACCGAGGCCATCGAAGACGACCCGTTCGACTCGAGAATGTCGGAGACAATGCGGTACGCGTAAGGCGAGTCTGCTTCGGACGGCAGCACGGCGGCAATCGCCCGCTCGGCCAGCGCTCCGTGGCCGATCTCGCGGCGGCCCGTGCCCGTCATGCGGCCGGTCTCGCCGACCGAAAACGGCGGAAAGTTGTAGTGGAGCATGAACTTCTTCTTCTGCTCGCCTTCAAAGGTCTCCAGCCGCTGCGCATCGTCGCCGGTGCCGAGCGTGCAGGTGACCAGCGCCTGCGTTTCACCGCGCGTGAACAGGGCGGAGCCGTGGGTGCGCGGCAGCACCGAGGTTTCGATCGAGATAGGCCGAATCTGGTCGAACGCGCGGCGGTCGGGCCGAACGCGGTCCTTGGTGACCTGCTGGCGGAAGGTCTGCTCTCTCAGGAGCTCGTAGTAGTGCGAGAGCTTCTTCTTGGCGGCAGACTGTTCGGCCTCGGGCAGCTGCTTGACCTCGGCCTGCAGCTCGTCCTTGATCGCCTTGACCATCGCGTAGGACTCGGTCTTGGCATGGGTGTGCGTGTCGAGCGCGTCCTTCAAGCGTTCGCCCACCTTGCCCTGCAGCGTCGAGAAGTACTGCTCGTCGTGCTCGATGGGGCCAAGCTGGCGCTTGGGCTTGCCGGCGAGCCCAACCAGCTCGTTGATCTTCGCGACAATCTTCTTGATCTCGGTGTGAGCGAAGTCGATCGCGCCGAGCACGATGTCTTCTGCGACGCCGGTAGCGCCGGACTCGATCATGACAATGCCGTCCGCGGTGCCGACAACGGTGATGCTGATCGACGACTCCTTACGCTCGGCATAAGTCGGGTTGATCCGGTACTCGCCGCCCAGGTAGCCGACGCGCACCGCGCCGACCGGGCCATTGAACGGGATGTCGGACAGGGCCAGCGCGGCCGAGGCGGCATTGATGCCGACGACGTCGGGGTCGTTCTCCTTGTCGGCCGAGAACACCAGCGCGATGACCTGCGTTTCGTTGCGGAAGTTCTCCGGGAACAGCGGACGGATGGGGCGATCGATCTGGCGGGAGGTCAGGATTTCCTTTTCCGACGGGCGGCCTTCGCGCTTGATGAAGCCGCCGGGGATGCGTCCGCCGGCGTAGGCATACTCGCGGTAATCCACGGTCAGCGGGAAGAAATCAATTCCTTCTTTCGGCTCTGGGGAGGCGACGGCAGTGGCGAGCACGACCGAGTCGCCCTGCGAGACCAGCGCCGCACCGGGCGCCTGCTTGGCCATGCGGCCGGTTTCAAAGGTGAGCCGCTTGCCGCCGGCAAGCTCGACAATAACTTCTTGTTTCATGAGTGTTCCTTTTGTCCTGCGGGGACGGAGAGCGTGGGTGCGGGAGGAGCGCCGGCGAGAGGTGCCTGGCGTGTGGCTCAAACCGCAGCGGGAGCGGGAGCGTGGGGCGACGATGGAGCGGAGCCTGCCATCCATAAACGATGGATCATGGGCATGGGCCTTCGCTTCCCTTTCGCTCGTCGCCGCGCGTGTGCTTTCAACAAAAGCTACTTGCGGATACCCAGCCGGCCGATCACGTCGCGGTAGCGCTCCGTGTCGTTGATCTTGAGGTAGTCGAGGAGGCGGCGTCGCTTGGAGACAAGCATGAGCAGGCCGCGGCGCGACGCATGATCCTTGGCGTGTGCGGTGAAGTGTTGGGTCAGCTCGCCGATGCGCTCGCTCAAAATGGCGATCTGCACCTCAGGGCTGCCGGTGTCGCTTTCATGGGTGCGAAAGCGGGAGATGATGTCGGTTTTTTTCGCGGGTGCCAGCACAGTCGTGCGTTGCTCCTATTGCGCTCCCTGGTTTGCGATTCCTGTTCGGTCGCGGGACGCTTCTTAGCTTGATCCACTGCCTAAGTGTATGTCCTGAGGATATCACGCAGCACTTACGGCTGCGATTGTCGCAGGGATTGAAAGAGCACGGAGGACGCACCCGCTTCTCAACGCGCGCGCTCGTCCTTATCGACCACCCCGCCCTTCATCACGAACGGCACATGCTCCAGCACTTCCACATGATCGAGCGGGTCGGCCGGCACCGCGATCAGGTCGGCATAGTGGCCGGGCGTCAGCTCGCCCACGTCCGCGGAGCGCCCCAGCAGCTCTGCCGCGCGCACGGTTGCGGCCTGGATCGCCTCAGCAGGCGTCATGCCGTACTGCACCATGTAATGGAACTGCCGGGCGTTGTCGCCGTGCGGGTACACGCCCGCGTCGGTGCCGAACGCCATCTTGACGCCGGCCTTCCACGCGCGGCGAAACGTATCGCGCTGCAGCTGACCGATCTTGCGCTCTTTGTCGATTTGCTCCTGCGGCAGCCCGAACTTGGGCGCTTCCCGCAGAATGTAGTCGTCGTCGTAGATGTCCATCACGAAAAACGTCCCGTGCTCCTTCGCCAACCGGATGTCCTCGTCATCGGCGAGCGATGCATGCTCGATCGAGTCGATTCCGGCCTCGATGGCCCAGTGGATGCTCTGCGTACCGTGCGCGTGCGCGGCGATTTTGCGGCCGGCCTGGTGCGCTGTGTCGGCGGCTACCTTCAACTCTTCGAGCGTGTACTGGGGCGCGCCGGGCTGGTCGCCCTTGCTCAGCACGCCGCCGCTCGCCAGGATCTTGATGACGTCGACCCCGTACTTGACCTGCGCGCGCACCGTTTGCTGCACCTGCTGCGCGCCGTCCGCGATCTGGAAGTCGCGGTCCGCCGGGTACAGCATCGGGCGGACCTCTGGGGAGAAGTTGTTCAGGTCGCCGTGGCCGCCGGTAATCGAGATGCCGGGACCGGAGGCGACCACCCGCGGGCCGGGGATGAAGCCCGAGTCGATGTTGTTGCGCAAGTCGACCGCGGCAAACGGCGGCGAGCCGACGTCGCGGATGGTGGTGAAGCCGGCGTCGAGCGTGCGCTTGGCGTTGACGACCGCGTTGATGCCCGCGGTAAAGGGCGTGCCTTTGAAGATGTTGAGCTCGTCGTACTTGTCGGCGCGCGCCACCATGTGGGTGTGGCAGTCGATCAAGCCGGGGAGGACATAGCTGCCGCGCAGGTCGACCACGATTGCGCCGGAGGGGATAGCGAAGCCCGCCGGCTCCACGCTGCGGATGCGCGCGTCCTCCACGACCAGCACCGCCGGGCCGATGTAGCGGCCGGACGGGCTGTCAAACAGCTTGTCGACGCGGATGTACTCAGGAGTAGCGGGCGGCGTCTGAGCGAAGGCATGAAGACTTACAGCGGCGGTGAAGGCAAGACAGGCAAGGCGCGGCAAATGCATGGCGGCATCGTCTCACGTTGTGGGCGCAGGCCAAAGCGGGGGAGCTTGCCTTGGTGATTAAAGC
>CAXTMW010000223.1:4534-4883 GCA_964245455.1 uncultured Acidobacteriaceae bacterium
CTGGTGCCGCAGCCCAGTCTCGCGAGCCGCCCGGCTAAAACAGCTGGAAGTTGACTTCGATCGTAATCTCCACCGGCACCGGCTTTGCGCCCATCATGGCAGGCTTAAACTTGTACTGCTTCACCGCCTCGACTGCCTTCTCGTCCAGCCCCATGCCGAGCGCCCGCACGACGTGAATGCGCTGCGGATTCCCTTGCGCGTCGACGATAATCGACAGAGCGACGATGCCCTGATACTTTTGCCGACGGGCCTCATCGGAGAATTCCGGATCGACCGAGTAGATCAGCTTCGGCGTAGAAATACCGCCGCCTGGATGCGCGATGCCGCCGCCGGTCAGCCCGCCCTCACC
>CAXTMW010000224.1:0-4479 GCA_964245455.1 uncultured Acidobacteriaceae bacterium
AGGGTCGCCGTAGACCAGTGCCGGACGCCCGAGACCACGGCCAGGCGGGCGGAGGCGGGTCGGCGGTATACAGGGATGCCGTCCACCATGCGCGCCGGCGACTGGGCCACGGTCGCGCCCGGCAGCGATGGGCTGGTGCCGGCGCGGGTCGGTGAACGGGGCGGGTCGCTTGCGGGTTCGGCGGCGAGATCGCGCTCCTGAAAGGAAGGCGCGGGGAAGGAGTGCTCTGCTGAGGAAGACCGGGGCGGGGGCGCGCTTACAGCTGGCGTCGTGGGCTGCTCGGCATGCCGCTGCGGCGCAGCAGAGGAGAGGGTGGCCGGCGAGGGCTGCATCGTCGGCCTGGATGAAGCCGCTTCCCGCGGCGGTGTGGCCCCGCTCTGGGGAGGGACAGAGGCGATTGGCGCATAGTCGCCGCTTGCCGCGCCGGCGCTCGCGGTCTCGGGCGGCTGCGTCTGCAAGGTAAGTCGGCGCAGTTCGGCCCGGGCTTGCGGCGCGAGCTCGCTCTGCGGGTAACGCTCAAGAAACTGCCCGAAGCGGTCGCGCGCAGCCGCTGGGTCGCCGAGGTCGCGCGCTTCGATCTCGCCTTCAGTCAGCAGGGCGGGCACGGCGAAGCGGCTTGCGGCAAAATCCCGCTGGAGAAAGCGCAGCTGCTCGACGGCTGCGCGCAGCAGGCCCGGGTCGTGGAAGAGGCGGCCCTCCTCGGCCAGCAGCTCTGCCACCGCTTCCACGCTGCTGTCAGCGTCCGCGGCCGTGCGGTCGCGGCGATACACGAGGCGAAATGCGTCCAGCACCTGTCCGTACTGCCGCTCCGTCCGCTGGGCGCGCGGGGTCGCGTCGAGCAAAGCACGCTGGTGCAGGGCTTGCGTGTACTTCGACGGACTCTCGTCGGCCGCCTGCGGACGGGCAGCGACCCCGCTGAGGAGCACGAGCGCGACAAGCAAGCGACGAGCGTGGATGCGCGCGAGTGGCATAGGTCGGGGGCTGCTCTCCATAGCAAACCACCTTCCCGGCGAAAGTGGCGCATTCGGCGTGGCCAGCCGGGTTACCACCGGCTCCGGGCATGGTTCGCCATGGGTCTCTGAGCCGGTCTTCTCCCCCGCCACAGGCCGACGCCGCATTCCGCCTAGCCCAGCAGCTCGCCCACGATGGCAGGAGCTGCCGCAAGCGCGCCGGGAAGCGCTGCGGCGTCTTTGCCGCCTGCTTCAGCCAGGTCGGGCCGGCCGCCCCCTGAGCCGCCGACCAGCTTGGCTACGGCTGCAACCACCTTGCCGGCCGGCGCCCGGCCGGCGACGTCCTTGGTGACGCCGACCACGAGCGCGACCTTGCCTTCCAGGTCGGCCGAGCCCAGGACGACGACGCCCGAGCCGAGTTTCGCTCGCAGTGTGTCGACCAGCGTGCGCATCTGGCCTCGGTCCAGCCCGTCGACGCGCTGCGCGAGGACTTTGACGCCTTTGACTTCGACCGCCGAGGCGGCGGCATCGGCAACCGCGCTGGTTGCGGATTTCATGCGGGCCTGGTCGAGTTCGCGGCGGAGTTTTTTGAGTTCCTCTTCCTGCGCGGTGAAGCGGGCGCGCAGGGCTTCTGCGGGGTCGGCGTCTTTCCCGGGCAGCCCGCCCGCGCCGAGCTGGCTGGCGAGCTCCGCTGCCGCGTAGCCGCGGCGAAACTCCGTGAGCGCGCCCGTGCCGGAGACGGCCTCGATGCGGCGCACGCCCGAGCTCACGCTCGACTCAGCGAGCAGCTTCAGCAGGCCGATTTCGCCGGTCGCGCCGGTGTGCGTGCCGCCGCACAGCTCGGTCGAGAAGTCGCCGATCTTGACCACGCGCACCTTGTCGCCGTACTTCTCACCAAACAGCGCCATCGCGTGATATTGGTTGACCGCGACGTCGATCGGGACGTCGACCATGGTGCTGACGGCTTCGTTGCGCAGGATTTCGCGGTTCACAAGGTCTTCGACCTGCTGCATTTCTTCGTCCGCGATGGGGGTGAAGTGCGAGAAGTCGAAACGGAGGCGGGTGGGGTCGACCAGCGAACCGGCCTGCTTGACGTGCGGGCCCAGGATCTCGCGCAGCGCCGCGTGCAGCAGGTGGGTGCCGGTGTGATTGCGGCGGGTCGCGTTGCGGCGGTCGGCCTCGACGACCGCGTCGACCCGGTCGCCGACCGCGAGCGGCAGGCGGAGCGTTACGCGGTGCGCGCGCACGCCCTGCACCGGCTGCACGCAGCCGTGCACCTCGGCGACGACCGCGTTGTGGTCGTCCGAGAGGAACACGCCGTGGTCGCCCTGCTGGCCGCCCGAGTCGGCGTAGAAGCTGGTGTGGTCTAGCACGATGTCGATTTGCTCACCCGCGGTGGCAAATGAGACGCCAGCGCCGTCTTTCACCAGCGCGAGCACCTCGCAGCCGGTTGACGTCAGCTGCGTGTAGCCCTCGAAGGTGGTTTTCGCTAGATCGCGGTAGACAGGGCTCGCGGATTGCTTGGCTCCGCCTTTCCACGATGCGCGGGCGCGGGCTTGCTCCTCGGCGCGGGCTTGCTCGAAGCCGGTCAGGTCGAACTCTAGCCCAGCATCGTGTACTGCATCCTGTATGTAATCGAGCGGGAGCCCATACGTTTCATAAAGATGAAAGGCGGTCTTTCCGTCGAAAAGGCCACGACCTCCCTCTCCATAGAAGACCTCGGCGAAACGCCGTTCATGATGTATTTCGCTGATCAGCTCATTCCGTCCTTCTCGCAGCAGAAAAGCAGCACGGCTTCTATCAGCTTCGACCTTCTCTAAGTGCCTACTCAGCTCGCCCGAGCCGACCTCCAACACGCGCGCGAACTGCCGCTCCTCTGCTTCCACAACCTTTACTACGCGCTCGGCGGCAGCATTCAGCTCCGGATACGCCCCAGCCATCTCATCCCGCACTGCAAACACCATCTGTGCCATGAACGGTTGCGTTTGCCCTAGCAGTCGTCCGTGCCGAATCCCGCGGCGCAGAATCTTGCGCAGCACGTAGCCGCGGCCCTCATTTGCCGGGTTTACGCCATCGGCAATCAGAAAAGTCGCAGCGCGCGCGTGGTCCGCGATGATGCGCAGCGAGGCGTCGCTCGGCGCGGAGCCGTCTCCGTACTGCGTACCGGTCAGCTCACCCGCTCGCTGTATTAGCGGCATGAACAGATCGGTTTCGTAGTTCGAGAGCTTGCCTTGCAATACCGCCGCGAGCCGTTCAAGGCCTGCGCCAGTGTCGATTGAAGGGCGCGGGAGCAGGTCTAGCCTGGGTTCTAAGGCAAGAGCAGATCCTTCGCTGCGCTCAGGATGACCCCCAGGGTTTGCAGGATGGGCTGCCGCGTTCGAAGGGTCTAGTTGATTCGCCGGGGCGACCAGTGAGCGGTCGAACTGCATGAACACAAGGTTCCAGATCTCGACATATCGCTGATCGTCGTGCGGGAACGGCTTGTCTAATCCGGGCTCTTCCGCAGCCTCAATCCCAAGGTCGTAGAAGATCTCCGAGCACGGCCCGCACGGCCCGGTTTCGCCCATCTGCCAGAAGTTGTCTTTCGCGCCCATCTCGAAAATGCGCTCGGCAGGAACGCCCTGCGCGCGCCACAGGTCGTAGGCTTCAGTATCGCGCGGGACGCCGTTCTCCCCCGCGAAGATCGTCACATACAACCGATCCTTCGGCAGCCCGAACCATTGCTCCGCGGTCACAAGCTCCCACGCATAGGCGATCGCGTCGGCCTTGAAGTAGTCGCCGAAGGAGAAGTTGCCGAGCATCTCGAAAAACGTGTGGTGGCGCCGCGTGAAGCCGACGTTCTCGAGGTCATTGTGCTTGCCGCCGGCGCGCACGCACTTTTGCGAGGTGGTCGCGCGCACGTAGGGGCGCTGCTCCAGGCCTAAAAACACGTCCTTGAACTGGTTCATGCCCGCGTTGGTAAACAGCAGGGTCGGGTCGTTCTGCGGGACGAGCGAGGACGAGTGCACGCGGCGGTGCCCTTTTTCCTCGAAAAAGCGCAGGAACATCTCACGGATTTCGTTGCCGGATCGCAGTTGCATACGAGCCTCAGTGTACCGGCTTACCTCGCGTGGTCCGAGCTCGATGGCGGCTGCCAGATTGAGCCTTCCAGCCGCGTCACCTCGTCCTCTGCTTGCCGAAGCGTTGCGAAGGAGGCTGCATGCTCCCGCATGACCAGCGCCGACACCAGCGCGTCAAAAGCGTCCTCGCTCGCCTCGGCAAGGGCGCGGGTCTCGGGCGCGAGATCCCTGGACGCTAGAGAATGGAAGCGCGCCGCGGCCAGGTACGCGGTACGAGCGGCCGCGCTACTTTTGACCACGGGCCCGGTGAGAGCGCGCGGGTAGATTTCGACCAGCATGGGCAGGCACGGCGGATCGAACGGCCACACGCTCCACCCGGCGGCGCGCAGGCCCCCCCCCACCCCCCCCCCCCCCCCCCGGGGGCGGGCCCCCCCCCCCCCCCCGCCCCAAGGCGAAGAGGACCGGGGCCC
>CAXTMW010000224.1:4489-4854 GCA_964245455.1 uncultured Acidobacteriaceae bacterium
CCGGCGGAGCGACCGGCCACCCGCCCCCCCCGGCGGCGCGCAGGCGCGCCAGCCCCGGCACCCCGCGCAGCGGGCCGGTGCCCACCGCGCCCGCGCCGCCGATCTGGAAGGAGGAGAGCGGCAGGCGCCTGCTCGCGGCCTTGTTTCCCCCTTCACCGGACGACACCGCCCGCTCGCACTGTCGGTAGCCCAGCCAGTCCTGGGCGCGATGCCCGCTCGGCGGGCCCGAACCTTTGCGCCGGCCCCAGAAGTGCGGGTGCGGCTCGCGGAGCCAGCGCTCGCCCTCGGCCGCCACGAGCGCCCACAGCTCAGGCGCGCTCCGGCAGCCCAGTTCGCGAAGAAACCACGCCGGGTAGGAGAAGGAG
>CAXTMW010000225.1:0-4817 GCA_964245455.1 uncultured Acidobacteriaceae bacterium
GTCATATGCCTGGCCGGCTGCGTTTGCTTTCACGCCGAAGTTGTCCGGGTTCCGCTGGCAGGTGTCGCTTGTGTCGGCAGCGTCAGCGGCGTGGAAGCTGCTGTCGGCGATCGGCAGGTTCTGCTGGACAGCCTGCCTGGGGATGCCGCGAATGATGTGGATGCCGAACTGAAGCCCGAGCGAGTGGGCGTAGGCAGCGAGGCCGGCGATCCCCTCCGGAAAGCGTCCGGGCGCGGCCGTGTAGCGTCCGTTGGCGTCCAGGGTGTAGCCCTGGTCGGCCTGGGGGTCGGCACGGCTGCCGGCGTTTTCCGGGTGATCGAGATACCAGCCTTCATCGACGACCACGTAGCGCCAGCCGGCAGGCTGCAGATGCTCGTGGAGCCAGTCCACATTGCGCTTCCACTCTTCCGCCGTGACGGACAGCCCGTACGAGTCCCAGCTGTTCCAGCCGAGCGGCGGCGTCGCGGCCAGGGTGTCCACGGCCTTGGCGGGCCGGGCAGCGTGTGCGATGAGCGGTAGCAGGAGCAGCAGGGCCGCGTGGCGTATATGGGCTAGATCAAGCATGCGGGATCGGCCCTCCTCCTTGCATCGGAACACAGTTGTTCGGACGCGCTGCACGCTTGGATTCCGGAACTCCCCGCGAAGTCGCGCGCGGTATACTGAGTCGCTTATGGCAGCCGTTTACGCGATCGTGCCCGCAGCCGGGCTGGGCACGCGGATGATGACCGGTTCCGGAGGCGCGCCCAAACAGTTTTTGCTTCTCGACGGCAAACCCATCCTGATCCACACGCTGCTTGCCCTGGCGGGGGCTCCCAGCCTCCGCGGCATCTTCGTCGCAGTGCGTGCGAGCGAAGAGGAGCGCCTGCGCGCGCTGCTGAGAGAATATGCACCGCACTTTCCTGCGAACCTCTCAATACAAATCATCACCGGCGGCGACACGCGGCAGGAGAGCGTCGCCGCAGCGGTTCGGGCCATCACCTGCGAGTACGACGACATCCTGCTGGTGCACGATGCGGTGCGACCGCTTGTGGAGGCTGGGGCGCTTGAACGGGTGATCGCCGCGATCGAGCGGCACGGCGCGGCAATCCTGGCTATGCCCGCCACCGACACCATCAAGCAGGTAGAGCGCACCGCGCAGGGCGCCCTGATTACCGCAACCATTCCCCGTGAGAACATCGTGCAGGCGCAAACGCCGCAGGGTGCCCGCGCCGCGCTGCTGCGGCGCGCGGTGAGCGAGGCCGCAGCCGACGAGTTTGCCGGCACCGATGAGGCCAGCCTTCTCGAGCGCGCGGGCATCCCCGTTGCGGTAGTGCCCGGGGCGGCAAGCAACCTGAAGATTACGCAGGCGAGCGATCTGCCGCTGGCGGAGTGGTACCTGTCTCGACAGAACGCTCGACAAGACGCGCGCCCCGACAGCCCTAGCAAGAACAGCGCTGGCCCCGATAATGCCAGCCACGAGGAGAGCGAACGATGAGCATGAGGATAGGGCAAGGGTACGACTCGCACTCCTTCAAAAGCGGTGTGCCGCTGCGCATCGGAGGTCTGGCGATCGAGCACCCGGAAGGGCTCGCCGGGCACTCGGATGGGGACGTTCTGCTTCACGCTTTGACAGACGCTTTGCTGGGCGCGGTTGCGGCCGGCGATATCGGCACGTTTTTCCCGCCGAGCGACCCGCGCTGGAAGGATGCCGAGTCGTCGATCTTTCTGAATCTTGCGCTGGAGGAGATCCAGCACGCCGGCTACCGCATTGTGAACGTGGACACAACGCTGGTGCTGGCGGCACCCAAGATCGCGCCGATGGCGGGCGAGCTGCGCGAGCGCCTCGCGATCCTGCTCGATGTACTGCCGAATCTGGTGAGCATCAAGGCCAAAACGCCCGAAGGCCTGGGCCTGGATCACGTTGCGCAGGCGCACGCCGTGGTGTTGCTGGAGCGGGTGGAAGACCCGGGCGGGCTCGCCGTCATGACCGAGTCGGTCGAGGTGCCGGATGAGATCGCGCTCGGCGTCGTCATGGATGACGACCTGGATGACCTGGTCACCGAAGGGGTGCGCAAGGAGCAGAGCAAGCGGACCGTGGTGCCGGTCTTCGACACCGACGACATCACCTAGGCTGCGCTTTCGGCCTCCCGTGCGTCCTATGGCGCATAGCCCCCGAAAGGCTGACCTGTACATCTGCCATGGAGGCTCAATGCCCACGCCGGAACTGACGCAACTACTCTCCAACGGACTGCAACTGCTCTACTTCGCCCACCAGCAAGGCGCTACGCAAGCCCTGGATAGCGCCACGAACTCCTCCTCGCCCGTGCTGAAGCAGGCGTGCAAGGCGGGCGCAAAACAAAGCGGCGCACAAGCAAAGCGACTCGAAAAGGTGTTCAAAGCAATCGGCGTGACGCCGATGGGCAAGCCCGATCCGGCCATGCAGGGCATCATCCACGCGAACAAAGCCCGCATCGCCGCGACCCATGATGAGACCGAGCGCGACCTGCTCAACATCGCGTATGGACAGTTGGCGCAACACTACTACCTGGCCGGCTACGGCACGCTGCGCAACTACGCAAAAGCGCTTGGCAATCGGGAGGCCGTGAGCCTGCTGAGCAAGACGTTAGACGAGATCAGCGCAACCGACAGCAAGTTCACCGCGATCGCAAACGGAATCATCGCCAAGTCGAAGGCGCGTGACGGGAAGGGTTCTTCCGGCAGCAGCGGGTCGTGGCTATTAGTACTGGCAAGCATTGTCGGATTGGGCGTTGTGCTCAGCAGGCAGTCTAACGACGCCTCATGAGTACGACCTTAGGGTGATTTGCGAAAGCGGACGTGGGATGCAGGGCCATATCGCCGGAATATAAACGGCCCTGCTCGCAGTCCCTCCATTTGCAGCCTGGTCAGACCCACCCCGCGATACACTCCGGCCATGCTCTTTCGCACGCTCGTGCTCGCTTCCCTGCTGCTGCCGCTCGCCGCCTACGCTCAACAAAAGTCAGAATGGGCGACGCCCACTGAGGCGAGCGACTATCGCACCACACCCGATTACGAGGCGACCATGCAATACCTGCGGAGGGTCGCCGCCGCTGCGCCGGGGCAGGTCAGGATCGAGCCGTTCGGTACCACCGGCGAAGGCCGCGAACTGGACCTAGTCATCGCCTCGCGCGACGGCGTCTTTGACCCTGCGGCGCTGCATGCGGCGCACCGTCCCATTGTGCTGGTGCAGAACGCGATCCACGCGGGCGAAATGGACGGCAAGGATGCCTCGATGGCGCTGCTGCGGGACATGGTGATCACCAAAGCAGAGACCGCGCTGCTCGACCGCGCCGTCTTCGTCTTTATCCCGATCTACAACGCCGACGGCTTTGCCGACCTGTCGCCCTACAACCGCATCAACCAGAACGGCCCGGAGCGGATGGGCTGGCGCGGCAACGGCACCAACCTGAACCTGAACCGCGATTACATGAAGGCGCAAACCCCGGAAACGCGTGCCTTCTGGAAGATGTTTGAGCACTGGCTGCCAGACTTTTACGTCGACGACCACGTCACCGACGGCGCGGATTTCCAGTACGACGTGACTTTCACGATCGACGGCGGCCCGGACGTGGACCCAGCCATTGCCGCCTGGGTCAACGACACGGTCACGCCGGAGCTGGTGCGCGACATTGACCAGATTAAGGACCAGACCAAAGGCCACCTCGCCGCGCCGACCTACATCCAGCTGGTCGACGAGAACGATCCCGGCAAAGGCTTAGGCTACTTCGCCGACCCGCCGCGCTATTCCGGCGGCGCGATGATCCTGGAAAACCGGCCGGGCATGCTGGTGGAAATGCACATGCTCAAGGACTACCGGACGCGCGTGACGGGCAACTACGCTCTGCTCAAGTCGCTGCTGCGGGTGGTCAACCGCGATGCCGACAAGCTGCTCGCGATGAACGCCGCGGCCGATGCGCGGGCGAAGCAGCTGGGGCAGGGCGGCGGGCCTTTCCCGCTCTCGCTGCAGTGGGACGGCAACACGACCGCGTTTCGCTTCCATGGCTACAGCTACACGCTCGCGAAAAGTCCCATCTCCGGCGGGCAGATGGTCACCTACTCGCACACACCGCAGGATTACATGCTGCCTCGGCAGAGCAGCGCGCTCGCGTACGCGCAGGTCGTGCCACCGTTTGCCTATATCGTTCCGGCGCAGTGGAGCACGGTCATCGATGTACTTGCAGCGCACGGGGTCGCAATGCGGAAGCTGACGGCCCCGTGGACCGGCTCGGTAGAGCAGTATCAGTGCGGCAACATGGTGTGGCAGCGGCCGCCGTTCGAGGGCAAACACCCGCTGTTTGCCGGGGAAGCGCCGCCGGCACAGGGCGGCAAGTACGGCAGCTGCAAGGCCGTCCAGCAAACCTACACTTACCCGGCCGGTTCGGCTGTAGTTACGCTCGATCAGAGGCTCAGCAAAGTTGCTATTCAATGGCTAGAGCCGGCGGCGCCTGACTCCGCGATGGCCTGGGGATTTTTCGACCCGATCTTCGAGCAAAGGGAATCGGGCGAGCCGTACGTTCTGGAAAAGCTGGCTAAGGACATGCTGGCCAAGGACTCGCTACTTCGCGCAGAGTTCGAGAGCCGGCTCGAAGATGATGCTGCCTTTGCAGCCGACCCGCAGGCGCGGCTCGATTTTTTCTACAAGCGCTCGCCCTGGTACGCCGCCAATCATGTCGGGTTGTACCCGGTCGGGCGGCTGCAGAGTCTCACGGGGCTGCCACTGCGGTAAGACCCCCTACGCGGGAGGCGGCCCTTTCGTGGCGTGTTCAAGTGAGTAAACCCCCCCCCAAGTGGGCCCCAGC
>CAXTMW010000226.1:0-4794 GCA_964245455.1 uncultured Acidobacteriaceae bacterium
ACCCTCGACTTACCCATGCCGGACGCCCCTGCCTCGCATGCCCGCGAGGAGGAGCAGGAGGTCGCCGAGCAGCGATCCGAAAACAGCCCGGGCGGCCCGGATGGGGAGGCGCCGCGTCGGCAGACCCTGGCCGGGCGGGTTATGAGCGGCGCCATTCTGCTGACCACTGCCATCCTCATCACCATTGTCATTCTCATGACCAATCGCTATCCGCGAACCGACGACGCGGAGGTGTTCGCGAACTTTATCGGCATGGCTCCGCTGGTCCACGGCCCCATCACCGAGGTCCACGTCCACGACAACCAGCAGGTGCATGCGGGCGACGTTATGTTCCGCATCGACGACCGCCCCTACCGCTATGCGCTCGAGCGGGCCCGCTCCGACCAGGCGCAGCTGGAAGGCCAGATTGTGGATGAGGCGCTCCGGATCCGGGCCTCGGAGAGAGCGGCGCAGGCCGCCGAGGCAGGCACTCGCACAGCCCAGGCCAACGTGGGCGAAGCTGCCAGCGCGATTGATGAAGCCACGGCCGACGTAGCCAACGCGCAGCAGGGTTTGGTGCGGGCACAGGCTGAGTACACGTACTCGCTCAACAACCTACACCGCATAGAGCCGCTGCTGAGCAAGCACTTCGTCACGGTGGACCAGGTAGACCAGTTGCGTACCGGCACCACTGCACGGGGGATCGCCGTGCATCAAGCCGAGGCACAGCTGCGCCTGGCCGAGGCGCGGCTCCAGTCGAGCTATGCCGCGCTCACGGCTTCGCGCTCGGGCGTTTTTCAGGCGCAGGCGCAGGGTCGGCAGTCGCAGAACGCCATCACAACGCTCGACCCCCTGACAGCCCAGCGTGCGGGCCGCTCGTCGGCGGTCGAGAACGCGCAGTACAACTTCAACAACTGCACCGTGCAGGCGCCCTTTGACGCCCGGGTAACCAATCTGACGTTGTCAGAGGGCGCGTTCGCGCACGCGGGCGAGCAGGTGTTTACGCTAATCGACACGCGGGTGTGGTGGGTCGTCGCCAACTTCCGCGAAACGCAGCTGCACGGCATCCTGCCCGGCATGCACGTGGATGTGTACTTGCTGAGCGACCCGAAAAAGCTGTATCGCGGCGTGGTCGAAAGCGCGAGCTTCGGCGTGACTCCGGACGCGAGCACCGTCGGCACCTTTGCGCAGGGGCTGCCGAACGCGCAGCGAACCCTGTCCTGGGTTCACCTGGCATCGCGCTACCCGGTGCGCATCCGCGTCCTTGACCCGGCACCCAACGCCTTTCGCATTGCGGAATCGGCGGTGGTCGTTGTGCGGGGCTGGAACGGCTGGTGAGCAGCGCGTCCCAGCAAACCATGCCGCTTCGGGCGAAGCAGGTGTTTGCTGAGCGCCGGCTGGGGTTCTCCTCCTTTTTCGATTTCCTCAGGCAGGAGCTCGCGCCATACCCCGGCCGCGCCTCCACAGTCGCGCGCATGGTGCTGGCCGCCACAGTTACCATGCTGATCCTCAACACGTTTCACCTGCCGGCCGGCGCGCTCGGCGGGTACTTCGCCCTGATTATTTCGCGCGAAAGCCTGCGCAATACGATTCAGAACACGTGGCTGACGATCGCCGTTTTCGCTCTGAGCACGGTCTACGTTCTGGTCGGCATCGCTTTGTTCGTCGACTCACCGGTGACTCACCTCCTATGGGTAATTGGGTCGTTCTACCTCATTTTCTTTGTCATGGGCACACCCAAGAATTACGGGCTCGCCGCCGGATTCTCATTCATGATCGCGACCGCGATCCCCATCTGGGATCGCGCCGGCGAAACGGACGCAAAAGTCGCCCTTACTTTGTACACGCTGCTTGCCGTCACGATCGGAGCGTTGTCGACACTGTTCGTCGAATTGGTTTATCGCTCATTCCATCCGCAGGATCCGGTAATGGTAGGCATCGCGGATCGACTGCGCGCGGCCGCCGGAATGCTCCACGCCGCCGCCGAAGGGCATGCGCCTGAAAGGCCCGTGGAGTCGCTGCTGCTGCAGTACGCGATGGTGGGCCCGAGCAGCCTGCGGCAGCGGCTCAATCGAGCGGGCATGTCGGCCGCGGTGCTGGCCCGTGCTTCGGCTGCCATCTCCGCCAGCGCTCGACTGGTGGAAGTTTGCGCTACCGGGATCACCGACCTGCGTCGCAGCCCGGAGCCGACGGCAGCTGACAGAGAGCGGCTGCGAGCCCTTGCAGGGACGGCTGCGCAGCAGGCGCACATCGTCAGCTTGCTGCCTGGTCCGGAGGCGATCGGCGGCGGGCAGGTGCCGACGCTGCGCGCAAGCGACGCGCCATCCAGCTACCTGCCCGTTCTGCCGGAGATGGAGCGGGATGTACAGCTGCTGAGTGACATATTGAACTCGTTTGGGGTGGCCGGGCAGGAACAGCAGGAAGAAGGGAGCCGAGCGCGGGATGCGCGCGCAAGAGCCGAGCCGGCGAGGACGCTTGTCGCTGCCGCGGCTTCGCTGTTCTTTGTTCCTGACGCATTCACTACTCGCAGCCACCTCGTGTTTGCGCTGCGCGGCTGCCTGGCTGCAAGCCTGTGCTACCTGATCTACAACGGCATTGACTGGCCGGGGATCAACACCTCGGTCGCTACCTGCATCATTACGGCGCTGGCGACGATTGGCTCGTCGCGCCAGAAGCAGCTGCTGCGTGTTGCCGGCGCGTTCGTGGGCGGCTTCTGTATCTCCTTGCCGGCGCAAGTCTTTTTGCTTCCGTACATGGACTCCATCACGTCGTTCACCGTCTTCTTCGCCGCGGTCTCGGCGCTCGGCGCCTGGTTCGCGACATCGAGCGCACGCCTCTCCTACTTTGGGCTGCAAATCATGCTTGCCTTCTACCTGGTCAACCTGCAGGAGCCGTTTGAACAGATCTCCCTCGCTGTCGGGCGCGACCGCGTCGTCGGCGTATTGCTTGGGCTTGAGATCATGGGGCTCGTGTTTGACCGGATCGCGGCGCCGCGCGCCGGCGCACGCATGAGTACGCTGCTTCGGCAAAGCCTGGAGATGCTGGGCGACCTCGCCTGCGCCGTCACGGAAGTGGACCGGGATCGAGGGGGCAAGCCGCTCGAAAACAAGGCGCTCAACCGCTTTGAGCAGCTCCGGCAAAGTCTCAATGACACGTTCAGCCAGCTGAACGCCCAGGCCGATGCCGTGCAGTTTGAATACGGGGCCGACCGCCGGCGGCAGCTTCGCGAACGAGAACGCATGCAGGGACCGATGCGCTCCCTCTTCCTGCTGCAGATCGCCTTGTGGGAGTCGCAACAGCTCCCCGGTCGCTCGGCGGCCGGCTCAGCTGGGGATGCGAGCCGCGCGTTCCTGGTCAGCTGCCGAGACGCTTTGCGAACGATCGCCGCCTTCAAGGCGACGCCGCCCCGGCGCACTCGGGAGGAGGCGCGGGAGCCTGCCGAAATGGCGGCGGCCCGGCGGGCGCTTCAGGCGCTGCGAAGCGCTATCGGCGCGGAAAACCCCACGCTCCTTCATCTCTGTGCGAGCACCCTATCCTCACTGGGGGCGCTCGATCACGCTGCCCGCGCGTCTGTCGACTTCGTTCAGCGTTGACCTGGCGTCGACCTGATGGCCGAGGCATGAGCCGGAGGTGACTCACGCGTCGTGACGGTTGGAGACGTGCCGGCGGCATACGGACCAGCCCTGGCCGCTCGAGTGCCGGCGACTTCGTCATACAGCTCTTCAAGCAGTCTCGTCTGGCGGTGCAGGTCGTAGTTTGCTTCGACTTGGAGGCGGCCGGCATGACGGAAGCGCTCGGCAAGTTCGTCATCCGTGCACAAGGCCAAAAGGTGTGCCGCAAGCGCCTCGACGTCGCCCTCGGCGGAAAGCAGGCCGCTATACCCGTGCTCTACCAGCTCCGGAACACCGGAATGCACCGTGCTGACCACGGGCACCCCAAGCGCGAGGGCTTCGCAGAGAACGGTCGGCAGCCCTTCCGCATCTCCGTCCTGAGCGGTGATGGACGGCGCGGCAACGCAGCGTGCCTCGATCATTCTTTCCCGCACCTGATCTGCTGTCTGCATCCCAAGAAACTTCGTACCGGTGGTCATCTCGGCGGCCATGCGCTCCAAACGATCCCGCTCCGGCCCATTGCCCACAATCTGGAGCCGCGCGCCCGGCAGTTTTTTCTGCACACGCCCGATAGCCTGCAGCAGAAGATGGCAGCCTTTTTTGGGAACGAGCCGCCCAACTAAGAGAATGCGCGGCGCCGCTGGGAGGACCGGGTTGAAGCGCAGCCGTTCCGTATCGACGCCGAGCGGCAGCACTCGGAGTTTACGGGCAGGAAAGCCCCGGATGACGGCCTGTTTTCGCACCGCCTCAGAGACGCAGACAAAGCTAGAGGCTTCCGCCCAGAGCTGCTCCCGACGCTTTAGGTAGACGCGCCCCCGCCGGTCCAGCCCGTGCGTCCGGTCGTCGCACATGACATCGTAGCCGTGCAGGGTCACCAGAAGCGGCAGGTCGAGCGCGCGCCGCAGCGGCAGCACCTCGGCGCCGTCAGGTGCGAAATGCGCGTGGAGCAGCGCTGCCTCTTCCTGGCGCGCGGTACGCGAGAGAGATGGGGCGAGCCCGGTGTGGCGGTAGAGGAATCGCTCGGCGGAGCTGATGCCTCCACCGGAAATCGGTGCGGTCGGTAGCGAAAGGCACGGCTGTGACCGGCGCAGCCCAAGGAAACGGGGCTCGTAGCGGCGCAGCGCCCGCGCCTGCGCCGCGATGAATGTCTCCGACATCGGCAGCAGGTCGGCACGAAAAATAAGCACCCGAGGCTTCATTGCGC
>CAXTMW010000227.1:0-4793 GCA_964245455.1 uncultured Acidobacteriaceae bacterium
AACATGGATATGGAGAGGCAGCCTTAAAACTACTAAACATGGAGAAGTCCATAGAGGGAACAAGAACCAGGATGAGGCCAGAGGGACAAAGCTGCACTCAGCCCGGAAGCGTCGCCGCGCAGCCCATTCTCACTGGTCGGGCAGTGACGCGGGGCGGCGGCAATGGGTCACCTTCAAGGTGTTCCGTCCATCGTTTTTTGCCCGGTAAAGGGCCTGGTCTGCTTCCAGAAGAAGTTCGTCCCGATCCACCGGAGTCACCGCCGGCCAGCAGGCAATGCCGATGCTCACAGTCAGGCAGCCGGCGTGGCTCTGTTCGTGCCGAATGCACTCACCCTCAAGGGCTGACAGGATGGAACGGGCGATCAACTCGGCTCCTGCCGGCTCGGTCATGGGGAGCAGGAGGGTGAACTCCTCTCCGCCGAAGCGAGCCGGGAGGTCGGCTACGCGCTGCGCCGAGCGTTTCAGAATCGCAGCAATTCGCTGAAGAGCACGGTCGCCCTCCAGGTGTCCGTACCGGTCGTTGTACTGCTTGAAGAAGTCTACGTCGATGAGCAGCAGCGCCAAAGGCTGGGTGCGCCGCGAGTGGCGCCTCGCTTCGTCGCGCAGTGTTGTGTCGAAGACACGGCGGTTGGCCAGACCCGTCAAGTGGTCCAGGCGCGCGTGCTGTTCCAGCAGGGCGGTACGCGCTTCCTGCTCTGCTTCTTCGGCCTGTTTATGGGAAATGTCCCGGATGGTCGCGATATAGCCCAACGGCTCCTGCGTTTGCGGGTCCCTGTAGCAGGAGCCCAGGCCTTCCAGCCACACATAGCTCCCATCGGCTTTCAGAGCCCGGTAGCGTACCTGCTGTCCGGTTGCGCCCTCAAAACATCGGGCTCGCGCGGCAAGGACGGCGTCCCGGTCCTCCGGATGTACGATTTTTAATCGGCGTGCAAGGTATTGCTCCTGCGTCCACCCGGTAATGGCCTGCACCGCCGGCGAAACAAAACGCAGTGCGCCATCGAGCGAGGCGACGGCGACCATCTCATGCGTGTGGTCAAGCAGCAAACGAGTTACAACCTCCCGTTCCCGGGTCGCCCGCTCTGCGTCGGCCAGCCGCAGCTCATCCTGCTTACGCCGGGTGATGTCTACATAAATGGCCAGAGCGCAGTTGATGTCGGGCAGCACGACACCGCTGTGCAGCACGGTCAGTTCGCGGCCGTCGTGGGCCGGCACCCTTAGTTCCTTCTGCTCGTCCTGAAGACCGGCAAGCATGTCCTCAACCCCAGATCTGCTCCCGGACCTATGGCCCTTGCCGCGCCAATGGTCCAGGGCGGCGATTCGGTCGCCGGTATCCGGGAAACGAGACGACCAGCGGGCCCAGTTTCCGACCTCCGCGGCATCAAACCCGAACACGTCCTGGAACGCACGATTCACCAGCACGACTTCGCCATCGTCGAGCGCAAACCAGACCAGCGGCAGGGGCAGTGCTCTCAGGATCAGAAGCAGGGAGTCCGGCGTAAGCTCAGCGGCCGCAGCTCTGTCTTTGATCTCAGCCAAGCTACCGACCTCATCCCCTGTTCTTATCATCTAGGATTCCTCAAACGCGCCCTCTGCCCCTATCTTCGGGTCTTTTCGCAAAACCGCGATGGAACCTTGCACCAAAGGCGTTACTTCCGTGTGATTAGCTCGAATCATTTCGGGTCCGTCTTGCACCTCCATAATGCCGACAAGACGCTCCAAAGCCCAGCGGGCAGCCTCCCTGAGCACCGCATCCGGCTGCTCAGAGGCGGCCCAGGCCTCAAGGGATGGAAGCAGGGAAGTGTCGCCGCTGTTGCCCATTGCGATCGCGAGATTCCGCCGAAAGCCCGCAAAGCGAGCCCGCTTGACCGGCGAACCAAAGAACCGCGCCTCCCACTCCCCTTCGGTCAGAGCGGCCAGATCGGCAAGCGGCGGGTTTACCAGCTCCGGCCGCGGCAGCATCTCTCCATCCGGCGGCAGGGGCCCCTGCCGCCGCGCCCGCGCGTTCCACGGGCACACGTCCTGGCAGATGTCACAACCGGAGATCTGGCGGCCCATGCCGGGGCGCAGCTCCGGATCGATCGCACCCCGCTTCTCAATGGTCAGATAGGAGATGCAGCGACTTGCGTCCATCTGCCGCGGCGCAATCAAGGCGTCTGTCGGGCAGGCGTCCAGGCACCGCGTGCAGGAGCCGCAGCGGTCCGCGGGCAGGGTCGCTCGCTGTTCCTCGGTGACCTCGACACTGGTAAGAATCACGCCGAGGAAGAAGAACGAGCCGAGGTGCTCGTTGAGAGTGCAGGCGTTTTTGCCCGTCCAGCCGACGCCGGCCATGGCGCTGAAGGCGCGCTCAATCACCGGACCGGTGTCGACGTACGCCCAGGACTGAAACTCGCCGAGCCCCGGCTCCCAGACTGCATGGAGCGCCTGCTCGAGAGACTTGAGCCGGCGCAGCAGAACCTTGTGGTAGTCCGACGGCACAGGCGTTTCTGACCCGTTCCCTGGCGAGCGCACCTTACGAGCAGACCAGGCATACCGCGCGATCCAGCCGGAGCCCGCTGGGGCTCCATCGGTGGAAAGCGGCAGCTCGGCCCCACCGCCGTAGGGAGCCGCGCACACCACGATTGACCGAGCCCAGGGTACGGCAAGCTCCACCGCGCCGCGCACATAACGCCCCAGCGCATCCTTGCGCTTCAGGTACTCCATTTCGCCGGCATGGCCTTTGGCGACCCACTCAGCAAAGTAGCGAGCCTGCTCCTCGCTGCCCGGCTCGCCGACCCGCGGCAGCGGAGCAATGCCCGCTGCCGCGAAACCGACGGCTTTGGCCTCCCTGGCCACTGTTTCCTGTAACGCCGCGCCCATCGTTTTAGGCTAAAGCCTCTTGCTAGGTTAACGGCTCCTAGAAGTCGATGCGCGCGGAGAACTGCTGAATGCGCGGCCGATTGAGCACCGCACTATACTTACCGAGCGCCCCGGAGGTGAGCTGGGTGCCAAGCGAAGTGTTCGGGTTGGTGTCGAAGCGGACCGAGTTGGTGGCGTTGAAGACCTCCCAAGCCGCGCGCAGCCGCGATTCGCGGAACAGCGACCAGCTCTTCGAGAGGCTCGAGTCGACCTCGAAGAAGCCGTCGCCGCGGAAGATGTTTCTCCCGCCGGCCTCGCCCGGGTAAGGCACCCGGATCAACGCATTCGCGCTGCGAACGCCCGCGTTGATAGCCGCCGCATCCGCAAACACCTGCGGCGTGCCGTTTGCATCGAGATGCTTCTTGACCTGAACGTTTCCGGTTCGCACGCCAAACGCCGGAAACTCCCAATCCGTGGTGTAGCCCGGCTCTGTGACCGAGAAAGGCAGTCCGCTGGACCAGCGGCCGAGTCCCGCAAACTGCCAGCCGCCCAAGGCAAGGTCTTCAAGCCGGCCCATGCTGCTGCCGTACTGCATGCCGCGGCCGAACGGGATGCCGTACACCCAGTCCCAGGAGATCAGGTGGCGCGTGTCGAAGTCCGAGACGGCGCGGTTCAGCGACGGATTCCAGGTGTTCTCAATGGTGCTGAACGTCCCGCTCGCGGCGCTGAGTGGGGCGCTCCGTTCGGCGTCCGAGCCGTAATCGATCGACTTCGAGAAGGTGTAGTTGAAGTCATATTGCAGGCCGTGTGCGCTCGGGTGGCGCACGATAACCTGCGCTGCGTTGTAGTAGCTCATGCCGATACTCGCCAGTGAGTTGAGCGAGGAAAACTGCGACTGGAAAAACCGGGTGCCGTTCGGGCAGCCATAAACGCAGAAGTAGTCAAGGTCGGCGAGCGCGGTTGTTTCCCCCGAGCCATACCGGTATTTCGACCACTCGTTCGTGTAAATGAACTGTGTTGCGCTCACGGAGGGCGTTGCAAGATTCGAGAAGACGTGCTCGAAGTAGGGGATCGCCGCTACCTGCGCTTTCGAGTTGCCGCCATTTGTATCGACGTCACGCGACAGCGCCGCACCCGCCGTGAAGTAATCCCCGGCACCCTGCGGGTCGGTGTAATCCACCGGCTGCGTTAGATCAAGCTGCTGCAGCAGATGCCGCCCAAGTCGGCCAATGTAGTCCACCTCCAGCGTAATGCCGCCCGGCAGCTGCCGCTGTACCGAGGCGTCCATCACCTCAGAGTAGGGGGTCTTCAACCGGTCGTCGACGCCTTGTGTAATCAGGAAGCCCTGGCTGGAAGGGGTAAAGGGGAACTGGATCGGGTTCCCCGGAGCTACGCCCGAGTTGATGTTCGGCAGGCTGGTACGACTGGTAAAGCGCGGCGATGTTTCATTGCCGTAGTTGCTGGCCGGGTTGGTAAAGCTGTTGCTTAGGCCGAAGGAACCTTCCTGGTCAAAGGTGTTCACCACACCCTGCCCGTAGTGGTCGTAGTAAAGACCAAAGCCGCCGCGGATAGTGGTTTTCGTGTCGGGCGCGTACGCGACGGAGATGCGCGGAGCAAAGTTCAGCTTCTGCTTAGGCCAGTACCCAGGCCGCCCATTTGCTTTGCCTGCCGGCGCAAACGAAAGCAGCGGCTCATACACCTGGCCTGTGAGCGCCGAGTTCTCGCGCTGCCGATACCAGGCGTCTGTTGAAACAGTCGGTGTAACTTCCTGGCCGTTGCGCTCATAGGGCGTTTGCAGAATTGTATGCCGGATCCCGTAGGTAAAGGTCAGCTTGGGCGTGGCGCGCCAGGTGTCTTCCAGGTAGTACTCAAACTCGTTTGTGCGGAATGACCGGTTCAGAAATGTTCCTTGACCGACGAGCCCGCCGGTAAGTCCGCCCGGGTTGACGCTGTAGTTA
>CAXTMW010000228.1:0-4768 GCA_964245455.1 uncultured Acidobacteriaceae bacterium
GTTTCCCACTTAACCATCCACCTGGCATAGCGCTTCAGCATCGACCTCCATCGTCCCGGGCCGCGCCTCCGTCAAAGGTGCTAAGCCTCGTGCGTCCACGGTCACACCCGCCCCGCCCTTGCGCTTGGCAAGATAACTCCTTCGCGTCATCGCCCGCAGGTGCCTGCCTAGCTGAAAAAAATTCAAGGAAAAGAAGATCCACGCAAGCGGCGTCGGCCTGCCCACCTTGCGAAATTCATGGAGCAAGGTTCGCACCATCGCCCGTGAGAGCGCTTCCTGCGCTCTCGCCTTCCCCATGACCTGGATCGCGACAAAGAACGCGTAAGTTTCAGGCGTAAAACTCGCCCGCCTGCCTTGCGCCCACTGGAGGCTCGCCGTCCAGTGCGTCCGGCCGCTGATACTACCGGCTGCGTTGTGCATCCGGTACCGGGTCAGCGGCTGGTCGATCGTGATCAAGCGCACCGACCAGGCTTCGGCTTCGAGCAGCCAATCCCAGTCCTGGTGCTGTTGGAGCGTCTCGTCCATCGGCAGCCGCACCAGCAGCGTCCGCGGCGCAAACAGGCATGAGGTCTGCAGAAACGCGCGCTTGGCCCGCCACTCCCGGGCAAACAGGTAGCTTGCCCAGGCCTCGTCCGTGTGCAGAAACCGCCGCGGCCATTTTTCCTCACATCCTTCGCCTTCCACAAGCGCCGCGCACACCAGGATGACGTGGTCATCCGGCTCCGTGCTCGCCCGCTCTACCTTGGCGGCGATCTTGCCCGGCATAAAGACGTCATCGTCATCGAGCAGCGCGATGTACGTGCCCTGGGCCTCGGCAATGCCCAGGTTGCGCGCCGCCGCGGCACCCCGGGGCACCGCCTGCGTCAGCACACGCACACGCGGGTCGCCCAGTTCCTCCAGCTCCTGCCGCGTGCGCTCATCCGGGCCATCTTGCACCACCAGGATCTCAAGAGCCGTGTAGCTCTGCGCCTGCACGCTGGCCACCGCACGCAGCAGCGAGCTTCTTCCTGTCGTCGGGATCACCACACTCACCAGCGGCGCTTCAGGCTTCCCGTTCATGCGGCCCTCCAGCGCTCAGCAACACGCTGTGCTGCTCCGGCAGCCCAACGGCACGTTCCGCTCTTGCGCGGCCGCGCGGCCGCCGCGCGACCAGCAAAAATGCGGTCGTCATCGTGATCGCCAGCGACGACTCATTTGCGATACTCGACGCCGCCGCGCCCTGCCAGCCAAATCTCGGAATCAGGTAAAGATTCAGCCCGACATTGAAGGCGGCCGCACCCATCTGGATGGATGTCCGGTGCCATTGCGCCCCCAGCGCCGTGAGCGCATTGCCGGTCGCGTAGTGCAGGCACCGGATCGCCGGGATAAGACTTAGATACCCCAGCACAGACCCCGCCGCGCCGTAGCCCTTGCCAAGCAGCCATCCTGCTCGCCCGTGCAGGCACAGCACGCCCACGCCGACCACCAGCCCATAAAAAAGTGAGGGCACAAGCACACGCAGCATGACGGCTCGCACAGACGTGAGGCCCTGCTTGCCGGCCGCGAAAAACCGCGGCATCGCCGCCGTGTTCAACGCCCGCAGCGGCGCGGTCAGCACCTCAATCAGCCGGTACGCCGCCCCGTAGAAGCCTGCTTCCACCACAAAGCCGTCGGCCGCAAGAAACGTCTTGTCGATGTCGTTGTAGATGAAAAAGGAGGCGCCGCCCACCGAGTACGACAAGCCTTCTCCCAGCGTTTCGCTCGCAAAATGCCCATCGCGTGCCGGGCCGAGCTTCCGCCGCACCGCATACAACGCCGCCGCGCACGCAAGGAGCGACCACAGGAGATACCAGCGGCTCCACACCTCCACCGTGATCCTGTGTTTCGCATGGAGCACCTCCAGGCCCGCACACACAACCGCCAGCAGCTTCGCCAAGTTCGGCAGCAGCGTGATCCGGCTCGCCAGGCGAAACCTGCCCGCAGCCTGAAACGCCTGGCTCGCCAGCTCCACCAGCTTGTTGGCCACCAAATCCGCCAGCACAATCGCGGGCAGAATGGCAAACAACGCCGGCCTGCGCAGAATCGCCGGCCCCAGCAGCAGCGCTCCAGCGCCCCATAGCGCACAGCCCCACAAGCTTGTGCGCAGCGCCGGTCCCCAGGCCGGCGCAAACTCCGCGCCTTCTGCAAGCCTGCGGATCAGAATGGTCCCTTGCCCAAAAGTCGAGAACTGCGCCACGATGGCGACCAGTGCCGTCACCCCGACAAAGACGCCGTACTCCCGGGGCGCCAGCACCTGCATCAACAGCAGAAAAAAGCCGGCCTGCATCCCGATCGCAGCTAGCTGCGAGGCAACCATCCACGACGCATCGCGTTTGAGCGAGCTATTCACCAGAATTTTCTCCCGCATTCCTTCGCCGGCAATCAGCTCGTTGTGCAGCGGCCCGAGCGGCAGCACAAGCTGCTCCGCAGCCTATAGGGAATAACGCGCTCGTTCACTCCCCTATTCGGGTAGTTACTCTGCGTATGTCCTTACAGCGAACAGTGCAGCGGAGAAGGGCTCCGCCCGCGTGCGCTCCCATCGATTCCTCGTCCTCTTCGCATGGCCGCGTCAACGTACTTTCTTCTCCGTCGTAAGAAAAAATTTGCCGTCCCGCCTCCGCTCGCTTACGATGAGCGCACTCCGCACGGAGCCACTCTCAACCCCAACCGAGACACGCCCTGCCCTGAAGGGCCGTCCCTTTCCCAGCACGAGGTGAAGCATGCGTTTTTCCCCGTCTTTCATGGCTGCCCTGGCCACAGCCTGCGCGCTACCGGCCGTCGCGCAAACCACCCCCGACCCCGCTATCGGCGCTCCGCTTTCGCTCACCTTCTACGTCGCCCCGGCCCACACCGCCGCTGCTGAGGCCATGGCCCGCTCCATCCAGACGCCCGGCTCCGCCAACTACCACAAGTTCCTGACCGTCCCCCAGTTCGTCTCGAACTACGCCGTCTCCGACGCCGAGCTCCAAAGCATCGAGGACTCGCTTGTTAATCTCGGCTTCACCATCGGCTATGTCTATCCGAATCACCTCGCCATTGAGGTCCTCGGCTCAGTCGGCACCGCGCAGAGCACCCTCGGCATTCAGATGAAGAGCTTCACCATCAATGGCCGCACAGGCGTGGCCGCCAGCAAGCCTCCCACGCTGCCGCCGCAGCTCCAGGGCCGCATCCGCGCCGTCGGCGGACTTAATACCGTGACCCACGCGCAACCGATGCACCGGGTCATGTCCGGCCCGCAACACACCACCGTTCCCATTTCGGGCGCGCTGGTCGGCGGACGCCCCGGCAACTACCTGCCCATTGATTTCGCCAAGTTCTACGACCTGGCCCCCATCTATGAGGCAGGCATCACTGGCCTCGGCACCACTGTCGGCATCGTCACGCTCAACGATTTTCAAACCGCGGATGCGTACTCCTTCTGGCAGAACATCGGCCTCAACGTGTCGCAGTCGCGTATTACCAAAGTCAACGTGGACGGCGGCGAAACGGCCGGCTCCAACAATCCCGGCGGTGAAGGCGAAACCGACATCGACGTCGAGTACTCGGGCTCGCTCGCTCCCGCGGCTAACCTCCGCGTCTACATCGCTCCTAACCTGACCAATGCCAACTTCATCGACGGCTTTGAGGCCGCGGCGAGCGAAAATATCGCCGACACGGTGTCCACTAGCTGGGGGCAGCCCGAGCTCGACTTCTTCTACGATCCGGCAACCCAATCCCCGGCCGACACCTCCCTGCTGTCTGCCTTTCACGACGCTTTCCTTGAAATGGCGCTCCAGGGCCAGACGATCTACGTAGCATCCGGCGACTCGGGCGCTTTCGACACCGTCCGCGGCTGCCCCGCCTTCGGCACCCCTACGGCTAAAAACCCGGTCTGCAACTCGCCCTTCGCCGTTGACTCGCCGTCCAACGACCCTCTTGTGACCGCGGCCGGCGGCACCACGTTGCCGTTCAAGGTCACCCTTCGCGACGGCATTACCCTGTCCGTTCCAACCGAGAGCGCCTGGAGCTGGAGCTACATCGTCACCGAAGCCGCCGACCAGGGCGGCGCCAACCTGCTCCCGCTCTCCGACTTCTTCTCTGTCGGCGACGGGGGCGGCGTCAGCTCCTTCTGGGCGCGCCCCTGGTACCAGAACGGGGTGAACGGCACCACCAACACCAAGCCGGGCCAGTTCTTCGCTGCTGACTTCGGCACCGGCTCCACCGTGCAGGCCATCCTGCCGGCTAACTTTGCCGGGCGCAACATGCCTGACATCTCCGCCGACGCCGACCCTGAGACCGGCTACCAGTTCATTGAAGGAGGCCTGGTCGGTAACTTTGAGGGAGGCACTTCCTTTGTCGCCCCCGAACTCAACGGCACCACCGCGCTCTTTGTCCAGTTCCTCGGTGCGCGTGTCGGCCAGATCAACCCCGCCCTCTACCAGCTCGGCAACAACGTCACCACGGACATCACCGCCGGCGACAACTGGGGCTACTCTGCTTTCCCGGGGTATGACAACGCCGCTGGCCTCGGCACCCTCGACGCCACCCGGCTCCTGGTCGGCCTCGACTATCTCACCACGCTTAAATAACTTGCTCTGTCCAACAACAGCCGGAGGCCTCGCGCCTCCGGCTGTTTCTCATCGGCAATTCCGTCCGGCACTCCTCAGGCAAAGCAGGCAGCCCACAACCAATGGACTCCTGCCCCACATCTCTGCTTTGGTGCACTGGACACCTTCATGAATCGAAGAGCCTTCTCCTCCCTCTCACTCAC
>CAXTMW010000229.1:0-4623 GCA_964245455.1 uncultured Acidobacteriaceae bacterium
TCGGGATGCTGCCGCGCTGTTGGACGCCGGCGTGCGACCACGGTGGGCGCGAAGCTGGTTTCGGCGCCGACGCCGGGGCTGGTTTCTCTTCCAGCTCGACCGCTGAAACGGCTAGCTGCGGTACGCTGTTCGTATCGAGCCGGCTTACCAGTGCGCGGAGCCCGTCAACCATTTCCCGATAAGCACGCTCTACGCTCTCCAGCTCGGCGACCCTTGCGCTGGCCCGCTCCGCAGCAGCCCGATAGTTCTTCGCCTCTGCTCGAAGGCTCGTAACCTCTTCGTCCGCTGCGCCGTTCGCGTCGTTTTTGCCTCCCGTTTCCAGCTCGGCGATGCGGCGGCGCAGAAACTCGGGCGAGCCCTCCTGCGCGCGCCGGGCTGACGAGGCGATCTCCCGGCCGAGCCGCTCGATGTCGACGCTCGCCAGTACCACCGGCTCCGTCTTGCGCTCGCCCGGCGCCGGGGTTGCGCCTGAGTTGAAGGTGTGCCGCGGCCTGACCTCGACGCGCTTGCCGATGTCGAGCGCGGCCGAGCAGAGGAACGCCGTACCGACAGGCAGGGACGGTAGAACGTCCGCTACGTCGCGCGCGAACTCCGTGCTGACGTTTGCCTTGATCCACTCGGCGGCAGTTGCGATGTCGGGCGGATGGCTCATCCTGAGCACGGTCAAGGTGTCGACCTGGCTCAGCACCTTTTTGTTCAGGTCGGCCGGCCGCTGCGTGATCATCGTCACGCCCACGCCGCGGATCCCGCCCTGCTTCACAAGCCGGCTCACCGTTCCGAGGCACAGCTTGTGAGCCCGGCCCTCATGCGTCTGCGGCGCGAACGTGTCGGCCTCGTCGATGAATAGGTGAAGCGCGGTCCGATTGATGCGCAGCAGCTCGCTTGCAAAGTCGGAGACGAAGCGGAGCTGCTCGTCCATGCCCATGAGCCCCACATCGAAGATGGCTGAGAAGCCGTGCTCGACAAGCGCCTGGGCCAGCACGCGTCCGGACTGGGGCTCAAGCGGCGCGTCTGTGTGGTCGCCGCCGAAGACGACGATCGGGTAGCCGGGCCCGCTGCCGTCGGCTGAAGACCGCAGCCCCCCACGCCCCGGTCGGGTCGATGACCGCAATCTGCTGCTTGGCTTCAAGCAGCTCCTCAGCTTCGACCGATGCGGTGTAGCTTTTGCCGCTGCGCTTGCGCGCAAGAATGGCCTGCGTGGACGTGACCAGCTCCAGCGGCAGCGCAAAGCCGTCCTTGCCGATACGCAAAGCCCGCACCGCTTTCATGCTTTCTCCTTCAGGCTCTTTGCTCTCACCCTTCGCCAGAAAGTCTGCTCGGAGATCCCAAACTGTTTGGCAATCTCGGGTCCCGTAAACTTCCGGCTATCCCAGAGAGCCTGAAGCTGCTTGTCCTGCTGGGGCGTGGTTTTCTTTTTGGCTCCGCCAAGACGCCCCCGCGCGCGCGCCGTGGCGAGCCCGGCCATAGTCCGTTCCCGGATGAGGTTGCGCTCGAACTGAGCGAGTACGGCGAAGACGTGAAAGATAAGCTCGCCGCTGGCGGACTTGGTGTTGATCTCCTCGGTCAGTGAGACGAGCTGGATGTCGTCACTGCGAAGGCGCTCCACGATCTCCAGCAAGTCTTTGAGCGAGCGCCCCAGCCGGTCCAACTTCCAGATGGTTAGGGTGTCTCCGCTGCGGAGAGTGTCAAGGCACTTCACCAGCTCCGGCCGGTTCATGGAGCGGCCGCTGGCCTGGTCGGTAAAGATGCGCTTGCACTTGGCGGCTTTGAGCGCGTCGAGTTGGAGCTGTGGCGTCTGGTCGGTGGTCGAGACCCGCGCATAACCGACAATCATGCAAGAAAGTTACCACAAACGCTGGGAAACGGTAGTATGATTGTGGCAGTCAGTACTGTATACACTTAAACGTGAGAAGACCGCAAAGAAAGTAGAGACACGGGCGCTGCCACAAACGTTCGTTTATGAAGCGCCTAGATTTAGGAGGTGAACCTCGATATTCCATCCTGCGCTAGAAAACAGGAGGTCTGGATGCCGGAAGCGTACGCGGCAGGGATCCGGGCGCTGCAGGCAGTCCGATCTTTGCAATCTGGAGTTTGAGCTTGACGGCCAGCTCCCACGAGCCAGCGAGGGATCAGGCGCCCTACCAGGAGCAGGTAGGCGAAGAGAAAGCCGCCGCAGATACCATGAACGTACCAGCAAGTTCTAGCCGAAAGAATCAAAGATGCTGTTGAAGCGCTATGCCGAAATGACGTTTGGCGTAGCACCCTCTGACGCAAGAGTGCCCTCGCTTGAGCAACTTCAAGAAGGAGCGTTCGAGAAGACCACGGTACTCGACACGCAACAGCGCTTTGTATAAGAACCAGAACGGGACAAACACCTTTACCCGTGCAAGTGCGGCATCAGTATAGATACTGGTGAAGAAAGGTAATCTCGCGTTCGTAGGCGTCCTTCCGGTGGTCTCGCTGGCGAAACCCATGTCCTTCATTAGGGTAAGTCTTGTAGAGAAAAACTTTCCCATGCTGTCGGAGAGCGGCAGCAAATTCAGCAGACTCCTGCGGTGGAACCTGTGGGTCTTCCTTACCATGCAGCAGAAGAATGGGGGTCGTGATGCGGGCGACATCGGGAAGAACATTGGCCTGGCGGTAGACGGCCGGCTTCTGTGCAGGGGTGCCACCCATCTTTGTCTCCCAGCGAATCTTTGAGTTGCGATTCGTGTACTGCAGAAAGAGGGCCCGGTCGACAACGCCATACATCTCGATGCCGGCAGCAAAGGTGTTCGGGAGCTTGGTCACAGCGTTAGCAACGATGGTTCCGCCGTGGCTGCCGCCCCCGATAGCCACGCGTCGGGGATCGGCAATACCTTCGCGGATGAGGTAGTCAACAGCGGAAGCAATGTCGCGGATTTCGCCGCCACCCGAATCTTCGACGTTGCTGTTGCGAAAGCGCTCTCCGTAGCCGGTGCTGCCTCTAAAATTTGGTTCAAAGACCACATAGCCTAGCTGCGCGAGGTAGAGGGACCAGGGAGAGAGCGTGAGGGTCTGCTGGCCCTCCGGTCCACCATGCGCCCAGATAACCGTCGGATACCTCTTGCCGGCAACAAAACTAGCAGGTTTGAACAGGATGCCCGCGAGTGGCAGACCGTCGGAGCCGTAGAAATGCGAATGACGCGCATAGCAATCACCTCACGGCAAGCTGCGGAGCTTGATCGCGACCGGGCTACCTGCCCAAGTCAGGGCATATGGATGGGGCTTCTTGCCGCCGATGCCGCGCCTGGATTCACTTCGGCCCATGCGCTCGGCCAGGTCAAGGATCGGCTGCTGGCCGGGAGGTAGGGTGACCAGCTCCAGCTCGCGTCGAACGGTTTCGATCTCTCGGCTGGTCGGCTGCACAAGCTCCGAATCCGCAAGCAGCGCGAGGCCGAGCTGGGCGAAGACGAAGTGCGTCCGCAGGATGGCTGTTTCAGCAAGGGAGCAGCCAAGGCGCGAGCGCACCCAGGGCTCGTGGTCGGCAACGGCTTGGCGGAGAAGCGTGTGAGACGTGACGTAGGTGATGGTCTGCACGGGTAAGGCTCCTTCGGGCGGGAGAGGCGGCATCTGTATGTTGCTCTTACCGACACTCTCTCCCGCAGGGGAAGTCAACAGGAGCTATGTCCCGGAATGAGACAGCCTCAGCTTCTTTGTGCTGGGTGTATGGTGCCACTAAAAGGCACCTGGCCGAGACCTGCGCTTGCGACGGAGCAGGCTGGTCAGGCGATGCAGCAGATCTTGTGCTGTGCGCCCAGCTGCGGCACCAGGAGGCGCTTCTGCCAGCCCGCGCTGTTGAGCCGCCTGTTTTCAGAGAAGAGGCGGTCGAGCAGCTTACGCCTGGCTACCATGGCTACCATTTCTGCGCTAATTTCAGCCCTGCGAGCCACGTTGAAGCATTATGGTTCGCTATACTTAGGCTGTAGAAGACCATGTCATTCCTGCTTGAAAGTGCATTTGGGCTTGACTCTAGAGCATTGGCAGAAGTAGCAAATCTCGAATCCCCCACTCTCCGCCATCGCTTTCTACTTAACAACCGCTGGCAAAGCTATCGGGTAGCCGATCCGCTCAACAGTGAAGCGCTCGCGTGTGAATCGAGTGACAAAACATACAGGTGGCCCGCGTCGAGCGCATACCCCGCGTAGTGTTGCGGCTCCGCCAGGGGCTCCTGCGCGGAGCTCAGTGTGAACGTGAAGCGACCGTTTGCATCGGTGCCGGATGCGGTCCCCAGCAGATCCACGCTCTGGACGACGGTCGTTCCCGTCGTTTGATTCATGTCCGCGGAAACGCTGCCGTCGACAAAGGATAGCAAGCAGACGGTGACAATGCTGCCGGCACCTCCTGTGGTCGTCGGCAGAGCCTCGCCCCTCATGGTGAGGCTGTAGCTCCCGTTTGCCGAGACCGCGCCGGGAGCACCCATCTGCTGCCCCATAACGCCATTACCGAACAGGAGCGTGGCATCGGCCTCGACGAGCGCGACCTTCCGCCCGGCGTCGACAAGCCGCCTGGCGATGACGCAGCCGGCGGACCCCGCGCCGACGATGATGTGGTCGAACTCCCCGCCCGCCGTGGTGCCGTCGCTGGCCGCCATGCCGTCCTCCC
>CAXTMW010000230.1:0-2718 GCA_964245455.1 uncultured Acidobacteriaceae bacterium
GTCAAGTGTCTTTCGGGTCAGGTTGCTCCATGGTCATGATTTGCGGCGCAGCGTTGCGATGGGATGTGGTTGCGGCGCGGCAGCGGGTCTGCCGGAGGGGCGCTCCACGCTTTGGACGGAGAGCTTGAGGGCCTGGAGGGCTTTTGAGAGAAGGGCTTCGTCGGGTTCGGAGAGGAGGAGGTGGACGTGCTCGGGCATGACGACGTAGCCAATGACGTGGAAGCGGTGGCGCTCCCGCATGGCTTCGAGGGAGTGCTCGAAGAGGGGGCGGGCTTTGGGGGTGTGGAGATACGGCCGGCGGTGGTAGCAGGAGAAGGTGACGAAGTGGAGATGGCCGGTTTGCTGGAAACGGACGAGGCCCTTCGGCATGGGTGGAGGGTACTGGGTGTTGTCCGTTGTGGGTAGGTGCTGTTGGTACCTGGTTTGTTTTGGTTTGGGTGGTTCTCGGTTCGGCGCAGAGGGTGGTTTGCCCAGGTCTCAGAAGCGAGACCTGGGGCACCCGCTTTTGTTTTGGTGCTAGATGTGGGCTACCCGCCACCTGCCCAGCCTGCTGTAAAATTAGGTCGCTGAAAACACCCATGACGCCGACGAAAATGAGCTCCGCCTTCCTCCTCTTGTTGGTTATCTGGCCTTTGAAAAAGATTCTTCCGCAAACGCGGGAGGGCTCTACTGTGACACTGTCGAAGGGAAGCGTCACGGCAGGAGACATCTTGCATGTGAGCGTAAAGCTTGACCACGCGGCGCTTTGTGACGGTCCCGCTCAACTTTTCTTTGATAAGCCGCCAAACTCTGGCGATCAGTTCAGCATAAACCTCAACCTCAATGGAGGTGCTAGCACCCTAGAGAAGGATGTGACCGTGCCGCGGGATGTAGAGGGCGACTATGAATCGAGAAGTATCTATATTTATCCCTGTCCTGGATACAGTAAGCCGGATCAAATTGCGCTGCCTTCGAATTCATTACACATCAACCCATTGCTAATCGCACCGCAGAAGCCGACTGGCGCGGAATTAGCGCTTTCATTCTCAGCAAAGCAGTTTTTAGAGACAAGAGCTGAGCAGATGGATCTTCTCAGCGAACAGTTAACTACCAAGCTCGAGAACAATGCTGTTGACGGCGCGCCCATGAGGAGCTTCTTAAGCGCGCTTGTGAAGCAAGCAGACTCGGAGCTTGAAATTACTGAAAGTGCCTATCGGAAGAACGTCCTCAAGAACCAAGCACCCTCGCCGGCGTTCTTCGCGGACTTTCACAAGCAGTACTTGGCTCTTCTAACTGAGTTAGGTACCCCATCCTTGGCATCCAGCCAGCCAAGAAGCAATCCAGGTAGTCGGATCGTTTATGTGCAGGCACAACTCAAGCCGAGGACGCCGACTCGCTTGCCTAATAACATAAATGGCACTTACCCTGCCGATGCGGCAAGTGTCCGAGAAGTGATCTTAGATAATGCGGCTGCGTATCGTTACGTTAAGGATGTTGAAAGAACGACATTTGATCTTAGGATCGTCAGTCACCCAGCAGGTGCTCATGTCTGCTACAAGAAACTCGTAGATGTCGAGTATGGCAGCTACTCCGCACTAACAAACCTCAGTGATGTGTCGTTAGAACTAGCTACCTGGGACTTCCGGTTTCAGAAAGAGGGCTGCAAGAACGAACCAGTATTCCGATTGGATCCCTACCGGGATAACAACCGCAATGTCTCAGTTGAGTTCAGCGGGTGTACTACTCATTGAAAGCCAGAGGTGGAGCAAAAGCTTTGTTGCTTAGGATCATCAGGATCGTCATTGCTGCAATTCCCTGGGTAGCTGCTCATAGACACAGCTACCCGCTGTGGCCACCATTGGGAAGTTTAGACATGTTCGGCCCATATTTAGCTTTTGTAGTAGCTGCGCTCTCGGGGGAGGCCACATTACACTCCAGAACTAAAAAGACGGCCTTATCGGTGGGGATCCTGTCGACCATTTGCGCAGTCATCGCGGTATTTGTATACTCCTTCCTCATCGAGCGCTACGTCATACCGGTGAAGCTTCCGGACGGTGGAAGGGTGTACAGAAGTATCGGCGACCAACGGACTGGGTTTGCTCTGTCAAAGTATCCGACGGAGGCTGACCAAAGATTGCTTCAGATCGGCGGCCTTGAAGATGACGGCATAGAGAAAATGTGGACGCCTGCTTCTGTGGAGAGGGTTCGCTTTGAGGTATTTGTCTCCTACTTGCTTGTGCTAATTGCAATCGAATGCGCTATTGGCTCGTTCACGAGAGCGACTCCTGCTGCACGAGCCGTGAAGATTTGAGAACGCGATAGTGCTTCCAGTACTGCCTGGGGATTGTGGGCGATGACGGTGAGCAGGGCGCGGGCGGAGGCTTCGGGGGCGCGGCGGCCGGATTCCCAGTGGCGGATGGCGTCTACGGACAAGCCGAAGGTCTCGGCGAATTTGGCCTGGCTTAGGTGGAGCTTTTTGCGGATGAATCGCACATCAATCGTTTCGGGCAGGGTGAGTTTGTAGCCTTTCCGCTCGCCTTCCATGTAGGCGCGGGCTTCGGCTGTTCCTTGCGCCATCTCTTCAAAGAGTTTGCTCATGGTCGTTTCCCTCGGTAGTCGTTGAAGAAGTTCTGCGCCATCTTTGCGAGGGCGTTTCGTTCGGACTGGCTCAGGTTGCCCTTTGCTGCCTTGGCGTAGACGGTAATGAGGAAGATGGGTAGGTCTTCGCCTCCGTACAGA
>CAXTMW010000230.1:2728-4442 GCA_964245455.1 uncultured Acidobacteriaceae bacterium
GATACACGATCCGGGATCCGCCTCGCTTGCCCATGCCTGCTCGACCGAAGCGCAGTTTCCGGAAACCTCCGGTACCCGGCATGACATCTCCGGCTTCCGGGTCGCGGGCGATAGTCAAGACGATGTCCGCACGCTCAGCTTCTGAGTACAGTGCTTCTGCTGCGCGGAGGTATGTCGGCGTCTCTACAACCGCATGCATGCTCTACTGTATGCCAATGGCATAGTCTGGGCAAGAGAAAAGTACACCCCCCACGAAGTGGGCGCCTGCCGCGTAGGCGGTCTTAGGTTTCAGCAACGTAGGCGACGACGCCTTGCTCCCTGCTTTTCGGGAGCGAGGCGTTGTTGCCTTAACGCAGGGCTTCGTCGGTGGCGGTGAGCCAGTTGGCGGGTTTGAGCAGCTCTCTTGGTTTGGAGCCTTCGGGGGGGCCTACGAGGCCGTCGCGTTCCATGAGGTCGATGAGGTGGGCGGCTCGGCCGTAGCCGATGCGCATTCGGCGCTGGAGCAGCGACGTGCTGGCCTTGCCGAACTCGAAGACCAGGCGGACGGCGTCGTCGAACATGGGGTCGTTGTCGTCTGCGGCGCTCCCTTCGGGAGAGTCGCTGTCGATTTCGCGGCCGTTGGCGTCTTTGGGGGCTTCGAGGAAGGCTTCGACGTATTGGGCTTCACCCTGGGCTTTCCAGAAGGAGACGACGTTTGAGATTTCCCCCTCGGTGACGAAGGGGGCATGGACCCTCTGGAGGCGGCTGGTGCCGGGGGGGAGGAAAAGCATGTCGCCGCGGCCGAGGAGCGATTCGGCGCCGTTGGCGTCGAGGATGGTGCGGGAGTCGATTTTGGTGGCGAGGCGGAAGCTCATGCGTGTTGGCACATTCGCTTTGATCAGGCCGGTTATTACATCTACAGATGGGCGCTGGGTGGCTAGGACCAGGTGGATGCCAACGGCGCGGGCCATTTGCGCGAGGCGCGTGATGGCTTCCTCGACGTTGGATTTGTCGAGGATCATGAGGTCGGCGAGCTCGTCGATGATGATCATGATGTAGGGGAGCGGCTTTTCCTCCGCGCCCTGCTCGTCGAAGAGGCCGAGCGTGTCGGTGAAGAGCCGGTTGTACTGGTCGATGTTGCGGACCGAGCGGGAGGCGAGGAGCTTGAGGCGGCGCTCCATTTCGCGGACGGCGTTTTTGAGCGCGTTGGCGGCGAGTTTGGGCTCGGTGATGATGGGCGTGAAGAGGTGGGGGACGCCCTCGTACATGCCGAGCTCGACGCGCTTGGGGTCGACGAGGATGAGGCGGACCTGCTCGGGCGTGGCTTTGTAGAGGACCGACATGATCATGGCGTTGATGGCGACGGACTTGCCGGAGCCGGTGGAGCCGGCGATCAGGACGTGCGGCATGGTGGCGAGGTCGGCGACGACGACTTTGCCGTTGATGTCCTTGCCCATGGCCATGGCAACTTTCGATTTGGAGGTGGCGAAGGGTTCGGACTCCATGATGTCGCGGAGCCAGATGGTTTCGCGCTCGGCGTTGGGGACCTGGATGCCAACGGTGGATTTGCCGGCCATGCGCTCGATGAGGATGGATTCGGCGGCCATGGCGAGGCAGAGGTCGTCAGAGAGGCCGGTGACACGGGAGTATTTGACGCCGGCGTCGGGGCGGAACTCGAAGGTGGTGACGACAGGGCCGGGGTTGATCTGGGTGACCTGGCCGCCGACGTCGAACT
>CAXTMW010000231.1:0-4421 GCA_964245455.1 uncultured Acidobacteriaceae bacterium
GTGCCGGGTCGTGGTGGCCGAGCAGGCTGCCGAGGAAGCTGGTCGACTTCTGCGGCGCGGGCGGCGCCTGCTGCAGCGCCATCATCTGCTGCCGCGCCTGGTCGAGCGCGATATTTTGCACCAGCACGGTCTGCGCCAGCATGTACAAGGCGTCCGGGTTGCGGCCCAGCCCGTCACGCAGCAGGCGCTCCGCCGCATCATCCTTTTCCTGCAGGCTGGTCGAGTTGATCTTGCGGACCAGGTCGTTCAACATGCCTTGCTCTTGCGGGGTCATCGCTTCTCCTGTGCTGCACTCGCAGCCACACTCCATTAGACGCAGTCGACCCCCCGGTTGGAGGTATGGGCTGTAGCCGATAGAGCGGAGCCTCACCCCTGAGCAAAGGCGTACGCGCGAACTTCGTCGCGGCGCACCGTCAAGCGGTCGATCAGGTCCTCGCGCACCGCAAACCCGCGCCCCGGCTCCGTAGGCACCGTGATCTCGCCTTCAGAGGACACCATCACCTCAGGCTCGATGATGTCGTCCTTCCAAAAGCGCTTCGACGCCGAAACATCGCCCGGCAGCGTGAAGTTCGGCAGCGAGGAGAGCGCGATATTGTGCGAGCGCCCGATGCCTGTCTCGAGCATTCCCCCGCACCACACGGGCACTCCGCGCTCCATGGCGGCGTTATGGATGCCGATTGCCTCGGAGAACCCGCCGACGCGGCCCACCTTGAGATTGATGATCCGGCAGGAGCCCATCTCGATCGCCGCCAGCGCGTCGCGCCGGTTTCGGATCGACTCGTCCAGGCAGATCGGGGTTTCGATCTGCGACTGCAGCATCGAGTGGAAGTAAAAGTCGTCATGCCAGAGCGGCTGCTCCAGCATCATCAGGTCGAAATGATCGAAGTGCGCCAAGTGCTCCACATCCTTGAGCCGATAGGCTGCGTTCGCATCCGCGGAAAGCCGGATGGACGGCCAGCGGTTCCGGATCGCCTCCAGGACCTCCGCATCCCAGCCCGGCTTGCACTTGACCTTGATGCGCTGGTAGCCGGCGGCCAGCGATACCTCTATGCGATCGAGCAGCTTGCCGATCTCCGGCTCGATTCCGAGTGAAACACCGCAAGCGATTACCTTGCGCGAGCCGCCCAGCAGCGACGCCAGGCTCACGCCTTCGGCCTGCGCCTGCAAGTCCCAGACCGCATTTTCAAAAGCCGCCTTGGCCATGCGATTGCCGCGCACCCGCCGAAAGATTTCGTGACAATGTCCGCCATGCTCCGGCTCGGCTTCCAGCAGCGCCGGGGCCAGCTCGTGCCGCCCAATCTGCCATGCCGTGTCGGTGGTCTCCGGGGAGTACCACGGGTGCTCGCCGGCCACGCACTCTCCCCAGCCGCGCAGCCCGTCGGCACGTACCTCAACCAGCAAAATGCGCCGCTCCGTGGTCAAGCCGAAGCTCGTTTCAAACGGAGCCAACAGCGGCATGCGTACTTCGCGGAGCATAACGGCGTCAATTTTCACAGGGAACCTTTCGCGTCGAGAAGAGGCATGTGTGACTTTGTCTAGGCGACCGGTGCTCCATGCGATGCGCCCCGGCGAACTCTGTTTGCTTTACGGCAGATCTCGTGCCTGTGGAAAGACCTGCGCCTGTGGAAACAGCAGGTAGTCTCCCCCGCCTCCGGCAGTGGTACAGAAGCCTTCCAGTCGAAGTCCCTGCGCAAAAGCGTCCGCGAACTGTTCTCGCAAGCTCCGTTGCACCTCCAGCAGCCGGTCGCGGTCTCCATGCGCCTTCCACCGGGCCGGCTCACCCGGAAGCGTGATGCGCTTTGCCGGCTGCCTCGCATCGCCTGTACTAGGCTTCGTGGGCTCGTCGAGCGCTGCGCACACCCGCTCGCCCCGAAGATCCCACTCCGCCAAAAGCCGGTCTGTGGGCAAACCGCCCTGCAGCGCTGACTCGATCTGCCCGTAGAAGTCGGGGAGGTAGCGTCGTGCGGTCGCACCGAGTTTCTGGAGATTGAACCACGCATTTTTTTCAACGAGTGGATCAAACGTCCAACGCATCCGCGTGATCCCGCGACCGAGCGCATCCTCGCGCTGGGCGCGCTTCAGCGCGAAGCCCAGGCCGCGGTCTCGGTACTCGGCGCGGACGGCGACCATGTGGGAGTGAAGATAGGCCGCCGGCGCTGTCGGAAAGCTCTGCGCGGCAGCGCCGCCGGGCTGCGCCTCATGCGCCGCCACAGCCATGGCAAAACCCGCCAGCCGCCCCGCATCATCCCAGGCCCCCAGAACATGGCCGCCAAGCGCCTGCGCCAGCACAAAGATGTTTCGCGGTACCACTTCCCGATCCGGATATCCCCAGCTTTCCTGCTGCAACGCCACGCACTGCTCCAGCTCCTTCGGCCCGCGGCAATGGCGGATGCGGAATCGCGCGCCAAGCTTGCTTTCGAACACAACTTCGAGCGTGGTTTCGGCGACAGTATCGCGGGGAGTATCCACCACTGGGGTACTCACGCGGGCGACCCTGGCACGGCCTTCCAGAGCCGCTCTTCGCGCTTAGCGTCTTGCCAGAGCACTTCCAGTTGCTCAAGCGAACGCGTTTCAAGCGGGCCGCCGCCATCCCTCTGCTCTGCGCGCTCCATGGAGCCGAAGCGGCTGCGAAACTTCGCATTGCTGTCGCGCAACGCCATTTCCGGGTCTACCCCCAGATGCCGCGCCAGGTTCGCCGTCACGAAAAGAAGATCGCCTACCTCCAGCTGCAGCTCCGCGGAGGGCGCCGCGCCGTGCCGGATCTCTGCTTGCACCTCGTCCGCTTCTTCGCGGATCTTCGCGAGCAGCCCGCCGGCGTCCGGCCAGTCGAAGCCGCACTTCGCTGCCTCGGAGCCCAGCTTGCGGGCTTCCAGCAGCGCCGGCTGCGATCGCAAAACGTCAGCCAGTCTTCCCTGTTCCAGTCTTCCCTGTTCCTGAGACGGCGCCTTCACTTTACGCTCCATCTGCTTGATAAGATTCCAGTTCGTCAGCACCTGCTCCGCCGCGCGCTCACCTGTTACCGGGGCCAGCTGCGCCGTGTTGCCGGCCTCCGCCGCGGCAGCCTCGCCAAAAACGTGCGGGTGGCGTCGGACGAGCTTGCGGTTCAAGCCTCCCAGCACGTCCGCGATGGAGAAGGAACCGTTTTCCGAAGCCATTTGCGCGTAGAACAGCACCTGCAGCAGCAGGTCGCCCAGCTCTTCGCACAGGTTCTCCGCATCCTTACGCTCGATGGCATCGAGCACCTCGTAGGCTTCTTCCAGGGTGTACTTGCGGATGCTTTCCGGCGTCTGCTCCCGATCCCAGGGGCAGCCGCCCGGGCCGCGGAGGCGCCGCATGATTTCAACAGAGTTAAGGAACAGGGCCCCGATTCGATCTCCCGATATCCGGTCGAAGGAGTCCCGGTCCTGTGTTGAGGAAGCTACCCCAATGGCCTCGCCCTGCGCTCGGTCCGGAATCATGGCTCCACTCTAACCGATCCCCTACACTCGAACGAGAGTGATTCCCCTCACCCCAGAGCGCACCCTTGCCGCCAGTGTGTCGGGGCTGTTCCTCGGCAGTTTTCTCAACGTCTGCATCGCACGCCTCCCTGCGCACCGGTCCATCGCGTGGCCAGGATCGCAGTGTCCCCATTGCCACACTCCAATCCGCCCGTGGGACAACATCCCGATTCTGAGCTTCGTTTGGCTGCGCGGTCGCTGCCGCGACTGCCGGCAGCCGATCTCACTGCGCTACCCGCTCGTGGAAGGCTCGCTCCCGCTGCTGTTTGTGGCGACCGCCGCGCGTTTCCCGTCCAACCCTGCCGCGGTGGAAGCAGGGGCGCTGCTGTTCCTGCTGCTGGGGCTCTTCTGGATGGACGCGGAGACCCTGCTGCTGCCGGACAGCGTGACGCTGCCGGGCGCCGTGCTCGGCCTGCTGCAAACAACTTTGCCGGGGTACGGGCTTGCTCAGGAGCTGAACTTTAGCAGATTTCTGCCCGTGGTCGTTCCGCAACTTCCCGCGTCGCTCGCGAGCCTTGTCGCGGCCGTGGGAGCCGGAGGGGCGTTGCTGCTCACTGCCGAAGCGTACAGGCTGCTTCGGCGCCGCAGCGGGCTGGGGCTGGGTGACGTGAAGCTGGCGGCGATGCTGGGCACCTGGCTTGGAGGGATCGGCGTCATCACCGCGCTCGCTATCGGTGTGCTGCTGGCGGCCTCGGCCGGCCTGCTGATGCTTGCCCGCGGAGGTCGGGGCGGCCTTCAGCTCAGGATCCCACTCGGGAGTTTCCTGTGTACCGGTGCCATGCTGACCCTCTTCTTCGGCCAGCGCTTACTCAGGTGGTACTTTCACTTTTACCCGTAAACTTAAGTAAGCGAATTACTTACCGGCAAGCTCGGTTAACGCCCGACGAGCCTCTTTGGCTCGCTTGCCTTTCGGCTCCGCGTCCA
>CAXTMW010000232.1:0-4323 GCA_964245455.1 uncultured Acidobacteriaceae bacterium
AGTACCGGTCGGGAAATCGATGCGTCGGCAGGTGCGCTGGGACTGGGGGCGCTGAAACCTCCCTGGCGCTTGGCTCGTTCTCTGGGGGAAGCTCGTTGCTCTCCATGCTGACCCTCCCTTTCAGTATAGGGAGCTGGTCTCCGAAAGCGGCCCGGCTGCTGTAGCAGCGCCGGCCTACTCCTGAGTAACCGTAACCAGAAGGGAACCGATGCGGAACGCTGTTGCCGGCCCGCCGGCGGCTGCTAGCATTAAGGGAACCGACGTGATGTTCATGCTGCGACAAAGAAGCGGTGTACCGCTCCCTCTCCCTCCAACCATTCGCATTTTCCGCCGATCGGCGATGTTTCTGCTTTGCTTCGCTGCGGGGCTTCCTCTTACCTCGGCCACCGTGTGCCTCGCGCAGGGAGCGGTGACGCCCTCTTCGCAGGGAACCGGCCAGACGCAGACCGCGCCCAACAATCCAAACAGCGGGCAAACCGTGCCCGACGCAGCCAAGCTGCCCTCCTACGATGAAGCGCACCCGCTGAACACGGCACCCCCGGCCGGCACCCCGGCCGCGGCGACAGAAAGCCTTCGCGCGTGGCGGGGCCTGCACGTCAGCGGTATTGAGTTCCGCGGCGTCAGCGCTGACCGATTGCAGCCGCTTGAGGCTCAACTTGCCCTGCAGCCCGGGCAGCCGCTCGATCCCGACAAGATCCGCAGCACGCTGCGCCGCCTGTACGCGACCGGGCTGTACAGCAGCATCGACGTCGCCGGGGTCCGCACGGGCGACGACGTCCACATCATCTTCGACGGGGAGCCGCAGCTCTTTATCGGGCGCGTCAACATCGACGGGGTCAGCGATGAAACCTTCACCAGTCTACTGCTGGGCGCAACCAAGCTGAGCCCCGGCACCCCCTACACCGAGGCCAAGCTCGAACGCGGCCGAAAGCTGATCCTGGGCGTGCTCGAATCAAACGGCTACTACGGCGGCCAGGTCATTGTGGCGCATGCACCCGACCCGGTGAACCAACAGATCAATCTCAGTTACATAGTGACCCTGGGTGCGCGCGCGCGGGTCGGCGCTGTTGCCGTGAACGGCAACAGCGGCCTGTCGGTTGATACTTTTCGAAAAACAGCCAAACTGAAGCAGAACGCCCGCGTGACGCGCGACACGGTCAACAATGCGCTTGACCGGCTCCGTGCGCACTACCAGAAACAACAGCTGCTTGAGTCCAAGGTCACGCTTAACAGCAAGCAGTTCGATCCGCCGACGAACCATCTCAATTACGCCTTCGATGTGAACCAGGGGAACAAGGTCGTCGTCATCGTGAACGGCGTCAAGATCAGCCAGGGCTCTATCCGCAATCTGATCCCGATCTACCAGGAAGGTACGGTCGACGAGGACCTGCTCAACGAAGGTGACCGGCGGGTGCGCGATTTATACCAGCGCAAGGGTTACTTCGACATCCAGGTAACGCACACAAGCGCCGCGCAGCCGAACGGGCAAACGCCGGTGACCTACACGGTTGAGCTTGGCAAGGTGCACGACGTCGACTCAGTCACCATCACAGGAAACACATACTTTGCCACTCCGCTCATCGCGCCGCGGCTCAACGTGCACCCGAACGGTATCTTCGATCCGCGTGGCACCTACTCAGCGGCCCTGGTGGCGAGCGATATATCCACCATCACCGCCATCTATGAAGGCAGCGGTTTCTCGCACGTGCAGGTCAAGCCGGTCGTCAAGGATTCCGACACCGACAAGCGCGGCCGCCCATCCAAGATTGCGCATATCACGGTCAATTACCAGGTCACTGAAGGCGTGCAGCAGCGATTCGGTTCCTACAAGCTGGTCGGCAACATCAAGGTACCGAGCAGCACGCTGCTGCCGCTGCTCAACACCGAGGTCGGACAGCCGTATAACTCGACCAACCTGACCGGCGATCGGGATGCCGTGCTGACTTACTACTTGGCCCACGGCTACGACCAGGCCGCCGCGAATCTGAAGCAGGCGCCGAATCCGCGCGATCCTAATTTGATCGATGTCACGCTCGAGATTACCGAAGGCGAGCAGATCCATGTAAATCAGGTGCTGGTGAGCGGGCTGCATTACACGCGGCCCGATACCGTCGACCCGCACATCCTGGTGCATTCGGGCGACGTCCTGAACCAGACGGCTCTGATCAGTACGCAGCGTCAGTTGTATGACCTGACGCTGTTCAACGGGGTAACAACCGCCGTGCAGAACCCCAACGGCGGCGAGCTGCGCAAGGATGTTCTGCTCCAGTTCACCGAAGCCAAACGCTGGGACGTAACCTACGGCATCGGCCTGCAGGCGCAGACCGGCAATCCCGGCTCGACTACCAACACGCAGCAGCTGCTGCAGCAGGGCATCACCTACGTCAACCCGAACGGCGGTTTCGGCGTCAGCGAGCTGCTCTCCGTCAATATCTCGCGCATCAATCTGCGCGGCAGCGACAACAGCCTGTCGCTCAAAACCACCTATGGCAATCTGGAAAAGATTGCGCTACTCACCTTCAACGATCCCAACGTGCTTGGCAGACCCAACCTGACTTTTTCAGCCGACGGCGGTTATACCAACGAACAGGACGTGACCACCTATGCCGCGTCGCGGCTGCTTGCCAACCTGCGGCTAACCCAGCGTATCGGCAAGCCGACCACCTTTATCTACCAGTACGAGTTCCGCCGCATCATGGTCGATCCGAACAGCCTGCAGGTTTCGCCGGAGTTTATTCCGCTGCTCTCGCAGCCGGTTACGGTGGGCGGCCCCGGCGTCACCTGGATTCGCGACACCCGCCGCCCGTCCTCGCTGGACGCCTCTGGCGGTACGTATAACACGATCCAGGAGTTTGTTTCCGATGGTAAGTTCGGTTCTCAGTCGAACTTCAACCGCTTTGACGGAACGAACTCCTCGTATTACCCCTTCGGCAATGTGCACAAGTATGTCTTTGCCCGTCAAACCAGGCTCGCCTTTGAGCGTTCTTACGGCAATGGCAGCCAGGAGCTGATTCCGCTGCCGGAGCGGCTGTACGCGGGCGGCGCGCAGTCGCATCGAGGCTTCGGCATCAATGCCGCCGGGCCGCGCGATAACACAACCGGCTTCCCGATCGGCGGCGCCGCGGCATTTGTGAATAACTTCGAGGTGCGGCTGCCGCCGCCCACCCTGCCGGTGGTGGGCAGCAGCGTGAGTTTTGTGCTGTTCCATGACATGGGCAACGTCTTTCTCAAGGGCGACGATATCTGGCCGAGCTTTCTGCGGTTTCGCCAGCCCAACCGCTCTGCCTGCCGCGACCTGAACCTCGCCACCCAGTCCGCGCCCGCCCCGGAGCATAACAGCGTCGACTTCACCGGGACCTGCTCGTATAACTACTTCGATCACGCGCTCGGTGTCGGTGCACGCTACGGAACGCCCATCGGCCCGATCCGTGTGGACGCGAGTTATAACCTGAATCCGCCGATCTACCCGCAGATTCATAATTACAACATCACCGGCAACTCGCCCCCGCAGCAGGGTGAGGGCAGTAAATTCAACTTCTTCTTCTCCATCGGGCAGGCGTTCTGATGCATACCCTTTCCGCAGTCTTCCTCGCGGCGCTGCTCGCCTCCGCCGCCGAAGCGCAAAATCCGGCGCCCGTCCAGCAGGATGCGCAAACGCATGTGACTCCTGCCCAGCATGCCGCGGCCGCCGGCTCAGCCGCACAAGCAGCCGCCGCGCAAAAGGGCGAGACCGGTGCGCCCGAGAACAAGCCGGTTGTGCTGGACAGCGTGATCGCCATCATCAACGGCGACGTGCTGCTGGAGAGCGATGTGGAAGAAGAGCGCCGCTTCGAGTCACTGCAGCTGCTGCCGGCCAATGAAAACACAGATACCCGCGCGGCTGAGCACCTGATTACGCGGACGCTCATCCTGCAGCAGATGAAGGAAGAGGACCAGAGCACACCTAACATCAGCGATGCGGATGTAAATAAGTTCATTGCCGAGCTCAAAAAGCAGCTGCCCGGCTGTTTGCCGACCCGCTGCCAAACAGAGGCCGGCTGGGCCGGTTACCTGGCCGAGCGCGGCATGACCCCGTCCGAGGTGAAGCAGCGTTGGCAGCAGCGCCTGGTCATCCTCAGCTACATCAATCTGCGATTCCGCAGCGGTGCGCGCGTGCCCACAGCCGACGTGCAGGCCTATTACGACAAGAATCTGCTGCCGGAGTTTCAGGCCAAGCATGAGCGTCCGCCGACCTTGAAAGCGCTGCAGCCGCGCATTGAGGAGATATTGGGGCAGCAGCAGGGGACCAAGCAGGTCGATGAGTGGGCGGCGACGCTGCGACAG
>CAXTMW010000233.1:0-2969 GCA_964245455.1 uncultured Acidobacteriaceae bacterium
CGGCACCCCGATGGAGGCGCCCCAGTCGAGACTTCCGACCGCCGCTCGCCCCAATATCTCCCCCTCATGCAACGTCTCGCGACCAACTCACTTACGTGAGGCAGCGAGTGTGCAGCTAACTACCGGACGGGCTGGTTCTCAGTGAAGAAGTCAAGCAAGCTTTGAGGCGAGTTGTCGCCGAAAAGCACCTCTTGCATCCGGTCCGCCTCCGGAGCTTCCGAGGCGCTGCGTGGAAAGAGGTCCGTCTCATACGCAAGGAGCGCAGCTTCCACATCCCATGCGTTCGCGACCATGGCTTTCGCGAGTTGGGCGCCGTCATACATGGCGAGGTTGGCCCCTTCCCCCGATGGCGCGGTCAAGTGCGCTGCGTCGCCAAGCAGCGTTACGCCGGGTACTCGGTCCCATCGGTGTTCGAGCGGGAGCGTATAGATAGGGCGAGGCACAGGAGCAGTCTCACCATCGGTAATGAGCGCAGTCAGCTCCGGAGCCCAGCCTTCGAACTCCTTGGCAACGCAGGCCACCGCAACCGGTGGATCGGAAAAGTCGATGCCGGTGATCCAGTCCTCCGGCTTTTTCAACCCCACATAGGTATGCAGTACGCCCTTGGGCTCGCGGTGCGCCAGAATGCCCTTTCCCGGCGCCATCGCAAACATCATGCCGCCGCCAACCGCTTCAGCGCTCGCCTTGTGATGAATGTCGCTGTTGTACAGGTAGGTTTCGACATAGGTGATACCGACATACGCCGGCTTCGCGTCGGAGACCAGCGGGCGAACCTTCGACCAGGCACCGTCTGCTCCCACCAGGAGTTCAGTCGTCGCGGTTGAGCCGTCACTAAACGTCAACTCGTGCCGACCGCCGCCGAGTGGAGTCGCGCTTCTAAGTTTGTGTCCCCACCGGACCGTATCGGCAGGGAGGGAGTCAAGCAGGATGCGGCGGAGCTCTCCCCGGGGTACCTCCGGCCGACCGCCTGTACCGTCATCCGGGTTGTCCAGCAGCACGCTGCCGTCCTTGTCGAGTGCGCGTCCTTGCTGGCCGCCAGGGTGAATGATTTCAAGGAATCTATCGAAGAGTCCCGCAGCCTTCAGTGCCAGCTGGCCATTGTGTTCGTGAATGTCGAGCATGCCTCCTTGTGCCCGGGCGTTCGCTGAGGCTTCCGCTTCGTAGACCGTCGCTCGCATGCCGTGAACGTGGAGCACGCGCGCAAGCATCAAGCCACCCAGCCCTGCACCGATGATTGTGATGGAACCGTTCATCGCGTCTCCTTCCGAGCGAACCAAAGAGCAGCCGCTTGTCTGATCGATCCTTCCTGTGGTTCGCTGTCGCAAGCGGAGGCGACAAAGCCATCGGGACGTATCAGCGCGGCGCGTAAGCCGAGTTGTTCCTTGGCCCGGCCCCCTACGTACTTCAGCCGATCGCCATACTCGCTCGCCAGCGTCTTGAGCGAAACATTGCCGTCGAAGTCGAGCAGCACTCCATGGCCATCGTGCATGAGCTCGCCGACTCGCAGACCATCTTCGAACTCAAAGTTGGGCGCGCTATGGCCCACCAAGGGGTGATCGCCGCCAAGATCGTAGTGTGCGGTGACACCCCACAACCGCCCAGCAATATAGGTGGCACCATCGCGTGTCTCCAGGAGGTCACGCAAGATTGCGTTCAACGCGCGGGCACCTGGGTCGGGCTTCATGATGGCCGCCTGGGCGCGTGACCAGTCCAGGACCTTTGCACCGACCGGGTGTCGTTCGGTTTGGTAACTATCCAACAATCCTTCCGGGGCTTTCTCCCGCGCCGATGAGTGAATGGTTGCGGCGAGCTTCCAGCCCAGGTTCAAGGCATCGCCAAGCCCAAGATTCAGGCCCTGACCTCCCAGCGGCGCGTGAATGTGCGCGGCATCGCCGGCTAAAAGCACTCGTCCATTGCGGTAGGTCGTCGCCTGCCGCGCTCGGTCCGTCCATGTGCTTGCAGTGTGCAGAGCGCTTATGGTGACGTCCGTCTGCGAGATGCGGCGCAGCACCTCTTGCACGTGTTCGGGCGTGATCGGCTTGCCTGCACTATGAAATGCACCGCCATCAAAGTCCTGGATCGCTAGGTAACCAGGCTGCGATTGCAGGTACATGCCGGCCGGTGTCATGTTTCGGCCTGGTTTGAGCTTCTCCGGATCGACGAGATCAACGTGAGCAGAGTAGCCGGTAAACTCCGGCTCTGTGCCCTGGAACTCAAAACCGCCCATCTTGCGAACCACACTGCGGGCTCCATCACACCCCACAAGCCATCGAGCTTGAAACCATTGATCGCCACAGGCAACAGCGACTCCGTTCTCCGTCTGATCGAAGTCGCTGATGGCAAGCCCACGCCTGATGTCGACGCCCAGGGCTTCTGCCCGGCGGGCCAGCACCGTCTCAAGCTCCTCCAGTTCCGAGATCAACATGGTTTCGGTGGAGCTCGGGAGGCGATACCTCCACTGTGAGGCGTCGATGTTGCCGAAAAGCAGTGGAATGCCGGCGAAGTGCCCTGCCTGGCGGCGCGGTCCTTGCACAGCGTTGGAGTGAGGGTCTTTCAGGCGCTTCGGCACCTCAAGCTCCTCCAGCAACCCACGGCGGTACAGTGCTTCAACAGAAAGCGCATTGAGCCCCCGAAGCCCGAAAGGAAGCTGCTTCAGTGGCGAATGAGGATTCTCGGCTTTCTCCAATACCAGGACCGAACGCTTCGCCAGGGCCAGTTCACACGCAAGAAAAGTCCGACAGGACCAGCCCCCGAGATGATGACGTCGTAAGCCGGTTGATGTGGATCGTTATTCAACAGGAAGCTCTAATGATGCTTATGGAACACTATTCCAAAGTATGGAATTACATTCCAAATATGTCAAGATAGGGGGGCATGGTCAAAAAGCCACCTGGCAGGCCGCGACAAGGAGAATCGCTCACCCGCGAACGCATCATCGAAGCATCGATCGAACTGTTGGACTTGAACGG
>CAXTMW010000233.1:2979-4293 GCA_964245455.1 uncultured Acidobacteriaceae bacterium
TGACGTTCCGCGCTCTGTCCGAACGGCTCGCCACCGGTCCCGGTGCTATCTACTGGCACATCGCGAACAAGAGCGACCTGCTCGCCGCTGCCTGCGATGCCGTGGTCGCACGCACAATGGACGAGGCCGTCGTCACGACACCGGAGGGAACCATCCGCGCTGTCGCGCTGGCTCTGTTTGACGCAATCGACGAGCATCCATGGGTAGGCTCGGCCATCACAAGCTCCCTGGGTTTGTCGCCCATCGTGCGCATACTCGAACAGGTAGGCCGGCAGATTCGAGCGCTTCGCGTGCCGCGCAAGCAACAGTGGGCGGCGGTGGGCACGTTGATGGCTTACATCCTCGGGGTCAGCAAACAAAATGCGGCCAACGGGCAGCTCGCTCGAACGCAGGGCCTTGATCGATCCGACTTCCTCCAGGCAATGTCGACCGCCTGGTCACAGCTCGATCCGAAGGAGTACCCGTTCGTACGCAGCGTAGCCGGACAGATTCGAGAGCACGACGACCGGGTGGACTTTATGACAGGAATCGATCTCATTCTCAAGGGGATTGACTTACCTCGTCGTCGTTCGAGCCCGCCCGCTGTCGGAAGCTCATCCTGCTAGCAGAGCCACCGTCGCTCAGGAAGGGAACAGCACGATCCATCCGCAACCTGCTTCATACTTCCGCTATCTCTCGGCCATCTTTTTGTTACGGCCGTGCGCCGCACACTAGTGACACACAATTCCAAGACCGCTTTCCTGCACCACACGGAGTGCAATCGCACAAAATTGTGTTACAAAACGATGAACAAATAGCCATTCTAAAGCACTTACCGCCACCCCGAGGGCGTCCTGCCCCATCCCACAAACATTGCAGAAAATCGCACCCTCAGCGCCCATCCCTGCGATTTCTTAACGTTTTTTCTTGCGCCGTTTCCCCGTCCCCTTCGGCGCCGGAATCCGGCTCTTCGGTGTACTCGCCTGCATACTCTTCCGCCCATTGCCTTTCGCCGCCTCCACCTTTTTCCCGGCGTTTTTCACGAACCGGCTAGGCGCCGCAGCCTCTTCCGCACTGGGAACGATCGCAAACTGCAGCCGCTTCTCCACCGCATTCACCCGCTCCAGCAACACCCGTACCGTCTGCCCCATGCGGAACCGCCGCCGCCACACATCCCCAAGAATTTCGCGGGTATTTTCCCGATACGTGTACTGGTCCCCATCCAGCGCGCCCAGCGACTGAATCGGCACCAGCCCCTCCACAAACAGCTCGTTCAACTCCACAAACAACCCGTATTTTGTCGCATTCAAAATCAGCCCGTCGAACTCCTCACCC
>CAXTMW010000234.1:0-4249 GCA_964245455.1 uncultured Acidobacteriaceae bacterium
TTTTACCAGGCCATGAAGGTCGGACTCTCCCTGTGCCGCAGAGGGCAGCGCTCCGGCGGCGGTAATGAAAAGCAGCGCCGCCAGCTCGCGCCTTCCGGCAAGGGGCAGCGTGCCGCGTGTGCGGGCCTTGTGTTTCGTCATTCTTCCCCCTCGGGTAGTGCTCGCAAGGCCGGTCTTCTGACTCGCGCTTCTGCGGCTGCGGACTGCCTTCCCGGAACCTTCGCTCCAGTGGCTTTGGTGATCCTTGTCCGCGCCTCGGCGCATACAGCTACGGGGTAGTGGCGGATTCGCACCGCGCTTCCCGAACACCTTGCGTTGGTTCTTGCGTTGGTTATTGTTGCGTGAATGGCTATGGGTGGATGGAGTGGGACAGCTCTTCCAATGCGTCGATGGCGACCGGGCTTGGCAGCTCGATCCGATCGTCCACGTAGAAAATCCTGCCGTCGACGACTGCGGGCAATGTATTCCACCCGACACGCGAGCGCAAGTCTTCCAGCGTGAGCTTGCCCCCGCGCTGCAGCACGAGCGCCTGCGGTCGGCTCTCCACAACTGCCTCCAGGCTTACCTGCGGCCAGTCCGGCGCAAGATCGTCTGTCACCGAACGCGCACCGGCTGCTTCAACAATCTCTGTGATGAAGGCGTGCTTGCCGACCGTAATCACCGGGTCATACCAGATCGGCACAAATACGCTCGGGCGCTCCTTGCCCGCGACCCGCGCCTTGACCGTCGCGATACGCCCTTGCAGGCTCGCGACAAGCGTCCGTGCTTCCGCTTCGCGATTGAGTGCCTCGCCGGCCTTGCTCACCGCCTGGAGGATGCCCGGCAGACCGCGCGGATCCAAAAGATAAATCGGGATGCCCAATCGCTCAATCGCGGTGTTGACCTCAGAAGCTTTCACTCCCTGCTGCCCAATGACCAGGTCGGGATGGAGCGCCGCAATCTTCTCGAGCGAGGGATGGAACAAGTCGCCGACGCTGGGCTTCGCGAGCGCAGCGGCCGGGTGCTTGGTGAAATCGCTGATTGCCACGACGCTGCCGCCCGCGCCGAGGGCAAACACCGTGTCGGTAACGCTCGGAGCCAGGCAGATGATCCGCAGCGGATGGTCCGGCACCGCGACCTGGCGGCCCGTCTGGTCAATGAGCACGCGTTCGGCGTGAGCCGTGAACACGCAAAGCATCAGCAGGAACAAGGTCTTCATGCGCCCGCCTGCTTCAAGAAAAGCGGCAGCCCCGCTACCAGCAACACCACTTCATCGGCGAGTGCGGCGACTCTCTGGTTCACCTCGCCCAGAACGTCCCGGAATTGTCTGCCCAGCCTATGCTCCGGCACGATGCCGCTGCCGACTTCGTTTGACACCAGCACCACCGGGCTTGCGGATTCTTGAAGGCCCGCATACAACTCGTCCATCTCACGCGCCAGAGCGACCCTGTCCTCGCCCGCAGCGTGCATCACATTCGAAACCCACAAAGTTAGGCAGTCCACGATAACCAGGTCCGCCTTTCCCGCGCGGACCAGGGCTGCACGTAGATGAAGCGGCTCCTCTACCGTGAGCCAGTTCGCTGGGCGCCCCCGCTGATGCCGCACGATCTTTTCCAGCATCTCTTCATCCCCTGCCGTTGCCGTGGCCACGAAGACAACGCGCTCGAGCCCTGTGCCCAACGCCTCCGCGTACCGGCTTTTACCGCTGCGCACTCCGCCCAGTACTAGGGTCAGGCCGCCGTCTCGCTTAGCTTGTGCGGGCTTAACCTGTGAAGTTGACAAACGGAACATACGTTTAAGATAGCGCAGTGCTGAGCGGCCTTCGGGAGTTCTGGACCATTTTGATTGCTAGTCTCCGGCCAGATCTGACCTGAGAACTAGGGCTCGAGGGAAAAAGCGGTTTATTCAGCAAGCGCCAAGATTACAAAGACAGGGTATTCACTCCCCAGGATTGCCCGCCTTAAGTTGTACTAGCCCGTGTTAACACTATTTAACTTCGTTATAGTTTATGCGTGGAGATCAGCGAAGAGCAATACGCGGGCATCAAGGACAGTCTGCCGGTGCAGCGCGGCAACGTCAGGCTGTCGAACCTTCAGCTGTTGAACGCGGTGTTGTACGTGCTGGAGCACGGGTGTAAGTGGCGCGGTTACCAAAGCGCTTCGGCAACTGGCATACGGTCTACACCCGCATAAATCGCTGGTCCAAGTCCGGCGTGCTAGATCGGATCTTCGAGCGCCTGCAGCTGTAGCAGATCGTGCGCATCAAGATCGAAGCCTTTGCGCTGGATTTGAATGGTCAGCCACGAATACACCATACAAGCTACGATTTTGACGTTGGTGTGGTGACCTCTATTCTGTAGCGCAAGAAACGCGCACCGCGACGATCGTCATATCGTCGAACTGGTTCTCTTTGCCTGTATAGGTGTCTACCGCATTTACCAGGCCGGTCACATCTCATCTACTGATCCGTGTCGACTTTCGATAAGTGTCGCATCGATGATGGACGGATCCCAGAAGACACCATGTGCATCTTCGGCCTCGAGAATGCCGTCCGAGATGCATATGATCATGTCGCCCGGATGCACGCGCATCGTATGTTCGCGATAAGTTGCACTGGGCAGCAGGCCGAGAGGCATATCTCCATCCTGGAAGGAGTCGATACTCCCATTCTGCCGGCGCACAATCCTAGGAGGAACATGCCCCATACTCGACCGCTTCCATCTGCAGACGGTAGGCGTCCGTGCGCGCTTGTGCAGGCGACCCATGGGCCACTCTTCCCGAGGAGGCATAGAAGTGGACACAGTGAGCGCAAGAGTGATCTGCTCTCTGCACTATAAAAGCCTTTTGTTTTGTATGGTGGACGCGGCTGGAATCGAACCAGCAACCTGTCGATTAAGAGTCGAATGCTCTGCCAGTTGAGCTACGCGTCCGGAATAGGCATGTTAGCGGTGCCGAGCGGCACAGGCTGATCGCTCTACAGGCACCAGCTAAGTGAGAATAGCATGTCATTCCAGTCGGCGGCGTCCTGCTTTTCTCGCGCCGGCAGCCCGACCCCCTTACAAGGCAGCGGGCAGCGCAAAGGCGGAGGGCAGCACTTCCGGAAGCTCCCGCATACTGCTGAGCACTCGCTCAGCCCCAGCCTCGAGCAGCCGGTCGCCGTGGCCCGGCGCACAATGGCTGCCGCCGATAAAGCCGAGCACGCGCATGCCGGCCGCCCGGGCCGCGCGCACACCGGGCTCACTGTCCTCGATGACCAGGCAGTGCTCCACCCCGGTCCGCATGACGCCGGCAGCAAAAATAAAAACGTCAGGCGCGGGCTTGCCGTGGGCCACCAGCTGCGCGCTCACCACATTGGGCGCAAACAGGTGCAGCAGCCCTACATGGCGCAGCCCCTGCTCCAGCTTGGGCATGGCGCTGCTTGAGGCGACGCACTTCGGCAGCTGCAGGGCGCCGAGCATCTCGGCCACGCCTGCAATTGCCTGCAGTTCGCTCGAAAATGCAACAGTTACGCGCTCCTTCATCCGGGCGAAGTAAGCTTCCGGCACAGGCTGCCCCCAGTCGTCCCTCACCTCCGCGAGAATCTCGCGTTCCGGGCGCCCGGCAAAGCGCCGCACTACGTCTTCGGGCGTAATTGGGTAGCCCAGCCGCGTCAGTTCTTCGCTCACCGCCGTGCATACCAGGATCTCGCTGTCGACCAGTACGCCATCACAATCGAAAATCAAAAGCGCCGGTTCGGCGCGTACCTGTTCCTCAAACCTTGTCATACTCAACGTATTGTCTCGCAAACCGGTCGTGCGCATGATGAACCTTCTTCTTGCGGTCTTCGTGGTCGCGCTCGTGGAGCTTGCCGGCTGCGGGGGCAGTACCTACGTCCCCAGCGCATGGCGGGACCAGGTGCCGGCTCCCGCGCGTGTCGAGCACAACCCGCTCTCCCAATCCACGGCAAACGTACAGGCCGGCAACCAGCTTTACGGACTGTACTGCAGCAGCTGCCACGGTGACGACGGTGCCGGCCGCCGCAACAGGCCCAGCCTGCGCAGTGCGCGCGTGCGCTGCGAAACTGACGGCGAAATCCACTGGATCCTCGTCAACGGCAGCAAGGGCCATGGTATGCCTGCCTGGCGCTCGCTGGGCGACACAGCCCTCTGGCAGCTGGTGGAATACATCCGGTCCATGCCGCCGCTCGATCCCCATTAAGGTCAGCGTCACCGGCGACACCCGGTCAAGAAATATGAAGCGCGCGCAACTCCATGCCATGGGGCGCATACGAT
>CAXTMW010000235.1:0-4170 GCA_964245455.1 uncultured Acidobacteriaceae bacterium
CTGCTCGCCCGCGAGCCCGAGTACCGCGCCGAGCTCGCCGCCGCACTCCAGAGCATCAAGCCCGCGTTCAACGAGAGCATGCGCGCCGGGCTTACCAATATGTAATTCGGCAAGTTAATGGAGCAGGTTGCTTCCCACAGCCCACTTAGGTCTATGCATGGAACGCCAAAGCCTCAGCAGACGAGACTACGCCTGAACCTCCCGTAAACGGCTGCTGCCAGCGGCTCAAAGCTCGTGAAGGGCATATAGCAGTTAGCCGGTTCGCCTGGTGCCTATCTACCGCAATGAAATCCACGCCGCTTCTAAGTGAAGCGGGCGATGGCTTCGTGCGACGGCTCCAATCCATGGCCGCTCTCGCCCTGGCAGTCGTTCAAAATCCGGTAGTAAGCCACAAACGCGCTCATCTGGAGCGATCGCACTTAATTGAAGCGGACGTTTCAGAGAGTACCTTTCAGCGAGTACAAGGAAAGGTGGTCACAATGCTCCGCTTCCAGTCGAAATGGGACAGTCCTGCAACATACCCATAAAAAGATCAACAAGGCTTCCAGCTCCCATTGTGCTTTTTTGAAGGCGACGCACGACCAGCACCCGCCACTTCTGAGATCCCGATCCTGATTTCGTAATTGGGATGACACAGATCTTCCGCGATTCTGCATAGAATCTCGCCAGTGCAGCGGGAAGTATGGCTACACCAAGTCCTGCTTCAACAAATTGAACCGCTGTGGGTTCATCATTGATTTCGAAGACTGTGGTTCGCGTAAGGTGATGAGCGGCAAAAATTCGATCGACCAAGGTTCGTAGCCTGCGCTCGCGCGTAAGATCTACGAACGATTCTTCCACGAGCCGACCTAACGCTATCTTGGCGTAAGACGTGAGACGGTGGGATGCCGGAGTGATCAGCGCCAATGAATCCTCTACAAGGCACATGGACTGCAGACCTACTTGCTTTCCAGCTCCGATGACCGGATAGAAGCCGATATCGAGGTTTCCTGAACGAATCATTGCAGGGATCTCGGAGGTGTTGTTTAAAGTCTGTACTGCGAGTTTCACGCGCGGATAGGCATCCTGAAAGCGCTTCAGCAGGTCCGAAATCGATAGGTATGGCTCGAGGCTCTGAAGGATAGAGAGTCGGAGGCGACCCTGGACAATGCCGCTTTGAGAACGAAGAACGTAGATACCCGTCTCAAGCGTAGCAACCGTTGACCGCGCATACCGCAGAAATAGGCGGCCCGCCGGGGTGATGGAAACTCGCCTGGTCGAGCGTTCCACGAGCCACGCAGACGCCCATCCTGAGGATGTCCGCCGTCTGGTAGTTAGCGAAGCGACGATTCCCGGGGCTCTGCCCACTTCCGGCTTTCCGGATGATGCAACCAATATCAAGACATGGCATTTCGCGTTCAACCGGCTGAACGATCTTTCGGAGTTGCTGGTTCAGGGCCACGAGCGCGCCTATCTCAGTTGGCTTTTCTCTAACAAGGTGGTCAAGATCTGGCAGATCGACCCGGCGTCGCTCGATGAGTACGTTCGCGTCTTCACGATTCCGGGCACGGCTCGCGCTGACTTTGCCTACTATCACGAGGTCTTCTCAACTGAAGGCTTGGCGCAGATGAAGGCGAGGCTCGGCCGCAAGCTGAGAATGCCCGTGCTGGCGCTCGGCGGAGAGGGAGGCGTCGGCCTCGGGATGTTGCACAGCATGCAGACGGCAGGCCCAGATGTCCGCGGTGGCGAATTTAAAGGATGCGGACATTATCTGCCGGAAGAGTGTCCGGTTGAGTTTACGGGAGCAGTCCTGGATTTCTGGAAGAGCACAGTCATGGATAACTCTCGCCGTTAAGACAGCAACATAGGCTTGCATTACATATTGCACAAAAATGGAAAATGGAAGGAACCCTGAATTATGGGCTTGATCGTTGGCATAGAGCACCTTGGTGTCACAGTGCCTGATGTGGAACAGGCAACGAAGTTCTTCGAGGATGCCTTCGACGCAGAGATAGTTTATGTCGGCCTGGAGTATGGCGGTCCACCGGTCGAGGGGGAGAGGATCGAGCGCTTCCTGAACGTACCTCCGGGTACAAAGCTGAGGGCGCAGCGGCTGATCCGAATTGCCAATGGACCCAATTTGGAAGTTTTTCAAATGGATTCACTTGAGCAGCACGCACCGGTTCACCCGAACGACTTCGGTCTACAACACTTTGGCGTTTACACGCACGACATCTACGCGCTGACCGAGAAGTTCAAGAAGGCTGGAGGAACCCTGTTTGGAGAACCGGGACAATCGACGTTCTCTGCCGAGGAGGCGCCGGACTTTCATTTCTGCTATGGGCGCACCCCTTGGGGCCAGACTATTGAGATGATCTCGTACACCCACATGCCGTATGAAAAGACCACCGCGTTGCGACGCTGGCGGCCATCGGACGATAACGCAAATCAAGAGTCTTTATGAGGGACAAATGACGGATACCAATGAGAAACAGACACCAATGGAAACATGGCGGCCACGAGGGGTCGATCATATTGGCCTGACCGTGCCTAACGTAGAGGAAGCGTCCTCTTTCTTGGGGCGGGCCTTCGGAGCGGAGGTGGTTTACGACGTGGTGTCGAATGACACACCAGCCTTAGCGGGTAGGGAGAATGAGGACCAATCGGGCATGCCGGCAGGCTCAAAGTGTCCGCATATTCGGCTGATCCGCATCAGCAATGGCCCACAATCGGAATCTTCGAGTTTGAGCACGCTCCACAGCAGGGACCGGCCATGCTCAACGATTTCGGCTGGACGCACATTTGCTGTTACGTCGATGACATCGAGGAATCCGCAAAACGCTTTGAACATGCCGGTGGCAACTACTGAGCCCACCACACCCCATTGGAGGCATCGAAGGGGGTCCTCGGAACCGAAGCGTCTATGGACGTTCACCTTGGGGTGGTCTGATCGAGATGTTCAGCTATCCCGACGGCATTCAGTATCCAGAGCCTGGAAAGACCCCATCGACACCGTCACGGTAATTGAGTTCCTTCCGACCATCTTTGTGAAGCCGTACTTCCCCAGAATAAGGGAGGAGAAGAGTCGGTCGATTTTTAACTCGCACCTACATTCCGTCAGGGCGTAGATGTAATTCTAAAACGGTTGTTTCAGAGGGTACACAGCACCTCGCAGATACACCTGCGACCGCTATCGCGCGCCCTTGGCCTGCTGTGCGGACCAATAAGCAAGTGGGCGAATCTTCCAACTTACGATGATTCCTGCCTCCATGTAAGGGTCGCCTTTGACGATTTTTTCAGCAGCCTCGGTCGTTTCGGCATCAAGAACCCACAATGCACCTTCATCGTCGGCAAACGGGCCCGCGGCCCGCAATTGTTCATTGTCGAGAAAGCGACGCAGGTATTCCCGATGAGCCGGATGAAGTGCTTTCACCTTTTCTTTGTCCTGGCTGTACTCAATGATTGCGGCAAACTTCAACGTTTGTTCCTCCAGTAACGATTGGAGCTTCCGTTCTCCGGGCTGGGTTCGAAAAGTTCTCTCTCGATCCTGGGTCGCAGTCTATCTGTAGAAGAGACCGCCTCCATTGCTGACGTTTCCCGCCGTCGCGCAGCTGACCTCTGCGGATCACGCGGGGATGCGTGAGAGCTCCGGATACGACAGCGGGACCAGCCCATACGTAACCGGGACGCCTACAATCCGAGGCTCGCACGCAGCCCGGCCCGCATCTACCACACCGGATGAAACGCAAATCCAATCCGCCGGCCCGCGCGCAAAGGCAGCCTTCCAGCGAGGGCAGCCTGCTAACTCGCGAGCCGCTCTTGCTGCTCGCGGTTCTTCTGGCCGTCTTCTATTTCGGCCGCCCGCTGCTTATCCCGCTGGCCCTTGCACTCACGCTTAACTTTCTGCTCACGCCTCTCGTGTCGCGCGTGGAAAAGCTCCGTCTTCGCCGCACGCCGGCGGCGCTGCTGGTCCTCGCCGGCGCGAGCGCCCTGCTTTGCGGCATCCTCTGGCTGGTGGCAGGCCAGCTGCTGACAGTCGTCAACGACCTGCCAAGCCACGCGACCAACATTCGCGACAAACTCGCAAAAACGCATGTCCCCGCATCCAGCTCGCTCGGGCAGGCGCTCATCAGCATGGAAGGGCTCTCGCGGGAGCTTTCCAGCGACCCCGCCCAGCAGGAAGCGCAGCAG
>CAXTMW010000236.1:0-4170 GCA_964245455.1 uncultured Acidobacteriaceae bacterium
CTGCTGAGCGTGCGCACGACCGAGCCGCTCAGCACTGCCTCGCTCCGGGGTGGTGAGCAGTTCCAGGCGACGGCAGCGACGGACCTGTATGCCAATGGCGTTGTGGCGATCCCGCGCGGCGCCGTGCTGAACGGCGAAGTGGTGGAAGCCAAGAATGCCGGCGCGCTGGCCGGCAGCCCAAAGCTGGAGCTGCGCTTGACGGTGCTGCAGCTTGGCGGCGCAACCTACCCGATTGCGACCGAGGTGTGGTCGAACCAGGGGCCCAGCAAGACCGGCTACACCGCGACCAATACGGCGGGCGGGGCGATTGTCGGTGCGCTGATCGGCGCCGCGGCCGGGGGCGGTGTCGGCGCGGGCATCGGCGCGATTGCCGGCGGCGCTTCCGGGACGCTGATCTCGGGCGCAACGCATGGTCCGCGGCTCGATTTGCCGCCCGAGGCGCTGCTGCAATTCCATCTGGCGGAACCCCTGACCGTGCAGCCGGTGCCATATGAGGAAGCAGCCAGGCTGGCCTCGACTGTGCCTCAGCAGCCTGTGCTGCAGCGGCGCCCGGTGTATGCGGCCGTGCCGTACCCCGGGGTGTATGTTGCGCGTCCGTATCCTTATGCGTACGCGTACCCCTATGGCTACCCCTACCGGCGCTACTAGGGTTGTGAGCGGCCGGACGGAGGTCCGGCTGCTCCCTGCAAGGCTGCTTTTCATGAGGGCCGGTACGAAAGTGCGGTCTCGGGACTTTGCCACGCCGGTATAGTCAAGGGGATGGTTCCCGCCACTGAGCGCGTCAAGGAAGAAGGTATCGAAGAGCTGATCCGCTCGCCTCGGCGGACGCTGATGACGCGTCGCGCGTTCCTGGGCGGGAGTGCAGCCGTCACGGCCGGGCTGGCCATCTACGCGGGAGAGTTCGGTCGGCACAAGCTGGTCACCGAGCGCCGCACCATTCGTATCCACCGCCTTGCGGAAGCATTTGCCGGGCTGCGGATCGCGCAAGTCTCCGATATTCACTTCATGGAGTACACGGAGCCGTTTTTTGTCGAGCACACCGTGCGCGAAATCAACCGGCTTCGTCCTGACATCGTTCTGCTAACCGGCGACTTCATCTCCATGGCACCGGTGGAAAAGAGCCGCGCGGAGGGGTACGCGCCGATCGTGGCCGAGCTGCTGGGCAAGATCGAGTGCCCGCACCGGTACAGCGTGCTCGGCAACCACGACTGGATGGTCAATGCGGATGCGGTGGTCGATGCACTGAAGGGAGTCGGCATCCCGCTGCTTCGCAATGAGAACACTCCGTTCGAGCGCGACGGCAAGCGCTTCTGGATCGCCGGCATCATGGACGCGCTGAGCTGGGAGTCGGACCTGAACAAGACCATGCCGGCAACGGCCGAGCGGGACGGCGAGCCGGTGATCCTGATGGCGCACGAGCCGGACATTCTTCCCGCCGTGGCGCGCCTCAACCAGGTGGATCTGATGCTCTCCGGCCATACGCATGGCGGACAGGTGCGGCTGCCGTTTTTGCCGCCGCTGCTGCTGCCGCCGCTGGGCAAGCGGTATGTGGAAGGCCAATTCCGCATGGGGCGGACACAGCTTTACGTCAATCGCGGCATTGGCGCGGTTGGGCTGCCATTCCGTTTTAACTGTCCGTCGGAGCTGACAGAGATCACGCTGCAGCCTGCTTAGGTCGGGTGCGAGCTCCTTGTGCGCTCGGTGGATTTGCCTCCTCATCTGCTAAAGAGGCGCTTTCCTTTCCGAGTGTGCCGGCCTTCCCTTGGGAGGCGACGTGTTCTTCCAGCAGAAGCACAGCGGCTACCGCGGTGAGCGAGCATAACTCGCCATAAATCCTGGTCTCGAGAATGACGCCGGTGTAGAACATGACAGCTACCCAGACCGGGAATATATAGAGGTAGTTAGCGAAGCGCAGCGGTTGGATGCGGTTCCGCAGCATAAGCACGATCGGCAGCACATAGCCGCACACGTCCAGCAAGGTAGGCCAAAGGCGCGGTCCGAGGCGGCCGAAGTTACTCCAGAACCGTACGAAGTTTTCTGAGCTATCGTTGTGCGCGAAATGCCGATGAACGGTGACGCGGACAGCAAGCCAGATCGCCAGCAGAGTCGCTGCCCGGAGCCATGGCACTCCAACGAAAGTGAACCGATGGCGAAATGGGATGCCGCCGAGCCTGGAACTGTAGGTAGACCCGGAAAACCCAAGCGGCATGTCGCGCGATGCTGCGTCGAGGATGTAGACACCGACCAGAAACAAGGTGGTCTCGCGATTCATGGTGCCGAGGAACATGATTGCAAGCAGGGGGATAAAGCGGCGCGTGTAAATGGCAAGGAGGCCGCCGGCGAAAAACGCCAGCGAGGGCATGTCATACGGGTAGGAGTAATCCGCGTCGATATGCACCACATACGTCCACAGCGTCAGCACCATAAACACAGGTAAGACCAGCACGGATAAAGCGCCGGTGGTTGTCAGAGCCCGGTAAAGGCGGTACACCAGGAAGCCGGCAATGGAAAAAGAAACGAGGGACACGATGTAGAAGGCCAGTGTTTCCCTGGTTGCGGCTGATGGAACAAAGACGTTGCCCCTGGGATGGACGAAATGGCGCATGAGGAAAGCAGAGTGATTGATCGGCCACATTAGAAAAATCGGCAGAACGCGCTCCTGAAACGGCAGACGCTCCCGGCCGCTTAGATAGCGTGGCATATCGAGGTAGAAGTACGTACTTACGACGTAGTAGCGGATGAACTGCAGCACCGCGCTTGCGTAGAGCAGGCTGCTGAAGCCAAGAAGTACATACCTTTTGAGCGACATGGGTGTCTCCAACATCGCACGAACCAACGCGTGAGTGGATGCGGTCGCTCGCTTTCCATCCGGAAGAACGAAGGCACTTCGCTGTGACCGGCCGTAAAAGAGTGATCCCTGCCGAAGTGTAGCCTGTAATGTGCTTGGCCACGTGCTGACCGCGCCACTCAGAGAGTGTGCGCAAAGTGGGTGTGAGAAGTTTCACTCGTATGAAGTTCTCGTTTCAAAAACAGGTCATCCTGAGGAGCGAAGCGACGAAGGACCTGCTTTTCGCGCTTGGTTGGAGCAAAAGCAGATCCTTCGCTTTGCTCAGGATGACCCTTTTTTGAAAGGGCCTGCTTTGTTGCATCGGGCGAGGAAAAGCAGGTCCTTCGTCGCTTTGCTCCTTAGGGTGACCGCTCTTTTGAGCGGGGAGCTGCTTTGTATTGCGTTCATGGGTGGAATGGGCTTGGCCGGTGTGCCCTGGCAAGGGAACGGCTGCCGGAGAAAAGGGAGGAAAGCATGATTGTGCGAGTACTGGGCGTGAATGATTCCAAGTCGCGGCCTGAGGTGATTTATATCGCGGGGGTGGGTGCGTGCCAGGTGGTGGACGAGGATGCGCGGCTGACGAGCGCGACGCAGCTGACGACCTGGCTGCAGGCGGCGCGGACGGCGGCGCAGGCGACGTCGCTGCTGGGGATACCGCGGCTGAACCGGGTGGCGCAAAGCCCGGATGCGCACGTGTATCTGGCGCTGGATGCGACGGGGAAGGTGGCAGCGCAGATTACGGCGACTTAGGGGGCGCCGGGTGCGGGAGACAGAAGCAGATCCTTTGTCGTTTCGGACGCCCAGCGAGCAAGCTCGCCGGGGGCGCTCCTCAGGATGACGCCTGTTTTGGGGTGACCCTTTGGGAGCTTGGACTTAACACAACGGAGCGCGCACACATTTTATTGACAAGCGAAGTGGGCGCAAGCGGCTTTTAAGGAAATACAAACTGAAAGGGTGGACAGAGATGGCTATGGATACGATTGGCACGGCGGCGGCAAAGGCGAGCGGCGCGGGGTTTACGTTTCGCTCCGTGGGGCACTTTTTCGCCACTTTCTTTTCAAAGGCGGAACAGATTCTTGGGGCGGTCGAGGGGACCGCGGCCACGGTGGAAACGGTAACGGCGGCGGTGCCGGTGTATGGACCTCTGGCGCTGAGTGTGGAGAAGTCGGCGTATGCGGTGCTGGGGGATGTGGCCGCGGTGGTGAACGCGACGGATGCGGCGGGCAAAACGAAGCTGACCGATGCGGGGCTTGATACGCAGGTAATCGCGACGGTGGAGGCGCTGGTGACTGCTTTGCCGCAGGTAGCGGCGATGGCCAAGGCGCTGTAGGGCGGGCAAGGGT
>CAXTMW010000237.1:0-4119 GCA_964245455.1 uncultured Acidobacteriaceae bacterium
CTCTGCTTCCGCGCCGAACTGCACCAGGGTGCTTCGCGTGTGCAGCGTCATCACCACCCCGAGCGCAAAGCCCGCTGTCAGGATCAGCGACAGGGAGCCGACCCCGATCTCGTACAACTGGGACAACAGGTACTCCGTCTCGAAAGGAGGCCTGAAAAAGTCCCGCACAGCCCTCAGGGCAAATACGGTCACATCGCCGACAAATCCGAAGAATGAGCTCAGCATCGTGAAGCCTTCGCTCGACCTCAACGGGCCGAGCTGGCAACCTGCTTTGATGTTGAAAAGTGGGTAGCCGGACGCGCGGCCTCTGGAGCGGCCAAGCAGCGGAAGCTCCGCTTACCACCGCGGCCGCGCCGCGCAAACAAAAGAGCGCCCTGGCCAGGGCGCTCTTTTCGACAAAGTGCCGAAAAGCTAGTTCGGCATCAGCACCGTATCCACTACATGGATGACGCCGTTCGACTGGATCACGTTCGGGATCGTCACCGTTGACGTGCCGCCCTTCTGGTCGGTTAGGATCAGCTTGCCGTCCTGCATGGTTGCCGTCAGCGTTTCGCCCTGCACGGTCTTGATCTCGGCCTTGCCGCCGCCCGCCTTGATCAGCTTCGCGATGTCCTTCGATGTCAGCTTGCCCGGCACCACGTGGTAGGTCAGGATTTTCGTGAGCTGGTCTTTGTTCTCCGGCTTCACCAGCGTGTCCACGGTTCCCGCCGGCAGCTTGTCAAAGGCTTCGTTGGTTGGAGCGAACACTGTAAACGGCCCCGGGCCCTCCAGCGTATCGACCAGGCCGGCAGCTTTCACCGCTGTCACCAGCGTCGTGTGGTCCTTCGAGTTCATCGCGTTTTCAACGATATTCTTGGGCGGGTACATGGCCGCGCCGCCGACCATCGGGTCTTTTTCGGCGTTGGCTGCCGCCGCGGAAAAACCCATGGCAACCACAAGTGTCGCCGCAAAAATCAACTGCTTTTTCATTGTGTCTCCTTGTCAATGCTGACTATCGGTTCACTGCAGGACTAACTTATCCGCAGCCGACTTAGTACTCTGCTAAGCCCATGGCAGCTTTCGGCAACGATGCATGCAGCCCCATTATGATGACTCAATTAAGAAACGCACCTTTCTTCCAGGCAGATTCATTGAAACGCGAGTTTTCTGGATCAGCGAGCGTTGAGAAATGACTTGCCATGCCGCGGCGTGGCGAAGGTGCTACTTCCCGAAAGAGTCCCATTTTGACCGAGAAGAAGGCTCGCCCGTAGACAAAGCGCCGTCCTGAGAGGGCGTGTGAGAAATTTGACCAAAACGAACGGGGTCATCCTGAGCACAGCGAGGGACCTGCTTTTTGCTCCATCCGAGCGCGGAAAAGCAGGTCCTTCGTTGCTTTGCGCCTCAGGATGAGCCCTTTTGAGAGCGGGAACTTCATGCGATAAACTTCACACTCACCCTCTGAGCGTAGCGGGGGGCCTGCTTTTTGCCGGGGCGGGTCCCGCTGTCCGCCCATTAGCGCCGCTCAGGCCAAGAACCGGCCTCTCTTGCGTATGCTGAAGAGGAAGCCCCGCGCGTCCACACCATGCCGCAGATGACCTCCACTCCGATTCGCCTGACCACCGGCACAAACCGCTGGCTCGTTCTCATCGGCATCGGCAAGCTTCTCAAAGCGGTGCTTTTCGTCGCTCTCGGCTTCGGTGCTCTCCACCTTGTGCATCGCGATCTGGTCACCGTGGTGACCCACTGGATCGTCGACCTGCGCTTCGATCCCGAAAGTCGCTTCGTCAACCGCATCCTCGACCGGGTCGCTCTTATCAGTCCGCACCGGTTACGCGAGATCTCCATCGGTATTTTTCTCTACGCCGCTGTCGACGTGCTTGAAGGTACCGGACTCGTTCTGGGAAAACCCTGGGCGGAGTACCTGACTCTGCTGGTTACTGCTTCCTTCCTCCCTTGGGAGTTTTTTGAGATTCTCCGCAAAGCCAACTGGCCCAAGTGCGTTTTCACCCTTCTCAACATTGCCGTCGTCATCTACCTCGCCAGCTACCTTCAGCGACGCGTCCGCGAGCGCAACCATACCTAGCTCGCCGCGAGCGGCCTTTCAACAGGCCATGCAAAAAAATCTCCGTGGGCTGTTCTGTATAAACGCCGTCATCGGCGGTCTATTTTGCTTGTCTGAAGAAGGCAAGAAAGCTCCTACCACACTACAGTGCATCTAGTCTATGGACTATTGTACGGCACAGCATGCGGTTCCGCTGCTTTCTATTCCTGCTTCAATCGCAGTAAAGGCTTAAGCAAACCCGCAAAGCGCAATCGCGAATAGAAACCCTCATTTCATTTCGCCCATCGATTTGCACAGGCCTTCCACGTCTTTCTGTCTTTAGTAACCGAAATCCAGTAATTCAGCCATAAAAACCATAGGCAAGTGCTCTCCCATTCGCTACTCTGTGGTCAAAAGTGGTTGAAAGTGGAGTCAGCAGTGAACTCCACAAAGGAATCGAACCAGCAGTTGCGCTATGGCTCTCTGTTGATGACCTAAATACTGATGCGTGTGTGTTGAGGGGCAAGAACGATGTTCCGCGGCAACCATCCAGCCCGGGTTGATGAGAAGGGCAGGCTGAAGCTGCCGGCGGAGTTCAAGCGGCGTATCGACGAGGAATATGGCGAGCAGTTCTACATCACGAGCAAGGACGGCAAGGTAGCCGAAATCCACCCGCTGAAGGAGTGGGAGAAGTTTGAAGCAAAGCTGGCGTTGATCCCAAGCTTTAACCCGGTCAAGAAGAAGCTGCTGGATCGGCTGAACTACTTCGGGCAGATGAGCAGGATGGATGAGCAGGGAAGGGTGCTGCTGCCGCAGATTCTGCGGGAGCAGGCACAGGTCACCGGAGATGTGGTGGTGTTCGGCATGCAGACGTACCTGGAAGTGACGAATCACGAGAGCTTCAAGCAGAGCCTGGAAGCGAATCCGCTGACGGAAGAAGACCAGCAGATGTTGGCGGGTTTTGGGTTATAGCAGGCAGCAGTAGCAGATAAGAGAGGGCCTTGAGGGGCCACATATGCGCGATGGGGATGATCGGCATGTGCCAGTTCTTTGGAGTGAAGCGATTGAGTATCTAGCGGTGCGCTCGGGCGGCGTGTACGTGGACTGCACCCTAGGCTTTGCCGGGCACGCCGGCGCGATCGCTCGCGCCCTTGGGCCGGCCGGCCGGCTCATTGGGCTGGACCGCGATCCGGAAACGTTAGGGCTGGCGCGGGAAAGGCTGGAGGCGGTGGCTGCGGAGCTGGGACAGGCAATGCCGGCCCTGGAGCTGCACCACGCAGAGTTCAGCCGGGTGGCAGAGTTTGTTCCGGCAGAAGGCGTAGACGGCATCCTGGCCGACTTTGGCACAAGCTCCATGCACCTGGACCAGGCGCATCGCGGATTTAGTTTTCAGGCTGATGGGCCCCTTGATATGCGGATGAACACCGAGGGGGCGCTCACGGCCGAACAAGTGGTAAATCAGGCGGACGAAAACGATCTCGCCAACCTGATTTACGAATTCGGAGAGGAAAGGAGGTCGCGGAGAATCGCCAGAGCCATTGTGAGGGCCCGGCCCGTACACACAACAGCGCAGCTAGCTCAAGTGGTGCGGGCCGCGGCCCCAACAATGAAAGCGAAGGGGAAAGGCGAAAAGATTCACCCGGCGACCCGGACGTTTCAGGCGCTCCGGATTTACGTCAATAGTGAGCTGGACGAGATCAGGGCGCTGCTCGAGTCCGCGCCGAAGCTGCTCAAGCCCGGTGGACGGCTGGTGGTGATCTCCTTCCACTCGCTCGAAGATCGATTGGCAAAAGATGCAATGCGGCACGGCAAGGACGGCGGCTGGTATGAGGTGTTGACGCGCAAGCCCGTGATCGCAGGGGAAGACGAGATACGAAGGAACCCGCGGAGCCGCAGCGCGAAGATGCGAGCCGCAGAAAGATTGGCAACAGTGCCGCAGCGAGTACCGCGCGGCTGAACACACACAGGATCGGGCCAGGTTGTCCTGCCGAGTACAAAGGCGAAAGACAAACCCACGTAGGAACCAACCGCGTACCACCCCCCTTCCATATACAGCTATCTGTCCCGATCGCTGGTTTGGGAGCTTAGCTGGAATCGGT
>CAXTMW010000238.1:0-3821 GCA_964245455.1 uncultured Acidobacteriaceae bacterium
CCGGCATCATCGGCGTGCCCCTGCCGGGCGAAAAATTACCGGCCGCGCTGCCCGGCATCGCGGCCGCGCTGCTCTCCGGTGCCGAGGCTTTTTCAGCATTTGCGCGCGCTATTCTCACCACCGACACGCGTCCCAAGGTTGCCTTTCGCTCGCTGGAGATCGGCGGGCAAACCATCCGCATCGCCGGCGCGTGTAAGGGCGCGGGCATGATTCACCCACGTCTGGCGCCACCGCACGCGCCGTTACACGCGCCGCCCCACGCCACCATGCTTGCCTACCTGCTCACCGATGCGGCGCTCGACCCGGGCGCGCTCCGCACGATGCTGCACAGCAGTGCGGAGACGAGCTTCAACCGCATCTCGATCGACGGCGACACCTCCACCAACGACACAGTGGTGCTGCTGGCTTCGGGCGCAAGCGGCGTCGAGCTCTCGGCGGAGCACCCGGCATTCCGCGCGGCACTGGCCGATATCTGCCGCGAGTTAGCGATCGCGATCGTGGAGGACGGCGAAGGCGTCACGCACGTCGTAACCCTTGAGATTACCGGCGCTCCGTCGGACGCGGACGCCTTGACGGTCGCCAAAGCGATCGCCCACTCACCGCTCGTCAAAACAGCATGGGCCGGCAGCGATCCCAACTGGGGCCGGCTTGCCTCGTCGGTCGGCGCAAGCGGCGTCGCGATCGACCCGGAGCGGCTGCGCATCACGCTTAACGACCTCCCGGTGTGCGAGCACGGCGGACGGGCGGCGGCTTTCAGCGAGCAGCAGATCCATGCGGCCATGAGCGAGCGCCGGTTTACGATCGCGGTTGATCTCGGTCTCGGCAACGGCCAGTGCCGCTTCTGGACGACGGACCTTACCGAAGAGTACGTGCGCATCAACGCGGATTATTCTTCCTGAGCGGTGAACATCATTCTAGGGATGTGCTTCATATCCTGTGCAGAGTGGTGAACACCGCGTGAATACTGCGCCCGGAGCAGGCGAAAGCGCCCCATGCACAGCTTTATGCACAGTTGTGTTGAAAAGTGCCGCTTGCGCAACACGGTGAGTCGTGATGAAGGTCGGAAGGCAAAGAGCATGGAACGGAACGCATGAGCAAGGAAGCGGAAGCGCGCGTTCGCGATGAGCTGCTGCAAACGCTGTACGCAGGCGTACTTGAAGCGAAGCTGGCCCACGCGCGCGCGGGCCGGGCGGCTAACGGCTACGATGGCAGCGCCCTTGCCGCGGGCGTGTGCGCAAACCTTCATCCCGGGGACCTCCTGCTGCTGCCCGCAGGGCGCGGGGATAGCCTGCGCGTGCTGCGCGGGTTTGCGGGGGGAAGCGAGCGCGGCCCTGCCGGGGCAGAGCTCGTGACAGGACAACTTCAGGCGGGCCTGCTTGAGCTGCCGCGCGAGGAGGCCGCCGCGGTCGCGGTGGCGCTGGGCGCGGCCGCGACCCTCGCCCACGGCGCCCAGGGAGCCATTGCCTGCGTACTGACGACCGCCGGGAAGACAGGCGCGACCCCCGCCGGGCCGAGGTCCCGCGCCTTTCCGCGAAACTGGGCTGAGGCCGGGCAGTGGGCAGCACAACGAGGTTTGCCATTGCTGCTGCTTTCCGAGGAACCACCCCGAGCCACTGCGCTCGCGGCGAAGGCCCGGCAGAAACCGGCGCACCTGCTGCCGGCGCCCTTGTACCCCACCATCCCGGTCGACCGTGACGATGCTCTGGCCATCTACCGGGTCGCGTTTGAGTGCCTCGCCCGTGCGCGCGCCGGAGGCGGACCCAGCGAGCTCCAGTGCGTCCCCTTTCGCGCTCTCGGCCGTCAGGCGGGGGTTCCTGTGGGGGGAGACGCGCTGTTCCGTCTTGAAACGATGCTGCGCGCGCGCGGCGCTTTCGCAGCGAGTTGGAAACGTCAGCTGGAGCGCGATCTGGTGCGCAAACTCAGTACGTAGCGCTCCGACAAGCCGTTCACGACCCCTACGAGCGGGCTGCGAAGTCCTCCCGTCCAGGCAACGGGACGCTTGTGTTCACCGGCGGCTTCATCTAGGCTTGCCCATGAACCGCGGCTCTCCGCGCCTCCAGCGAAGCGCCGGAAAGCGAAGGAAGGTAACAGGTTCGCATTCGGGGTCGCGTACGCTGCCGTTCCCTGAGAGAGACCAGCAGCCCGTACCCCGCGTAGCCGGGCCGGTGGCTGTCTGCTCCGAGCGTAGCGTTTGCACCATCTCCGAGGTGAGAGTGAGATTCGCCGTAGCCCTTTGTTTGCTTGCCGCGTGCGGCGTGGCGACCCCAGGCCCAGCCCAGACCGAACAAGCAGCAGTGGTTCTTGCTCCGGACATGTACGGGCAAGCCGTTCCGCAGGTCGTTCCGCAACCGGCGCCGCAGGCCGACCGCCCCGGGGCTACGCCGCTCGACCCCTTCGGCCAGGGCGTCCGGCTGCCGCGTAACTTCCAGATTGCCTATCCCACAACACTTGCGGACGGGCAGGGCTCGACCTACATCCCCATGGACAGCTGGATCTACACGGCGCTTGATCGGCTGCACGCGCTCGGTTACATGGATACGGCATTTCTGGGCCTGCGCCCGTGGACCCGCCTAAGCGTCTTCCACATGCTCGACCAGGGGCAGGCGCCTCCGTCCAGCGAGAGCGACGCGAACGACGAGGCACGCACCATCTACGACGCTGTACTGGCCGAAGTGGGACCCGATTTGTATTTCACTGGCGAGCACGCTGAGCTCGACACGGTCTATACCCGCTTCCTCGACATCGTAAAGACGCCGTTGAACGACAGCTTTCACCTGGGGCAGACCATCATCAACGACTACGGCCGCCCCTACCAGAAAGGGCTGCAGAATGTCACCGGCGCGAGCGGGCGCATCGAGGCCGGCCGCGCCACGCTGTTTCTGCGCGCGGAACTCCAGCACGCCGCCTCGGGCGCGGGCTACTCCGAGCAGCTGGGCGAGTACCTGTCCGATACGGTCGACAACATCCCTTATAACCCCAAATACCGGCAGGCGACCGACCCGATCGGCCCCATCAGCGGCATCACCAACTTCCGGGTGCTCGAAGCCGACCTCGGCTACCACCTTTGGAAGCATGAGCTGACCCTCGGCAAGACCGACCACTGGCTTGGGCCGGGAAAAGGCGGCGCGTTCGCCTGGAGCACCAATGCCGACAACATCTACTCGCTCCAGATCGACCGCATTGAGCCCATGTACGTCCCGCTGCTGCGGCGCGTGATCGGGCCGCTCCGCTACGACTTCTTTGTCGGCTCGCTTGGCGGCCACACCCAACCCAACCACCCCTGGGTACACTCCGAGAAGATCAGCGTCCACCCGACAAAGAACATCGAGTTCGGCTTCCAGCGAACCGTCATCTGGGGCGGCAGAGGCCACGAGCCCGTCACGCTGAAGAGCTTTGCCCGCTCGTTTGCCAGCTTCAGCAACGTAAACTCTGTCAAGAAAAATGGTCCGACTGATCCCGGCGCACGCTTCAGCGCGTTTGACTTTACGTATCGTCTGCCTTACCTGCGCGACTGGCTCACCCTGTATCTGGACTCGTTCTCCCATGACGACGTCAACCCCATTTCCGCGCCGCGCCGCGCCGCGATCCGTCCCGGGCTCTACCTGTCCCACTTCCCCGCGATCCCGAAGCTCGACTTCCGCGTGGAAGGCGTATCGACCGACTGCGTGACCGCGCGCTGCTCCGGCCGTACCCCCGGCTCGCACGGTGTCTTTTACTTCTACGAAGGGATCCAGCAGCAGGGGCCGACGAACAAGGGTTTCCTATTTACCGACCCGATCGGCCGCGACGACAAAGGCGGCCAGGCGTGGCTGACCTACAAC
>CAXTMW010000238.1:3831-4059 GCA_964245455.1 uncultured Acidobacteriaceae bacterium
CTCTCCGCAGGAGCACATCCAGTTCGCCTACCGCAACGTCAAGGCCGACAAGAATTTCCTCCCCGGTTCAGTGCCAAACTTCACGCTTGGCCAGCTTCCGGTCACCGATCCGCGGTCGAATGCCTTTACCCCGGGCGGCACCACGCAGAACTCGGGTATGCTCGACCTCCTAAAGCGCATCACGCCGGACCTCGGCGTCCACCTTGCCGTGCAGGTGGAGCGATGGAA
>CAXTMW010000239.1:0-2703 GCA_964245455.1 uncultured Acidobacteriaceae bacterium
GTCATGGATGTGCAGCACGTCCCGCACCTGGCAGCCGTCGCCGTAGATGGTGACCGGCTCGCCGCGCAAGGCTGCATACAGGAAATGCGCAACCCAGCCCTGGTCCTCCGTGCCGAGCTGCCGTGGGCCCGCGATACAGCTCATGCGAAACACCACGGTCGGCACGCCGTAGATGCGCGCGTAGTCGTGCACATACTGGTCGGCCGCGCCTTTGGAGCAGCCGTAGGGCGAGTGAAAGTCAAGCGGCTGTGTTTCCGCGATGCCGTGAAAGTTCTCATCCGCGAAGCGGCAGGCGTCGCCAACCCGGCGCACAGCAATATGCTCCAGTGATCCATACACCTTGTTCGTGGAGGTAAACAAAACCAGCGGCCGCATGCGCGCGGCGCGTGCGGCTTCCAGCACGTTGAGCGTGCCGAGCACGTTTGTGTAACAGTCCGTGAGCGGATCGGCGATGGAGGTCGTGACCGCAACCTGCGCCGCAAGATGGTAGATTTCTCCCGCCCCCTGCGCCGCTTCGCTCACCAGCTTTCTGTCCTGCACGTCGCCGCGAATTGTTAGCAGGCGTCCCGGGGCCGCGAGCGACTCAAGCCACGCAAGATTCGCAGCGACGCCGGGCCGTGCCAGGCTGTCGAGCACAGTCACATGGGCGGCAGTCTGCCGCAGCAGGTGTGCCGCCAGGTTGCTCCCGACAAAGCCGGCACCGCCAGTAATCAGCACTCGTCTGTTAATCCCTTTTGTCGCGATCCCCTTTGTCACGGTCCCCTTCTTCAATGTGCCTCCTTCGGGGTCTGACGCCTCCACTGCGCCTGCCGTTGTGTCTCCAGGCGCATTCATGCCGAAAGCCCGTAGCTGTTCAGTTCCTGAAGCATGGTTTCCGCCTTGTCTTCGGGCCGCTGCGCGCGGAGCCAGTCCACCAGTTCGGCAAAGCCCTGCTCGTGCGTCACCTGCGGCTCGTAGCCGAGCAGCGCGCGCGCCCGCGTCAGGTCGGCATAGCAGTGGCGGATGTCCCCGGAACGGTAGCGCTGTGTCAGCTGGTGCGGCAGCTCCCCTTGCTTGCCGAGGGCCGAAGACAGCAGCTCGGCGACGCGGCTGATCGAGATCGGCCGGCCCGAGCCGACGTTGATAACCTGCCCATTCGCTTGCTCCCGCTCCAGCGCGAGAATGTTGGCGCGAACGATATCGTGAATATTGACGAAGTCGCGCTGCTGTTCGCCGTCCTCAAACACCAGAGGCGGCTGCGCGTTGAGCAGGCGCGACGCGAAGATAGCCGCCACGCCCGTGTACGGGTTTGAGAGCGCCTGCCGCGTGCCGTAGATGTTGAAGAACCGCAAGGCGACGACAGGCAGATCGTATACGCGGCCGTAGGTGAGGCACAGCTCCTCCTGGTCGCGTTTCGAGAGCGCGTACACGCTGGTCACCTCGCTGGGTTTCGCTTCCGCGGTCGGCCGCGGCACCAGCGCGCCTCGGCACACCGGGCAGCGCGGTTCCCAGTCGCCCGCGCGCAGCTGCGTGTTGCCGCGAATCGGCGGCGCCACCGGCCCGGGCCCGCATTGCGCGCAGGTGTACGCGCCTTCGCCGTAAATAGACATGGACGAGGCAACAACCAACTTCTCAATCGGCTGCTTTGTGTCGAGCAGCACCTGGAGCAGCTGCGCCGTGCCCAGCGTGTTGACGTCCATGTAGCGATGGATCTCGTACATGGACTGGCCGACCCCGACCGTCGCCGCAAAGTGGTAAATTGCGTCCACTCCCTCAATCGCGGTCTCGACGGCCGCGCGATCGCGCACGTCGCCGTACACCACCTCGACCTCAGGCGACAGATAGGTCGGCAGCTTGCGCCCGTGTACCTGCGGCGTGAGGTTATCGAGCACCCGCACGCTGTGGCCTTGCCGGATGAGCCCATCGGCAAGATGGGAGCCGACAAAGCCGGCCCCGCCCGTGATCAGAATCGTTTTTGCTCGCACCTATCCTCCATAAGACTGTTCCGTGCGCAACCTTTCCTCTTACAGATCAGGCTAGAGTGCGACAGCAATCGCGTCCTGTTCCTGCTCCTGCTTGAGCCCCGGCGCTGCGTAGCGGCTGACTGCCCAGCGCGCGAACTCCGTAAAGTCCTCGATGTTTTTCGGCGGGCTTGCCCAGTGCTCTTCAAGCCCCAGGTGGTCCGGCGTAAAGCAAAGCGTCATTGTCGTATCGAAGGGAGCGAGCGCGCTCATCTGCCGGTCGAACCATTCTTCAGCGCCGGGGCGGAACCAGTCGGCCCAGCTCACCCCGGTCCGCAGGTAGCGCACGCCGAGCCGCTCCATCCAGTCGACCGCCGCGTCCAGCCGCGGGTCCTGGTAGTGGAACCACTGGCACAGCCCGAGCGCCGGGTTGCGCTCCACCAGTCGAGGAAACAGCGCGGCCCCCGGCTTGGGCGTGCCGTCGTGCCGCAGCAGCCCCATGTAGTAGTGCCGGTAGTACGACGAGCCTTCAGCCTCCTTGTGGCGCGTGGTCGCCTCCCAGGTGGGCGGCAGGTCGTACAAGCTGTACCAGTGGATACGATCGACCTGGCCCTCCAGCAGAGACGTCATGCGCTCAAGCCCGAAGCTGGCCACCTCATCGGCGCCGAACGAGGAGGCGCCCACCGCGGAGACCCAGACGGGCAGCCCGGCCGCGGCGCGGGTTTCGCGAATCCGCTCAGGCCATTCATTCACATGCCAGTGG
>CAXTMW010000239.1:2747-4020 GCA_964245455.1 uncultured Acidobacteriaceae bacterium
TCAGCTCGATCCAGCGCCAGTCGCAGGAGCTGACTCCGCCGAGCACAATCTTCAATTCCGGGTTGATCGCGCGGATCGCCCGCGAACTCGATCGCACCATTTCGCCGAAGGCCTTCCATTGCGGATCGAGGTGAAAGTTCCAGTGCGACAGGTTGTTCGGTTCGTTCCACAGCATGACAGCTTCTACCATCGTGTCGTACCCTTCTCCGTTCTTTCCTGAAATGCCACCACGGCTGTTACCAAAGCCTGCCGGCGAACTCCAGCTCCTGCAGCGACCGGCCGTCGCGCTGCGTGCTCACGGGCGTACACAGCCAGGTCTCCTGTTCAGGGCGCGCCTCAATGCGCAGGCCCGCGGAGCGGAGCATCGCCTCCACCCCTTGCAGGTTCGGAATCCACCAGTTGGTCGCATCGCCTGCAAATTTGTGCTCGAAAAAGCGCATGTGCGGAAAGGCGGGATCGAGAAACGCCCCCTCTTCCCAGAACGGGTAGTCCGGTGCGACCGGTGCCTGCGCCGCTGCCACAGCATGCGGACGAAACAGTGTTTGAAAGATCAGCAATCCGCCCGGCCTGATTGTCTGCACCACGCGGTCCAGCGCGTACAGCGGATAGCGCAGGTGGTAGAAGAGGCCCATAAACAGCACAATGTCGAACTCTTCGGCGAGCGAGAGCACGTCATACGCCGAGCAATGCCTGTACTCGATATCGAGCCCGAGCTCGTCGCGCACCAGCCGCGCCTGCTTCAGGTAAAGCTCTTCTGTATCGATGCCGAGCACACGCGCGGCACCGCGTCGCTTCAACTCCAGGCTGTAAAAGCCGGCATTGCAGCCGATGTCGAGCACACTTTTGCCGGACAAGGCAGCAGGCAGCGCCGCCGCCAGATGCCGCCATTTAACAGCGGGGTAGTCGCCGAGGAAGTGGTCAGGCGCGGTCTGGACCCCGTGAACGTGAATGTTGTTGAACCAAGGCCCGGCGTGATGGAGGCGGGTTTGCAGATCGTCGGACCGATGTGTCTGCGCTGTGTGTCCTGCCAAAATGGTTGAGCTCCGTCCTCTCAAACTTGTCCGTGTACCCGTCAAAGCGCCTGAGCCGCGATCGCGCTGTGGCAGGCTTTACGCGAGGCAGCTACATAGATGCTTAATACACCGTTCATGCTGGCTCGGCAAGCAAAGGATGTGCCCGGATCGTCGGAAAAGCCGCTTCCCTCACTGCTGGAGCGGACTGCTGAGGGCGATGCGACCCGGCACAGGAGACGCGGGCCACGGCACACAACCTC
>CAXTMW010000240.1:0-565 GCA_964245455.1 uncultured Acidobacteriaceae bacterium
CCTCCACACGCGCCGCGTCCTGCAGCACATCCGGGCTGCCGCTCTCAAGCCGGCCGCCCGGCGACAACAGCAGCACCCGCGCAAAGTTTCCTGGAATATGGTGCAGATCGTGCATTGTCGCCAGCAGGGTCACGCCTTCCGCCTGCAGCAACCCGAGCAGCCCCATCAACTCCCTTTGTCGGCCCAGGTCCAGGCTTTGCGTCGGCTCATCGAGCAGCAACAGCCTGGGCTCCTGCGCCAGGGCCAGCGCAATCTTGACCCGCTGCCGCTCTCCGCCGCTCAACTCATTGAAGACCCGATCACGAAACTGCGCAGTATCGGTCAGCGCGAGCGCCCGTTCCACTGCCGCGCGGTCCCGCTCGCCCGCCCCGCGCAGCGTGCCGAGATAGGGCGTACGCCCCTGTGCCACCACCTGCCCAACCGTGAACGCAAACGGGAGCTCCATCGACTGCGGCACCATGGCGACCGATTTTGCAGCCTCCCGAGCAGGCACCCCGGCCAGCGGCTTGCCCCCGAGCAGCACCGCCCCGGAGGCTGGCTGAAGAGTGCCCATGGCCAGCCGCAA
>CAXTMW010000240.1:575-1874 GCA_964245455.1 uncultured Acidobacteriaceae bacterium
CTTTCCAACCCCATTCGGGCCCACCAGCGCCAAGGCCTCGCCCTCCTCGATGGCAAACGAGGCATCGCGAAGCACGAACTGGCCGCTGTAACCGAACGACACGCGTTCGAATGCGAGCAGGCTCATGCGCTTCGCTTTCCCCGCCGCAGCAGATACAGGAAGAACGGTCCACCCACGAGCGCCATAAGCGTGCCCACGGGCAGCTCCTGTGGGGAGAACAAAACCCGCGCCAACGTGTCCGCAAGTACAAGCAGCAGCGCACCCCCAAGCACTGAAACTGGCAGCAGCCGCGTGTTCGCAGGCCCCAGCAGCAGCCGCGCCGCGTGCGGCACCACCAGCCCGGCGAAACTGATCAGCCCGCCCAGCGAGACCGCGACCGCCGTCAACAGCGAACCCGCGAGCACAATCCCGACCCGTGTCCGCTCGACGTTGATGCCCAACCCCTGCGCGTACTCGTCGCCCAGGGCGAGCGTATCGAGCGCCCGCGCAAGCGGCAGCGCGGCCAGCAACCCTAGACCGAGCAGCCCTGCGCAAATCCCAAGCTGCGCCCAGGTCGGCGCCTCGATGGCCCCGCGCAGCCAGGCAGTCAACACGCGCAGACCCGCGCCGGAGCTAGTGTCCAGCACCTCGAAGAAGTACAGCGAGTTGGTCAAAATGGTACTCACCGCGAACCCGGCTAAAAGCAGCGTAGTGGTGTGCGTGCGCCCCCCGGACCGCGCGAGCGTGTACACCACCGCCATGGTCATGGTTGAGCCCGCGAACGCCAGCAGCGCCGTCAGGCTAAATCCCGCGATGCTGGACTGCGGCAGCACGAAGATCCCGAGCGCCGCGCCAACGACCGAACCGCCGGAGCTGCCGGTGACATAGGGGTCGGCGAGCGCGTTGCGAAACAAGCCTTGAAACAGCAGACCAGCCGTCGCCAGCGCCGCACCCACGATCGCCCCGGCCAGCACCCGCGGCAGCCGCAGCTGAAAAACGATGAGCCGCTCGGTCGCCGAAAGCGCCGACGGATGGCTCGCACAAAGGGCGATCGCACGAGGCGAAATTCGCACCGCGCCCAGCCCGAGCGACAGCACCGCCGCACCCGCCAATGCAACCATCAGCAGAAGGTTTCGCGCTAGCGAAGACCCCAGGACTCACCCCCGATCCGCACGGTCACGCCCGCGCGTACCGTCGTCGGCAGTGCCGGGTAGCCAAACGCCTCCTGGTAGTTTTCGTTCAGGATATTGTCGACCCGCGCGTACCAGGTCAATGTGCGCGTTTGATCGTAGCTCGCGTCCACGTCGAGCCGCTGATAGC
>CAXTMW010000240.1:1884-3992 GCA_964245455.1 uncultured Acidobacteriaceae bacterium
GTTGCCGAAGTTGTTATCGGTCAGGAAGTCGCTGTCGTCGCGGCGGCCCACCAGCGTCCCGGTCACTCCGGCGTACCACCTGCCGCGATCGTAGGTTGTTGCAAAGTACCCGGTGTTGGGCGCGCGGCGGAACGGCCGCTGCCCATCGAGCGGCGAAAACGCCCCGATCGGCACATTGGCGAATGTCCCTGCAGTGTTGAAGCTGCCGCCCTGCAGGTTGTCGCTCGAGAACGACCGCTGCACCACCGCGTCGGTCAGCGTGTAGCCCCCGCGCAGGTAAAGGTGCGCGTCCACGTGGTACTCGCCTTCAAGCTCCAGCCCCTGCGCGCGGAATGCCTGCGAGTTGACGTATGCCCCGTTCTGGCTCGCCACGCTCGCCGGCACGCCGATCTCGATCAGCCCGCTTTGCGGTACAAACTCGACCACATTGGTGAACTCATTGTGAAAATAGGTTGCGCCCGCCCGGACCCGTCCGCCGTAGAACTCCTGCGTGATGCCGCCGTCGTAGAGCCGCGAGGTGATCGCGCCAATGGGCTTAATCCCAAACTGCGAAACAAGCTGCGCGCCGTCCGGGAGCGCGCTCACTGTAGCAAGCAGCGAGTCTGTCTGCTGAAAAATGCTCGGCTCCTTGATGCCCTTGCCGAAGGTGCCGTGCAGCTTGGTACCGCCCACCCGGCTGTTTTGCGAAGGCTGCCGGACGTAGCCGGCGAGCGAAACCCGCGGGGTTGCCGCGAAGCCGAACAGGCCGTTCTCTTCAAGACCTGTGCCTGCGGTGTAGAAGAGCCGGTGCGCCCAGTCGCCCTGGAACTGCGCCGTGTAGCTGTAGTTGCCGCGGTTGATGCTGCTCACCGAAGCGCCGGGCTGGATGATGGTGGAACCGCGCTCACTCTCAAACTTGAACCCGCCCAGTGCGAACAGGTGCGGGGTGATGCGGAAGTCACTCTGTGCGTAGACAAAATCGCGCGCGCTTGGGGACTCAAAGGTGTTCGGGTACGTCGCGCCGCCGAACTGAAAGATGGCCTGCCCACTTACGCTGTATCCATTTGCGCCGGTGATGGTGACAGGCGCGCCAAGGTAGTTGCCGTTCGCGTCAAGCAGGCCGGTCGGCGCGTAGTCCGTGAACAGGTTGTCGAGCCGCAGCGCCCCATAGCGGATCTGCACGTGCGCCTGCGGCGTAAGCTGCCCGTCCCAGCTGCCGCTGTAGAAGCTGTCCCGGTCGCGCGTGCCAGCCGCGTCCGGGATGCCGTAGAACGCGGTCGCGTTCGGCTGACCTGCCCGCGCCGCAATGTGCCGCGCCGTGAACCGGAAAGCATTCGCCGCATTGGGCGAGTAACCCAGGTTGCCCACGTAGGTGCCGTCGTGGAACTGGTCATGCGGCAGATTGTTGCGCGTCTCCAGCCGCGCATAGGAGGAGTAATAGTCGAACTGCCGTAAGAGCCCGCTCACGGCCTCCTCCTGACGGTAGGTACCGAGATTGCCGCCGTCACCGGAGAGACTGAACAGAGGCAATGGCGTTGCGCCGCGCTTCGAGACGAGGTTGACTACACCTGAAAGCGCGTCCGAGCCGTAAAGCACGCTATCCGGCTCACGCAGCACCTCGATGGACTGCACGCCGGTGGTCGCGATGTTGGCGAACTCGACCGCGCCGCCGATATCGTTGGCCGGCACGCCATCGATCAACACCTTATTTGCGTCGGAGTCGCCGCCGCGAATATACAGGGCAGTCGTGCCTCCCTGCTGTCCGGTCTGCGTCAGCTGTGCGCCCGGCACCAGCCGAAGCGGCTCCTGCACCTGCTGCGCGTAACGGAACTGGTCTGCGTCCAGACGGGTGACCGATGCGCCCACCTGCGCTTCCGGCGTAGGAACGCCGGTCGCGGTGACGGTGACCTCTTCGGTTTCCGTGCGCGTAGCGAGGTAGACATCCAGGTCGGCTCCGCTGCCCGCGGAAACGAAGAGGGAAGCCGTGCTCACCGGCTGGAACGTCGCTGCCTCGACGTGAACCGTGTAGCGCCCGCTTTGCGGGACCGTAAAGTGGTACGCACCCACTGCATCGGCCGTGGTCTTCGCGAGCGTTTGGCCCCGGTCGTCAAGCAGCTCCACGCTCGCTC
>CAXTMW010000241.1:0-2835 GCA_964245455.1 uncultured Acidobacteriaceae bacterium
ATCCTGAGGAGCGTAACGGGGTCCCAGCGAGCTTGCTCGCTAGGGTGTCCAAACGAGGAAGGATCTGCTTTCCGCGCTCAGATGGAGCAAGCAGATCCTTCGCTGCGCTCAGGATGACCCCCAAACCATCTATCGGAACTCCTCACATAGACTCAGGATGACCCGGCTCATCGACTGGACTATCCAACACACTGTTTGGAGGGCACCGCCCGGCGCCAATGTGAACCCGGCCGGCAGTCCTCGCCGCCATCCCGGACGTTGTCAGTTCTGCAACATATCCCTCTCGATCCACATCCAACCCTCGTTTGCGGGTGGGCACGGCTGGAAGCCCGAACGCTGTCTGCTGGTATCGTCGTGAGAAAAAGAGCCGCTCCGGGAGCCGTTCGGGGCGGACGAGAGGAATTCTGTGCCGAGTCAGCAGGAAGTACGATGGTCACAACTGAAGGTAGGGGTGCTTGTATTTGCAGCCATCGTGGCGTTGACCGCTCTTGTATTTCTTATGTCCGGCAGTGCGGGCGGCGCGTTTGCACGCAAGCTCACCGTGCACTCCTATTTTGAGGATTCGGCAGGCCTCAAGGTCGGCGGCCAGGTCAATCTCGAAGGGGTCACGATCGGTTCGGTCAAGGCCATACGCATCAACCCCGATCGCAAACTGACCCCGGTCGAGGTCACGATGAAGATCTCGAATACGTATGCGAAGTTCATCCGGCAGGACTCGCTGGCGAGCCTCGAAACGATCGGGGTGCTCGGGGACACGGTTGTCAATATCAGCAGCAAGTCCGCGCAAAAAGGGCAGATCGCGGAGAACGGCGAGCTCCCCACAAATGAAACGCCGTCCATCACCGCCGTCATCAAGTCGAGCCAGGGCACGATCGAGCAGCTGAACACAATCCTCGCCAAACTCGACAACGTGGTTGATTCGCTCAACTCGGGCCGCGGATCGATCGGGCAGTTCATCAACGATCCCAAGCTGTATACCAATGCCGTCGCGACCGTAAACCAGCTGCAGGGGCTGGTCGCCCAGATCGCCAACGGCAAGGGGTCCATCGGCAAGCTGGTCAACGACCCGACGCTCTACAACCGGGCCAACGACGCAATCGCGCACCTCGACTCGGTGACGGCGCAGATCGACTCGGGCCAGGGCTCCATCGGCAAGCTCATCAAGGACCCTTCGCTCTATAACAACATTCAGCAGTCGACCGCGAACCTGAACCAGATGCTGGCCGATGTAAATGCCGGCAAGGGCGGGCTCGGCCTGCTGGTCAAGGACCCGCAGTTTGCCGCGAAGCTGAGCGACACGGTCACCCGGCTTGACTCGATCCTGGCGCGCGCGGACAACGGGGAAGTCACGCTGGGCCAGCTGGTGCGCAATCCTTCGCTCTATAACCATGCGGATGATGCGATCTCGAACGCGAACCACCTGGTCACCGCGATTCGCGAAAATCCGAAGACGTACCTGACCTTTCACGTCAAGATTTTCTAGCGCACTTCTGTCTCAAAATAGAGTATTGCTCTTTGCGCAGACAAGTATTACTATCCGTTTATGCATACACTGACCTGCAAACTCCCGCACGCTTTGTCCGCTAAACTGGATGCTCTGGCGCTGGCGGAGCGCCGTCCTAAGTCCGCGATTCTGCGCGAGGCATTGGAAGCCCGGCTGGCCATGGTAGGGAAGAACAAACCCGAGACTGCGTTCGATTTGGTAGGGCACCTAAGCGGCTCTATTGAAGGCACTGAGGGCATCACGGACCTCGCCACCAACCCGGAGCACCTGCGCGGCCTTGGCCTCTAGGGCCCGCATCCTCGTCGACACCGGCCCTATAGTGGCTTTCCTGCGCAAGCGGGAAGCTGCGCATACGTGGGCCGATGCTATGTTCCGAGAGCTGCCTACGCCCTTCCTGACGTGTGAACCGGTACTGGTCGAGACGTTTTTTCTTCTTGCATCGGAGCCGGGCGGCCCGCAACGTGTTTCTGAGTTTCTGGCGACGGGCCTGCTGGTCGTCAACTTCTCGGTTCTGCCTGAAATGAAGGCTATTGCAAAACTGATGGCACGATACAAGGACCTGCCCATGTCGCTGACCGACGGCTGCCTGGTGCGCATGGCGGAGCTCAACCCTGGGGCGACCGTGCTTACCCTCAACAACCACTTCCGCGTCTATCGGATGAACGATCGGCACGTCATTCCGACGCTTATGCCTGCCTAGAGCAGTGCCGGCCGTCGCGGCACCTCCGGTGCGCTCCTACGCCGGGGATGGTAGCTTCATCCGATACTGTCGCTGGAGACTCGCCGATGCATCTGCGCTTTTCCCTGCTCTGCTTCCCTGCCCTCTGCGCCTTGTTTGTCCAGCTGCCCGTTCACGCTCAAAGCTTTCTGCCTTCCACCACGGAAGCTGCTCCCGCTCCGCCTAGGCCGCTCCACAGCTTTGATCTTGCCTCCATCGACAAATCGGCCGACCCATGCGCCAACTTCTACCAGTACGCTTGCGGCAACTGGCGAAAGAACAACCCGATCCCGCCGGATCAGGCCTCCTGGAACAGCTTCAGCATCCTCGACCAGCGCAATCGCTACCTGCTGTACAAGGAGCTGAAAGCCGCGGCCGACAATCCGCAAACCCCGTTGCAGCGGCAGTACGGCGGGTACTTCGCGGCCTGCATGGATACCATGGCCATCAACGCCCGCGGCGCAAAGCCGATCGAGCTGTCGCTTGCGGCGATCGACGCTCTCAAGGACAAGACCGGCATCGCCGCGCTGCTCGGCAGCACCGCTTATGACGTCGGCGGCTTTGTCGGCTTCGGCGATGAGCCTGACCAGAAAGACGCAACCCACTACATCGC
>CAXTMW010000241.1:2845-3981 GCA_964245455.1 uncultured Acidobacteriaceae bacterium
TCGCTGCTGTGTACCAGGGTGGGTTGACGCTGCCGGACCGCGACTACTACCTGAGCTACGACGCGGCCATGAAGGACACGCGCGCCAAATACCGCGCGTACATCGTCGAGTTAATGACCCTTGCCGGCGACCGCCCGGCCGCGGCGGACGCGGCCGCCGCCGATGTGCTCCGGATCGAGACCGCGCTGGCGAAAGCCAGTATGCCGCGCGAGCAGATGCGCGACCCGGACAACATCTACCACCCCATGCCGGTCGCGGAGCTCACGGCGCTGACCCCGCAGTTTGCCTGGACCGCATACTTTCGCGACGCGAAGGCGCCGGAGTTTACCCGGCTGAACGTAGCGCAGCCGGAGTTCTTCAAAGCCATGAACGCGCTGATCGTGTCTGAGCCGCTGCCTGCGCTCAAAAACTACCTGCGGTTCCAGACCGTGGACGGCTCGGCCACGCGGCTTTCGTCCCCGCTCGATGAGGCGCACTTCGGCTTCCACGGCAAAGTTCTGGAAGGCCAGGCCGAGGAGGAAGCGCGGTGGAAGCGGTGTTCCGTTGCGACTGACACTGCGCTGGGCGAGGCGGTCGGGCAGGACTGGGTCAAGCAGAACTTTCCGCCGGAAGCCAAGCAGAACATGGAGAAGCTGGTGGCGAATCTTGAGTCGGCGCTCCATGATGACATCCAGCAGCTGCCGTGGATGTCGGAGCCGACGCGGGCCGAGGCCGAGCGCAAGTTGAGCCAGTTTCGCCGGAAGATCGGCTACCCGGACCACTGGCGCGACTACAGCGGGGTGACTGTCGATCGCGCCGACTGGTTCGGCGACGCGCACCGTGCTGCGGTCTTCAACACCCTGTTCGACATCGACCATATCGGCAAGCCGGTAGACGAGAGCCTGTGGGCGATGACGCCGCCGACGGTCAACGCCTACTACAACGGCAGCATGAACGACATCAACTTTCCGGCGGGCATCCTGCAGCCGCCGTTTTACGCAAATACCGCGGACATGGCTGTCAACTTTGGCGGCATCGGCGCCGTCATCGGCCACGAGCTGACGCACGGTTTCGACGACCAGGGGCGACAGTACGATGCGGATGGTAATCTGCGCGACTGGTGGACCAAAGCCGATGCGCAGGGTTTTGAAGATCGC
>CAXTMW010000242.1:0-3953 GCA_964245455.1 uncultured Acidobacteriaceae bacterium
GTTCATGGACAGGTACGAAAGCCCGACGTCGTTGAGGAACTGGAGCCGCTCGACGACCTCGCGCCGGAGCCGTTCGGCAATCAGCGTGTCGCGCGCAGAGAAGGTAAGTGCGCGGGCCGCTGCAAGCGCGCGGCCAAGCGGCATCTCGGTAAATTCGGCAATGGACAGTTCGCCGACTTTCACGGCGAGCGACTCGGGCCGTAGACGCCGCCCCTGGCACACCGAGCAGTCGGTTGCCGACATATAGCCGAGCATCCACTCGCGGTAGCTTTCCGAGCGCGATTCCTTGAGCGACTCTCGCAGCCAGGCGAGGATGCCGTGGAAGCCGGTGCGCGGGCCCTCACTTTTATCGGGGCCGTAGAGCAATTGGTCCTGCTGCTTTTTCGTGAGTTGCTCGAACGGGAGCTTCAGGTCAATCTTGTAGCGGGTTGCAGCCAGCTGGATCAGCTTGATGAGGTACTGCGACGAGGAACCCGGCCCGAGCGCGCCGTCGAGCAGCGGCTTGGTCCAGTCAGCGATGACCTTGGCTGGGTCAAAGTCGTAAATGGAACCGAGACCGTTGCACTTGGGGCAGGCGCCGTAGGTGCTGTTAAACGAGAAGGAGCGCGGCTCGAGCTTGGGCACGTCGAGCCCGCAGTTCGGGCATGACATCGACGAGGAGTAAAGCTGCTCCTGCGTATCGGCGGCCACGCCGGCGCCCGACGCGTGCACCTGGATCAGCACCAGTCCGTTGCTCATCTGCAGCGCTTTCGCCACGGACGCCTCCAGGCGCTTGCGGTCCATCTCGGGCTTGAGCACCAGGCGGTCGACGACCGCCTCGATGGTGTGATTCTTGCGCCGTTCCAGCGTAACCGGCTCGGCAAGGTCGCGCATCTCGCCGTCGATGCGCGCGCGAAAACCCTGGCCGTCAAGCGAGTCGAGCAGCTCCTTGAACTCGCCTTTGCGCCCGCGTACCACCGGCGCAAAAATGGTCACGCGCTCGCCGGGCGCAAGCGCGAGCACACGGTCAGTAATCTGCTCGAGCGATTGGCGCGAGATCGCGAGGCCGCAGCTAGGGCAGTGCGGCACGCCGACCGAGGCATACAGCAGCCGCAGGTAGTCGTAGATCTCTGTAATGGTGCCGACGGTCGAGCGGGGGCTGCGGTTTGTGGTCTTCTGCTCGATCGAGATCGCCGGGCTCAGCCCCTCGATCGAGTCCACATCAGGGCGCTCCAGCTGGTCGAGAAACTGCCGGGCATAGGCCGACAGCGTTTCCACGTAGCGGCGCTGCCCTTCAGCGTAGATGGTGTCAAAGGCGAGCGAGCTCTTGCCCGAGCCGGAAAGTCCAGTTACCACGGTCAGCGTATTGCGCGGAATTCGGACGCTGATGTCACGAAGGTTATGTTGCCGGGCACCGCGAACCGAGATATGAGTGATAGGCATGGGATCTGGTCTCGGGGCTTCAAAGCCGGAAAGCGGCAGGTCGCGGGTGACTGGGCAGGTACCTTTCAGGGTATCGGCAGAGTTGGGACGGGTCAATGCGGCAAACTCTGCGAAGATCGAGTCCATAGAACAACGATTTCAGGAACATAAGGGCGCGGGCAGACGTCCGGCAACTCATGCGGCATCACAATACTCAGGAGAGCGGAACCTTCCATGCAGGACATGATCAATCTCTTCATGCTGGTGTCAGCCATCGCGGCGTCACTGGTCTTTGGTGTTTTCGCGGCGCACGCGCTGTGCCGCACTGCTTTTACCGTTCTACGCCTTCACTCGACCGCGGTTGCCAACAACAAGCTTGCAAAGCTCGAAGCCACGTCTTAGCCCGCTCCAGGGTCGGGGACAGCTGCCGTCAGGAGCGCATCGGCTTGCCATACTCCTCAGAGAACACAGTGCGCGCCTTGTCAAAGCGCCCTCCGTTGTACTTCCGTAAACCTTTAGCGTAGCCCATGGCCAGCAGAGCGACCGGTTCGTAGCTGAGCGGCAGCTTCAGGGCCGTGCGCAGCTTTTCGGCGTCAAAACCTTCCATCGGCGCCGTATCGATGCCGAGCGACTCGGCCGCCCACATCATCGTGGTCAGGGCCAGCGTTACCTGGCGGTTGAGCCAGGCACTTGGATTCGGGTGCTCGCGCAGGTACGCAGGCACGTGAGTGCGCATCTGCTCCAGAAAATTCTCCGGCATGCCGCCTTCGCGGCCCATGCGCAGCATCTGTTCCAGGTCGCCGTTGCGCCAGCCGTCGGCGTCACCACAGGCCACAATGATGACCGGCGCTTCCTCCACCTTGGCCTGGTTGTAGCAAGCTACGCGGAGACGCTTGCGCCCTTCCGCGCTGCGCACGACGATGAAGCGCCACGGCTGCAGGTTATAGCTGCTGGGCGCCGAGAGCGCGGCAGCGATGACAGCATGCAAGTCCTCATCGGACGGGGCTCGCTCGCTGAACGACGAGGTGGCCCGGCGCTCAGCTACGATCTGCAGAAACGGCCTGTCTACCGGGGCATCCATGGCTTAAGGTAAGGCACTCATCGGTTGTTCGACCGCAAAGGTTTGCCCGGCGGGTGTGCTCTCGTACACCCACAATCCGTGGAAGTTCGCCCGGAGGTCGGGATGCTGCTTCAGCAGGGTGCTCATGAGTGTTAAGGCGTTTTTGCGTGAGGCCACCGGGTCAGCGACCGAGTCGATCCGCGTGTCCACCCGCAGGTCCAGCGAGCCCAGCGTCCCGTCGGCGCGCAAGCCGGTCACGGCAAAGCTTTGCTCGTCCGCCGGCACCATCATCGGCTTGGTTCCCGGCAAGCCCTCCGGTTCCACCGCAGCCTCTTCGCGGCTCAGCTTGCCCAGGTTGTTGCTGGTGTAAATGTCGGCAGGCCGAGCCAGATAGGCCGCTACTTCCTCGTAAAAAAAGGCGCTCCAGTTCTGCCCTTTGGTTTTGAGCGTCCGGCCCTGCTGCCAGAACCAGGCGCTGTCGTGCCCATCCATGGTAAGCGGCCGGGCAAAGAAGCCTGCCAGCTGCCAGTGCGGGTTGCCGGCGGAGCCGGTGTTCTGAAGAATGAGCGCGAATTGCTGCGGCGCTTTCACCCCTGTCGCATGCAGCACTTCCAGCGCGAACTCGCCTTTCGGCAGCTCGCTGAGCGTGACCGTTACCAGAAGCTGCGCGCCCGGTACGCTGCAGAAAAACTGCACATCGTCCTCGGGCCCCGCAAGGTCGGTCGCATTCAGCGCGTACAGGTTGGTGGTCGTCATGGTTGCACCGGTCACACCAGGGGAGAGCGCGGTGACCGTGCCGGCAATGCCGTCGAAGTTGGCCGCGACCGAAGGCACGGTTGCCGCCTTGAGCGCGGCCGTGTCGCCGCGCAGTACATCGCCGCCCAGCTGGCGCCCGGCTTCAAACAGCGCGGCGCGCTGGTCGCCCGACAGCGCTGCGCCAACCGTGCAGGAGACCGCACGCGCCGATGCGGGGAGGAACAGAAGCATCGCTGCGGCGCTGAGAAAGGCGGGAAGCCGGCGCATCTGGGTAAGCCTCAGGAACGCGAGATAAGAACACCGAAGTCACTGCCGGCAACGCGCTACCGTTTGCCGCCACTGCTAGTCTAGAACAGAAGCAGGTCGAAAAAAGGCAGAGGAGGGTAGCATGCGGAGAGCGATAAAGATGCCAATCCTTCTGCTGCTGCCCGGGTGCATCGTCGTGGCTGCCGGCATGCCGGCTCAGGCGCAGATGCCGACCGCGCCGGCGATGGCGGTCTCGACAGGCGGCTCCATGCTGCAGCAGGCACCGAAGCCGGCCTCCATCACGTTCGTCGATGGCAAGCTGAGTATTCAGGCCATGAACAGCAGTTTACGGACCATACTCGACGACCTGGAACGACGCACGGGGACCCGGGTGGAAGGGCTGAGTAAGGACGAGCGCATCTTCGGCGTCTACGGTCCGGGAGACCCGCAGGAGGTATTGGCGGCCCTTCTGGACGACTCGGGATATAAC
>CAXTMW010000243.1:0-3914 GCA_964245455.1 uncultured Acidobacteriaceae bacterium
CCTATCGGGTGAAGCGCACCACGATCTCAGTACCTGAGGGGACGCGAGTGCCAGCGATCGGTGCCTGCGCGCGCGCGAGGCCGCTTCCGATGATCTCCACGCCTAGACCGGCGGCGCCGGCCTTTTCCATGGCGGCGCGCACGGTTGCGCCGATGAAGTCGGGAACGGCCACGTTGGGTCCGGCGGCCTGCCTGACGCTTCCCGCTTCGCCCTCCCCGGCGCGGACTCCATCAGAGGCTTGGACCACAGGTGCGTTCACTTGCGTGGACGTCGCGGGAGCAGCGAGTGCGAGATTCGCGGCTCGGAGCGGTACTTTTCTGAGTGAAGTCCCAGACGGAGCCGGGGGTGCGGTCCCGGCCGGCGTACCTGCTGCGGCTGCCTGGGCCTCCAGCGAAGTGCCGGTTGCTGCGGCGGTGGGAATCTCTGCAGCAGCGGGAAGCGGGTGGCGCAGGGGGTCGTCGGCGGGCAAAGAGTTCAGGTCCGCGAAGAGGCCGTTCAGATCGCCGACCGGCTCGGACACGTCTTCGTGCGTGTCGCGGCTGGCGGCCATCACATTTTCAGCTTTCTCGCGCGGCGTGGCCAGAGGTTGGTCGTGCGGCACGCCGAGATATTCAAGCACCTGCTGCGCCAGATCCTGAAACACCGGCGCGCTGGCTTGAGCCCCATGGTGGCCGCCCTCGGTCGGCGAATCCATGATGACGGCGATGGTGACGGCTGGATTGTTGATGGGCGCGAAGCCTACGAACGACGCGATGTACTTGGTTTTGGAGTAGGTGTGGGTGCGCACGTCGATCTTCTGCGCGGTGCCGGTCTTGCCGCCGGCACTGTAGCCGTTAAGCTGGGCCGACCGGCCAGTGCCATTTAGCACCACGCCTTCCATCAGCTTGCGCATCTGCGCCGAAGCCAGGGTGCTGATCACGCGATGAGCGCCGGCGGGCAGGGGGCTCGGCAGCCCATCACCGGATCGGAAGATGGCCGGGTGCAGAGTCCCCTGCGGCCCTTCCGGCGAGGCGAGCACGATATGCGGCGGCAGGTAGGTGCCGCCATTTGCGATGGTGGACGCCATGGTAACCAGTTGGATCGGCGTTACCGCGACCTCCTGCCCCATCGGGATCGAACCGATGGTGGTAGGCTGCCAGCGTTCGGGCGGCTTGAGCAGGCCGCGCGTTTCGCCGGGCAGCTCGAGCCCGGAGCGCTGGCCGAAACCGTAGGCGTGGATGTAGGAGTAAAAAGTGTCCTTGCCCATGCGCTCGGCGAGCTTGATCGCGGCAACGTCGCTCGACTCGGCCAGCGCCTGCGCGGTGGTGAGGACGCCGTTGTAGTGGTCGTCGTGGACGGTGCGGCCGGCGACAACGATCCGGCCGCCTTCGCAGTCGATCTTCTGCTCGGGCGTGGTGACTTTCTGGTCAAGCGCGGCCGAGTAGGTGACGAGCTTGAAGGTTGAGCCGGGCTCGTAGACATCGCTTACAGCGTGGTTGCGCAACAGCTCCGGAGAGGTGTGTTTCACGTCATTCGGGTCAAAGGTCGGCCGGATGGCGAGCGCCAGGATCTGGCCGGTGTGCGGGTCCTGCACAACGACTGTGCCGTTGAGCGGATGCACCCGCTCCATCGCACGGTCGAGCGCCTGCTCCGCCATGAACTGAATGTTTGCGTCGAGCGTGAGCTGCAGGCTCGCGCCCGGCGCCGGGTCGCGCTCGCTCGAGGCCAGCACGTGGCGCCGCGCATCGAGCGCGGTGAGCATGTGCCCGGGCTCGCCATGCAGCTGGTGGTCGTAGCGCTGCTCCACGCCGCCCAGGCCGTTGTCGTCGACCCCGACATAGCCGAGCACCTGCGCGGCGATATCGTTTTCCGGGTAGAAGCGTTTGAATTCCTTCTGGAAGTACACGCCCTTCAGTCCGTCGGTCCGGATCATCGCGCGCAGGCGCTCGATGACAGATGGGTCCTGCTTGCGCGCGATCCATGTGAAGTAGCGGGAGCCGTTGATGCGCTTCAGGATTTCAGGGGCTTCGGTGAAGTGGTCCGCCGGGTCGGTGTGCAGCACCGACGCGAGCGCCACGGCGAGCGCCGCCCGGTGCTCCGATGGGATTTCGCCGGGCACCGCATAGATCGAGTCGACCGAGACGGTCATGGCTAGCTCGTGGAGGTTGCGGTCGTAGAGGATGCCCCGCCGCGGCGCTACCTGGAAGGTACGCTGCTGCTGCTGCGCGGCGCGCGCGACCCACTCCGGGTGGTTGACCACCTGGAGCCAGACCAGCCGCGCCGCGATGAGCGCGGCCCACCCCAGGAACAGAGCCGCGATGACGAACACGCGAACGCGCCGCATCGGCGTTGCAATGTTGGAGGCTCCGTGCGGTACACGGGCAAAGGAGAACGGCTTCATAAGGGCAGCCAAGGCTTAGGAGGTTGCGTCTGTCACGACAGGATCCAAGAACGAGATAGAGACGATACCGGCTTCTTTGGTGAGCAAGATGCCAGGCCTATCGATGGGTGTCTGCGCGCCGTCCGCATCAAGCCAGGCTGCATCCTGCAAGAAAAGGGACGCTTGCTCCACATCATCCGAGTAGTAGCGGAGAAATTCGACCACCGTGCGTTGATCGCCTAGTTCCACCAGCAGATACCTGCTTTGTATGTCTTGAAGTGCGTCGTTCCACACTGAGACACGGATGTTCTCTCGGTCAGTTTGAAGCGGCGAAGTAGCTTGTGGAGGAGGTCATAGTTCAGGACGGTGCCGTATACGAGCGATAGAAGGATGGCCCCAAACCCCAGCAATGCCAGGTATTTCGCGTGAAACGTGAAAGAAAAGCTTGTTGACTCGCCCTCTTTGTGCGCCAGCCAGCTAACCGGAAGACTGTTATGGAAAAAAGGTCCGACGCAAAGATAGAGGATACTGCTAAAAAGGATGGCCTCGACTATCTTCTCGAACTCAGTCTGCTTCGCGCGTATGGCAAGAAGTTGAACCAGAAATGCACAAACAAATCCTGGTATCAGCAGCAACAAGATTCCGAGCGCTTCGGTCTTTTCAGGCACTTTGGCTCAACCCTTTGCCGGAGGCCGCGGAGGAACCTTGATGTTCTGAGGGCGCGACAGGTTTGCCGGCTTTGTAGATTTGAAAGGGGCTACTCCTGATTTAGTAAGAGCATTCCCAGCTTTAGAATCCATGCCAACAGAACCTTTGTGATCGGACATGACCTCTCCCGCGAGACTTTATGTACAGGTCTACTCTAACGCTGATGGTTGCAAACCAAAACCGCAGCCACACAGAGGGTGCCAGGTCGCCGGATGCCGGCAGCTCGCTTTTAAGATGTGGGGCCGCTACCGCCCCAGCCCCAACGGCCGCGCATCCGCCATCGCTTCGCCCGCGGCAAAGCTCCCATCCGGCCGCACCACCTGGCCGGGCAGCGGGTGCTCCAACCCTATCTGCCGCGCCAGCCGGTCAATCCGCGCCGGGTCGCTCAGCTGCGCTTCACTCAAGCGCAGCTCACGGTTTTGCTCCTCCAGCTGCACCAGCTGCTGCTTTTCCGACTCCAGGCGGTAGCCTGACTGGATGGACTGGTAGTGCTGCCAGCCGTAAAACATCACGAGGGAAAAAAGCACGGCCATGGCGGTCGCAAACGACCGCATCTCGCGCTTGCGCACGGGGCACTGCGCTTTCACGAGGCGTGAGTTGTCCAGGCGGCGCGCAAAGAGAATCTCCGGCGTAGGACCGCGGCGGGCGCGCTGCTCCGCCATCCAGCGCACACTACGATTGCTGTTCGGGAGTGTGCTGCCCGCTCCATCCCGTGCCATCCCGAAGATCTCTGCCAGTGCGTGCGTCGCCATCCCTGCACCCTCGTGTGTTCGCACATCAACGTCTGTGTTCCGATTCCTGCTTTGCTCCCTTACCTGCGATCGGGCCAGATCGCTGTATATGGAAG
>CAXTMW010000244.1:0-2334 GCA_964245455.1 uncultured Acidobacteriaceae bacterium
GACCGAGCATCACGCAGGCCAGCGGCTCAGCCAGCGCGGCATGTTCAAGCGGTACATGGTCGGGCACCCGCAGCGTGTTCTTGGCGGCGATGCGCGCGGGCACCCGCAGGTACTCAGCGTAAGCGCCATTGTTGAACAGCAGATCATCGCAAAGATTGGCCTGGCCGGCGCGGCAAAAGAAGCAGGCGCCGCACGGGGCGGAGTTGAGTGCGACGACGCGCTCGCCGGGCTGGAACGCGGAACCCGCGCCCGCTTCTTCCACCACCCCCGCGATCTCGTGCCCGAATGGCACTGGCGGCTTGAGCATGCGCGCGTGGTAGCCCCGACGAAAGACTTTCAAGTCGGTGCCGCAGGTCAGCGCCGCGCCCACGCGCAGCACCAGCTCACCGGCAGCCGCGCGCGGCCGCGGCATCGCTTCCAGGCGCAGGTCTTCGCGGCCGTAGAGAACAGCGGCCTGCATGAGTCCGGCGCTCATACGCGCACCTGCGACGTTCCGGATAGGCTGCCCTGGGGCGTAAAGAAAATCTTCATGGAGTGTGCCGTTGGGTGCGATGCGGTTTCAATGGCCTCCACGGCATCCGCGAGCCTGTAGCGGTGCGAGATGAGCCGCGTGAGATCAAAGCCGTTTCTGTACCCGTCAAAGACCAGTGCCGCGCCCTCATCCTGAATGTCAACGGACGCGCTGTAGGAGCCGAGCAGCGATTTCTCGTCCATGCAGACCGCCGCGGGATCGATCGGCGCTTCCCCGTGCTGGGTTTGCGCAAACAGGAGCACGCGCCCGCCGGGGCGGGCCGCGTCCATCGCGACACGGATCAGCGCATCACCCGCAACCGCGACGATGACCGCATCGGCCCCGCGGCCTTCAGTCTCGGCGCGCGTGCGCTCGCCCACATTCTCCCGGGCTGCGTCTATGCCATGGCGCAGGCCGAACTGCGCCGCGACGGCGTGGCGCTCCGGGTACAGGTCCGAGGTGAGCACCTTGGCGCCGGAGCGCGCCGCAAGCGCAGCCAGAATGATGCCGATCGGTCCCTGGCCGATCACCAGCACCGTATCGGCCGGTTCAAGCGCAAGATTCTTGACCGCTTTCAGGCAAGTATTCACCGGCTCGATAAAGGCGGCTTGCTCGGTGGGGATGCCTTCGGGGATACGCACCAGTCCACGCTCGACGATCCAGTCCATCACGCGCACGTACTCGGCAAAGCCGCCGCCGGAGGGCTCGAACGCGGCCGTGACGCCGACTTTCTTGTACACCGGGCATTGCGCGAAGGTTTTTTTGCGGCAGTAGTAGCAGTGGCCGCACGGGATGTGGTGGAACACCATCGCGCGGTCGCCCGGCACAAAGCCTGAAACACGCCGGCCGACCGCGACCACTGTACCTGCGGTTTCGTGGCCGAAAATACGGGGCGCCGAGTGGGAGCCTGTGTAAATCTTCTTGAGGTCGGTTCCGCAGATGCCGCAGGCTTCCACGCGCAGCAGAACCTCGCCGTCTCCGATGGCGGGCACCGGCACTTCTTCTATACCGACGTTGCGAATGCCGCGGTACACAGCCGCCTGCATCGTCAGGGGAACGTCGAAATGTGTCGCTTTGTTGTCGAGGACTGCGGACATACCTTGTTAGGATACCAACCCTGGGCTGCCAACCCACTCAGGAAGCCGCGCGGCGAGCCCCTGAGCCGCTGCCCTGCTGTTAGCGCCCATGCGGGCCAGGGCCGGCCAGTAGCGCGGCGTGAGAAGCGCATGGGCAACAAAGGCGGGCATTCGCAGCTGACCGCTTCGATCAAGAAAGCGGTTGAAGTCGGGGAGCAGGTCTGTGTAGCCGTCAGAGATGCCTTTGATGCAGCGAAACTGAATGCTGTGAGCACGTGCCAGGCGCGCTACCGTGGCTGCCTCCATATCGACCAGAACCGCCTGGTATCGCTCAGCCAGCGGTCGTTTCTCTTCCGCGCGCGCTATATGGTCGAGCGTGACCAGCCTGAGCGGCGCGCCGCTCGGCGGGGCCACTTCTTCCGTATGAAATCGTTCTCCCGTGCGGGCGTCGATTACCTCCGCGATTGGGTACACCTCGGGCGGCTTGACGCCGCAGGAGATGGCGCCGGCCCAACCGTAGGAGACGACTGCATCGAGCGGCTGCCCGGCTTTCTGCGAGGCGGCAAGCACATGAGCAAAGGCCCGCGTAGCCGCTTGCGCACCCATGCCGGCGCTCGCCGCTATGAGTTGCATATCGGGTGCGTCGGAGAAGGCAAGGGTGCCCCGCAGTACGTCGCCGGCCCGCACGAGACCGAGGCGTTTCGCCCGCGGCGCAAGCTCGGCGGGCAGCGCCGCGACACTGCCGCG
>CAXTMW010000244.1:2344-3880 GCA_964245455.1 uncultured Acidobacteriaceae bacterium
TTTCAAGACAGACCTCACGGGCGACCTTTGACGGGCTTCGTCGTCACATAGCCGTTCGCGGTGAACCAGTCGATGGCTGAACGCAGAGCGGAATACACGGGGACTACTCGAAACCCGAGCTCCCGTTCCGCTTTCGCCGAGGACGCGAACATCTTTTTGCGGCCCATCCGCACGGCTTCGACCGTAGCCCTCGGTTCCCTGCCCCGCAGCCGACCCGTGATCCATTCGTCGAAGAACGCGAACACCATCGCAACGCTGTTAGGCACGCGGAACCTGGGCGAGGGCAGCCCGGTGATCGCCGACATCTTGTCCAAAATCTGTTTGAGGGTGAGGTTCTCGCCGCCCAAGATGTAGCGCTCGCCGGGCCGCCCGTGCTCCAGTGCCGCGACGTGGGTGCGTGCTACCTCGACGACGTCGACTAGATTGAGGCCAGTGTCCATGTACGCCGGAAAATTGCCGTTCAGAAAGTCCACAACGATGCGGCCGGTGGGCGTCGGCTTAAGATCCATGGACCCGATCGGCGTCGTCGGGTTCAGCGTAATGACGTGCTGGCCGGCGCGCGCTGCTTCAAGCGCCACCTGCTCGGCGAGAAACTTGGAACGCTTGTAGTGCCCTACCATGGCCGCGAGCGACACCGGCGTGGTTTCGTCGACAATGGTGCCGTCGCGCGCAAAGCCCATAGTGGCCACGCTTGAGGTGTACACAGTGCGCGCCACGCTTTCTTCCCGCGCAAGCCTGAGCAGCGCGCGGGTTCCTTCCACGTTGCTGCGATACATCTCGGCCGGGTCGCGCACCCACAAACGGTAGTCCGCTGCCACGTGCATCAGCGCGTTGCAGCCGCGCAGTGCCGGGCGCAGCGCTTCCGGCGTTCGGAGGTCGCCGATGACCTGCTCGCAATCGCGCAGTCCCTGCAGGTTGCGCAGGTCGCTGGTAGGCCGCACCAGTACCCGCAGCGTGGCGCCCTGCGCCTCGAGCGCGCAGGCGACATGAGCCCCAAGAAAGCCGGTCGCGCCTGTGAGAAAGACTTTCATCCGTCTTCGCCATTGTACGGAGAGTTGCGGGAGCATCTCACCGAGCGGAGACACCCATGGACACACTAGCAATTTGGGCATACATGAAAGCCAAGCCGGGCAAGGAGGCCGAGGTGGAAGCGTTCCTCAAGTCGGCGCTGCCGATGGCGCAGGCGGAAGCCGGCACCACCACTTGGTACGCGTTGAAGATCGGGCCATCAACTTATGGCATTTTCGATACCTTTGCCGATGACAAGGCGCGCGAGGCGCATCTGTCCGGCGACATAGCGAAGGCGCTGATGGCTCGTGCCGACGAACTGTTTGAAAGTCCGCCCGATATCGACAAGCCGGAGATTCTAGCGGCGAAAGTGCAGTCTGAAGATCCGAATCAGAATCTAAGCCAGTCTTCTTAGTACCGCGCCGGATTGCTGCCCCGAGTTGGTCGCTTGCCGGGCAACCTGGCCGGTACTTCCGGCTTAGTCGCGATGTTCTGCTTTCTAGCCGCTTTCTTCTCGTTGTATTTTTT
>CAXTMW010000245.1:0-222 GCA_964245455.1 uncultured Acidobacteriaceae bacterium
ATGCGGGCCGGTGGCAACGCGGTCGACGCAGCGGTCGCGACGGCGTTTGCGCTTCGCTACGTCGACGTGCAGACCGGTACCGGCGACACGGCCGCCGCGGGCAACTTCCTGACCGTGCACTACACAGGATGGCTTGCAAAAGACGGAACCAAGTTCGACTCATCCGTCGACCGCGGCGAGCCGATCACTTTTCAGCAGGGCGCGCACCGTGTGATTCCGGGG
>CAXTMW010000245.1:232-741 GCA_964245455.1 uncultured Acidobacteriaceae bacterium
AGCACGGCCAGGCCACCAGGCTCAGCACGCCGAGCGCCACCGCGACCGTGAGGTGGCGCGGGTCCTGCGGGCCTACCGGCTGGCGGTGGCCTCGTCCGATGCCACCGCCCCGGCGGCGGGCTCGGACCCGGGCCGGGCCCGCCCGCCGGCCGCACCGGCCAGCCCGGCAGCGCCGCCGACGCTACCACGCCCAGCATCGCCGCCCACGCGCTAACAGGCGAAGAACCTAACCCGGGACAGAAATACCGGCAAGCGACAGCACAACCGACCCGCGCACCGGCTCCCCAAAGACGTGCGCGGGCTCAAACACGCTCCACAGCATCTGGTCAGCCAAGGCTGACCGGCTCCGTTGGTCGGCAACCCCGGACAGCACGCAGTAGTCGTACACGCGGCCTGAGGCGTCCACAAAGACGCGCACCACAATAGAACCGTTCAGGGTCGCGGCCGGATTGGAGCCGTCAGGCAGGGAAGCGTAGAGCAGGCGCGGCTGCTGCGCCATGCCGATCGGC
>CAXTMW010000245.1:751-1903 GCA_964245455.1 uncultured Acidobacteriaceae bacterium
GGTCAGGCCCGCGGCCTGCAGCAGGCCCCCCGCCTCGTCCCGGGCCGCGGCCGGCTCCGGCGCGGCCAGTGTGCCGACCAGCAGCAGGACGGTGCCGAGCAGCAGCACCGCGCTCGCGAAACCCGCGGACGCCTGCACGGCGAGCGGTGCCACCGTGTTGCGCCAGCGCACCAGCAGGCGCGAGCAAACGCTCCGGAGCGTTCGGCTTGTTTCGTGCGAGAGCGCAACCCGCAGCTGCAAGGCGAGCATCGGTGGGGGTTTCAGCTGGGGCAGGCCGCTCAGTGTCGACACAGTCAGCCGCCACGCGGCAAAGCTTTCCGAACACTCCCGGCAGTGGCGCAGGTGCTCGCCAACGTCGGCCATCGCGACGCCGGTCAGCGTGCCGTCCAGGTAGCTGGAAAACTGCTCTTCGGCTTCGGTGCACAGCAGGATGGTCATCGCGCGACCCCGTTCCGGCTACTCGCACCGGCAGGTGCCGCGCCGCGGCGCGCCTGCATACAAGGCGCCAGCTTCGTTTTCAGGTGCGCGCGGCCGCGCTGGAGGCGCGACTTGACCGTACCCAGCTGCACCCCGAGAATCTCCGCGACTTCCTCGTAGCTGAAGCCCTCGATGTCACGCAGCACCACAGCTGTCCGGAAGGGTTCGGGTACCTCGCGCAGCTCGGTTTCTACCCTGAGGCGCAACTCTGCCTGCGCTGCTGCGTCAAAGGGTGAGTCGCCATCGCCGGCAAGGGTGTCCAGCAGGGACAGGCCTTCGCCGTCCCCGCCGGCATTCGAGCCGGGAAGAATGCTGTCGAGCGCGATCTCGCGTTCGCAGTGGCGGCGCCACCAGCGGCGCTGGTTTGAGGCTTCATGAATCGCAATCCGGTAGATCCAGGTCCGCAGACTGGAGTCGCCGTTGAAGCTGCGTATGCCGCGAAACACCTTGATGAAGATATCCTGGGTCAGGTCAGGCGCGTCAGACGGGTTGCGCACCATGCGGCAGACCAGGCTGTAGATTGGCTGGTGATACTGCGCGATCAGCAGGGCGAACGCCTCCTCCGAGCCGGCTTTCAGCTCAAGGAGCATCGTGGCCTCTTCCGGCCGGACCCCGCCGATCGCGCTCGCCCGATTGCCCAAGACAAGACCTGCCTGCACTGCATTCCCCCAACAC
>CAXTMW010000245.1:1913-3876 GCA_964245455.1 uncultured Acidobacteriaceae bacterium
CCCGCTATGGCGGCGGGGCTTTGTGCGGGCAGACTGTACAGCATTGGACACCGAGGGTTGGCCGCGGGTTCCCACGTGGCGTTGTTACTGTCGTACTTGCTATTGAGGCGCTTGCTATTGGGGAGCAGATTGCGTGGTCGCAGCGGGCCGGGCGGCCGCCGGCTTGTGCCTGCGGGCAGCGGTAGCCGGCCTTCCCGCGCCGCCATCCTCGACCGTGGCCGGCGCGGTCGGCGGAGCTGCCTGCGCCCTAAGCTGCGTCCTGAACTCCGAAAGTTGCTGCTCACTATTGAGTGCAGCGGTCTCCAGGGAGTCGCCGAGCGAGCGCCGTGCATCTTCCAGCGAGGCTAGCGCCCGGTGCAGCGAGTCTGTATCGTTTTCCGGGGCGGCCAGGTCCGCGGTCTCAACGACCCGCAGCAGCACGTCGTAAAGCGCATCAATGTTGCGGAACACCGGCAGGTTTTTGGACACAGTGCCCGGCGCGGCATCGGCGGTTGCGAGCAGCCCAGGCAGCGTGCCGTCCAGATCGCGCGTGATCGAGCCGATGTTGCCGCTCGCCTCCTGACGCACCGGCCCGGGAGCTTTCCACTTGTCGAGCCGCAAACCGGCAAGGCCGTGGCGGAGCTGGTCGAGCGAGGGCGAAAGCAGGCTCGATGCCGTTGGGGCCGCCTGCGCCTTGGCGGCAATGGGAGACAGCAGAGCGAGAAGGAGGGCGGCAGTGAGAATGCGCATAGGCTGGAAGCTCTTCATCTTACAGGCATTGATTTACAGGCATGGATTTACAGGCATGGATGCGCGTAAAAGGCGCATGCAGCAGGGCGCAGCTCAATGACTCATCGGCAGCTCCACTACATTGATCGAAAGCGGCGCGAGCGGCAGCGCAAATTCGCTCCCGAGCGGCCTGAGCGAGCACTCCGCCGGGACGATGTGCTCTGGGTCGCCGATCGAGTTAGTCGCCTCAGTCGAGGCAGCCGTCAGCACGTACATCTTCGCCGGACCGGCCGCTGCATGGCCATGGTGCAGAAGCTGAACTTGCACTGTTCTCGCCATATCCGTCGCGTTCACCAGCTTCAGGTAGATCGTTCCGGTTTCGGTGTCGCGCGTCACTGACTCAAACAGCCGCACCGGCGTTTCCGGCATGCTCGCATTCAGAATTTCATCCCCGTGATGCCCGCTGAACAGCACCTGCGCGTAGTAGCTTGGCGAGCCGTAGCTCCTCATCGCGTCATAGCCGATCAGGTCGGTATCCCATTGCGAGCCGCCCGGGTTTACGTTGGTGAGCAGCGGCGCATAGCTCGACATCACCACGATGTCGCTGTTGCGCTCCATGCCGGTCATCCACGCAGCATCGGCCAGCGCGGCGCCAAAGTTCGGCGTCGGCACGCCTTCCCGCGTCGCCCACTCGCCCACAAAAATCTTCGGCCCTTTGCGATCGGTTGCATCGTAGTGGTGCACGTCTGAGTAAAAGCCCTCTGCCGAGCGGTAATAATGGTCATCGAGAACGTCCATGACGTGCCCTTTCACCGGCGTGGTCGCAATGAGCTGCAGCTGCGGGTACCGCCCCTTGATCGCGTCGTAGAACTGCGGGTAGCGCCCCTCGTAGCTGCCCGACTTATCGAATTCGTCCTCGTTGCCGATCTCGACGTAATGGAGGGCAAACGGCGCGGGGTGCCCGTCTCGAGCGCGCTCGGCTCCCCAGCGCGTGTCCGAGCCGCCGGTCACGTACTCAATCTCGTTGATCGCGTCCTGCACATAGGGCGCAAGCGCCGCGCCGGGCTCCACATGCTCCTGCTTCATGCTGTAGCCCGCGTAGACCGCCAGCACCGGCTCCATGTGCAGATCCTCGCACCACTCCAGATACTCAAGCAGCCCCAGCCCGTCTGAGCTCCGGTAGCCCCATGGGCTTGGGTGCGTGGGCCGGTCCACAGGCGGGCCGATCGTGTGCTTCGACTGGTACCGCTCCGCA
>CAXTMW010000246.1:0-3063 GCA_964245455.1 uncultured Acidobacteriaceae bacterium
GCGCGATCTGGTGCTTCAGCGCGAACACCGTCAACCCGGCCTCCAGCCCGCCCGCGCCGCCCAGCAGGTGCCCGGTCATCGACTTGGTCGAGCTGACCCGCAGCGTGTGATCCAGCGCGTGCCGTCCAAACAGGTTGCCGATCGCCGTGCTCTCACTCACGTCGCCGAGCGGCGTGCTGGTGGCGTGCGCGTTCAGGTAGCCGATCTGCTCAGGGCGAAGATCCGCGACGCGCAGGGAAGCCTTCATCGCTCGCAGGCAGCCATCGCCTTCCGGGGCCATGCCGGTAATGTGGAACGCATCCCCACTCATGCCGTAGCCCACCACTTCGGCCAGGATGTCGGCCCCTCGCGCGCGAGCAAACTCAAGCTCCTCCAGAACCAGAATGCCCGCGCCTTCGCCCACCACAAAGCCGTCGCGGTCTTTGTCCCAGGGCCGGCACGCGGTCGCGGGGTCATCGTTGCGGGTGGAAAGCGCCCGCATCGCCGCGAAGCCGCCCACGCACATTGAGTTGATCGCGCCCTCGGAGCCGCCGGCGATCATCACATCAGCGTCGCCTCGCTCGATAATGCGAAACGAGTCGCCGATCGAGTGCGCGCCCGAGGTGCAGGCGGTGGAGGCAGTCTGGTTCGGGCCTTTTGCGTTGTGGCGAATGGACACATGGCCCGCGGCCAGGTTGGCGATCATGGCCGGGATGAAGAAGGGGTTGATCTTGCGCTGGCCGCCGTTCAAAAAGGCCTGGTGCTCGCGCTCGGTCACCTCAAACCCGCCAATGCCGGAACCGATATGTACGCCGACCCGCTCAGCCAACGCGGGTGTGATCTCAAGGCCTGCGTTCCGCACAGCCTCGTCCGCCGCGGCAATGCCAAGGTGGATGAACCGCCCCATCTTCCGGGCGTCCTTCTTGTCGATGAAATTCAGCGGGTCGAAGTTGCGCACCTCGGCCGCTATGGTCACCGAAAAGCCGGTCGTCTCAAACGCGGTAATGGGCCCAACGCCGCTCTTGCCGGCAAGCGTAGCGCCCCACACATCGGGAGCTGTGTTCCCGATGGCGCAGATCAGGCCGACTCCGGTAACAACCACTCTTCGGGGTGCCCAGGGCAAAACTACTTGCCGCCTTTCGCGTGGGCCTCAATGTAATCGATGGCATCCTTGACGGTCTTGATCTTTTCCGCATCCTCGTCGGGGATTTCGAGATCGAACGCTTCCTCAAACTGCATGACGAGCTCAACCACGTCGAGCGAATCGGCGCCCAGGTCTTCCTGGAACGATGCGCTGGGGGTCACCTCAGCCTCGTCCACCTGTAGCTGCTCGACAATGATCTGCTTTACTTTTTCTTCAACCGCCGCCATGCCCGTCTCCTGTGTAATGGTTCCTGGGTCGTACCTGAAAAATCCCTGGGGCTGCGAACGCGCCGATCCGCCCACTCAACGTGGACGCAGAACGCCACCCGCCCCGAAACTCCAAGTCTACTGAGCACCCCCGCGAGTGTAAAGCCGCTCGCAAACCGTCACCGTGTCACCCTGGAGTCGCGGCCGCTACGGTGCAGGGTAATGCCATAAGCGCACAGCTCGACACCAGCGTGTCTCCTAAAGCCGGTTGGATCAATCAAGAGCCTTCGGGCACTCGTGCCATGGTTACGCTATCCATATGGTTTTGAGGAAAGTGAATCGCACGTTAAAACACTTCAGCAATCCGACACGAGGCACGCTCAATCATGGATCCAGCGTCGACGACTGATTCAGCGAAGGCGGGGACGAGGCTCACTGCCTACCTCGTGAGCCTGTTGGTTCTGCTGCTCGTCGGTGATGCTCTTGGCTGGTTCGACACAACCACGGAGCTGGCTCCGAGCCATGATCTTGTTCTGCAGTTCTGTTTCGTAATCGCTGGCATGGCTGCGCTGATTTGCGGTGGTTTGTTGTTCCGCGAGTCCAGGGGTATGGAAGGCTGGCGTCGCGTGCCCGTCGGATTCGGCTTAGTAGTGATGGGATTCTTCGCGGTCTTTCTGGTGAGTAGTCGGAGTGCGGACATAATCGAGGGGCTGATAGACTTCCCAGCTGCCAAGACAAAAACTTACCCAAGGCTGCTCCTTATTTGGCGTGCTTACCAAACCCATGGAAAAGGGCGAAGCTGGAACATTCAAACGACACCCATATGGTCTAACCTCGATATCACTGAGCAAGACTATGACTTCATGCAGACGCATCGAGCCCTCGGAGATCACGGGCGAAATCCGGATGAAATCTCAAGTCATGGCTTCTTCTGTGCCCGAGTGACTATGCAGCAATCCGGCAAGGCACTGCGCATCCTTCATGCAGGAAGCCAGAAGCTGCCCGCCGGCACTGTCATGGTTTGCCCAAGTGAGCCGTTGCCGCCGACTCTCTCGAAGCCCTGATATCTCGAGGTGAGTTGGCCTTCCGCCGGGATGAACACCCTTCCGTCACTCGCCTTCCTCTCCACCTGGTGGCACACTCGGGTATGGCCTCTTTCTCTTGGCTGCTCCTGCTCCCTGCGTTCCTTTTCGGTGCTGCTGTCTTTGCCCTCCTCGGCTACCTTGCCGGTCGTGCGTCCGGTCGCTCTGGCTCCGCCCAGGCCGCAAGTGCCGAGCGCCTTCAGGCAGAACGCGCCCGTGCCGAAGCTGCCCAAAGTCTCGCCTTGAGTGAGCAGCGCCTTGAAACCGCCGAGTACGACCGCGCCCGCTTCTCCACTGAGCTCGGGATCGCCCGCGCCGAGTTATCTCAGCGCGCTGAAATAGCAGCCATCGCGCAGGCTGCGCTCGCCGCCGCTGAGGCTGCCGCTCTGGCCCGTGCCGAGCAGTTGCGTGACACCCAGGCCCGCCTCCTCGCCGCCGAAGACCTAGCCGCCACGCTCCAGGACGAGCTCAAGAGTGCCGCCGCCGACCTCCAGACCGCCAGGAAACAGATCGATATGGAAGCCGCGGAAACTGAAAAGAAGCTGCAATTGCTGGCGGGCGCGGAGGAAAAGCTCGGAAACCAGTTCAAAGTGTTGGCTGCCGATATCTTCCGCGAAAAGTCGCAGCGCTTTAAGGAAGAAAACGAAGCCTC
>CAXTMW010000246.1:3073-3830 GCA_964245455.1 uncultured Acidobacteriaceae bacterium
AGCCGGAAATGTGCGGCAGCGCCACGTTGGCGATGGAAGTATCGAGCACCTCCATGAATGCCGCAAGCGCCACCGACCCGGCAATCAGCCAGGGGTTGACCTTCGGCTTCCACTGCTGTTCTGCCATCGCATCCTTGGGCTGCCGATATCTTCCGCCAAAAGCCCCAGCGCTTAAAGCAACAAAACCAAGCCGCACTCGGCCCCCTGCGCAACCCGCTCAAGGAGCGGCTCGGCGACTTCCAGCAGCGCGTCGAAGCGCTGCGGGACGATGGCATCAAGGGCAGGGAAGAGCTGCGGCAGCAGATCGGCGACCTCAAGGAGCTCAACCAGCAGTTGTCGTCCGACGCGAGCAACCTGGCGCGCGCGCTCAAAGGCTCGTCCAAAACGCAGGGCGACTGGGGCGAGTTTGTGCTGGAGCAGATGCTTGAAAACTCGGGGCTGCGCAGGGACCACGAGTACCGCGTCCAGACCTCGATGGCCGGTGCAGACGGCGGCCGGGCGCGGCCGGACGTCATCCTGAACCTGCCCGGCGGTCGCCACCTGGTCATCGACGCCAAGGTGTCTCTGGTGGACTACAGCGCGTACTGCGACTGCCACTCTGAGGACGAGGGCACCCGGACGGCTTCTCTCGGGCGCCATGTCGGCTCCGTCCGCGGCCACATCAAGGAGCTCTCGGCGCGCAACTACCAGAGCCTGTACGAGCTCCAAAGCATGGACTTCGTGGTGATGTTCGTACCCATCGAGCCCGCATTCCTGG
>CAXTMW010000247.1:0-3762 GCA_964245455.1 uncultured Acidobacteriaceae bacterium
AACATCAGCGGCCGCCGGGTCGGCAGCGATAGAAACCAAACCAGCCCCACCAGCACCGGCACCAGAGATTCGCGCAGCAGCAGCAGATGCGCGCTGCCGCCCAGCAGCATCGCGACAACGCTCGCGACGATGCCGAGCGCGACCAGCACGGTCACCGGGTTTACCTCCTCGCGGCGGCTCAGGCCGAGGGCCGCGTCGATGAGCGGAACGCTAGCTGAAAGCATGAGCGCCGGGGCTGCCGAGCAGCCGAGCCAGCGGGTCGCTACCGTGTATACGACCCACGGAAGGAGGGTGTCCAGCAGCAGGCCTCGCACGATGGTGAGGGGCGGCCTCCCTGCGGCAGCGGGAACAACAAGGCGAGAGGGGCGAGGGGCGACGGCTGTAGTGGCCACGGAAGTCTCCTGAGCAATATCGGCTGCTGAAAACAGCCTAGGAGAGTGGGGCCTTCCACCCCAGTGTCCCTTGTCAGCAATCGCGCCTGACATGTGTCATACCCCGAGTCAGGCGGTGGTCACGCCGCTTGGAGCTGCGCCAGTCGAAACACCCCGTAGGCGAGCGTCAGCAGGCCGAGCAGGGTCACCACGATCCGCTTGCCCGGCGCGGCCCTGGCCCGTGCTTCGTCCTGCTCCTGGTCGATGCGCGGCACCCCGGGCGCGCTCTTCGCGGTCAGCCCGATTGCCATCAGGTACATCCCGGTCAGCACATAGACCCAGTTCGTCACTGGAACCCCTTCATCGCGAACCCTCATCGCAATGCCTTCCCGCAAGCCCTTGTCGCAAGCTCCTATCTAAGCCCGACGATCTCGCCTTCGGCATCCACGTCGATCCCCGCCGCGCGCGAGCTCTTCGGCAGCCCGGGCATCAGCATCACGTTGCCTGCGATGACCACCACAAACCCCGCCCCCGCCGACAGCGAAGCCCCGGTGACCCGCAGCCGCCAGCCCGTCGGCGCACCGGCGAGCTTCGGGTCGTCTGACAACGAATACTGCGTCTTAGCGATGCACACCGGCACGCCCGCAAAGCCCCACCGCGCAAAGCGGTCCAGCGCTGCGAGCGCAGCTTCCGAGTAGTCCACCCCGGCCGCCCCGTACACCTCCGTCGCCACGGCCTCAATCTTCTTCTGCAGCGTTTCTGAAAGCCCATAGGTCAGCCGCAGCTTCGGCGCCGGCCCGTCGGTCGCCGCGAGGACCGCCCGCGCCAGGTCTGCCGCGCCCTCGGCTCCGCGTGTAAACGCCTCGGTAAACGCATTCGGCAGCCCCTGCGCGTCGCACCAGCCTTTCAGCCGCTGCAGCTCCTCCTCGGTGTCCTTTGGGAAGTGGTTGATCGCAACCACCACAGGCAGCCCGAAGCCCTGCAGGATCGCCACGTGCTTGGCCAGGTTCGCGAACCCGCGCTCCAAATCGTCTTTAGGACCAGCTGGCCCGGTCTCGTCGGCCATCGCCTGCCCCTGGTTCTTGAGGCTTTGCGCGGTGGTCACCAGCACCGCCGCCGCGGGCTCAAGCCCGGAGACCCGCGTCACAATGTCCATGTACTTTTCAAAGCCCAGGTCCGAGGCAAAGCCGCATTCGTTCACTGCGTAGTCGGCCAGACGCAGCCCAATCTCTTGCGACACGATGCTCGATGTTCCGTGCGCGATGTTCGCGAACGGCCCGGCGTGCACAAACGCAGGCGTGCCTTCCGTCGTCTGCACCAGGTTCGGCTCGATTGCCTCGGCGAGCAGCGCCATCATCGGCCCTACCGCGTCGAGGTCGCTCGCCCGCACCGGCTCGCCGGTTTTTGCTTCGGCGACGATGATCGCCCCCAGCCGTTGCCGCAGGTCCTCGCGGTCGCGCGCCAGCGCCAGGATCGCCATCACCTCTGACGCTGCCGTAATCACAAACCCGGCCTTGCCGTTTGAGCCCTCGCGCGGCGGCCCGCCATCCTTGGTCGGCCCCGCGACATTGGTGGTGATTCGCCGCAGTCCGCGATCGTTCATGTCGAGCGCCCGCGGCCAGGTCACGGTTTCGGGCGCGATCCCGAGGCCGTTGCCATGGAAGATGTGCGCGTCCAGCAGCGCCGACAAGAGGTTGTGCGCCGAGGTAATAGCATGAAAGTCGCCATGGAAGTGCAGGTTGATCTTCTCGCTCGGCTCCACCTGCGAGCGCCCGCCGCCTGCCGCTCCGCCTTTCATCCCGAACACCGGCCCCAGCGAAGGCTCGCGCGAGGTCAGCACCACCCGCTTGCCCGTGCCGCGCAGCACGGACTCGAGGCCCTGCGTCAGGCCGATTGAAGTCACCGTTTTGCCCTCGCCCGACACGGTCGGCGTGGTCGCCGTTACCAGAATCAGCTTGCCTTTGCGCGGGAATGCCGGGTCCTTCAGCAGTCCAAGCTTGACCTTGCCGCCAAAGCGGCCCAGTTGTTCGAAATACTGCATGGGTACGCCAAGCTTGGCGGCAACTTCGGCAATGGGGAGTAAATCAGGCTTCATTCAGTTCTCTTTCCATTGTGGTGGCTAGCTCTTGCTCTTCCATACGGGCAAGGCACTCTTGTACCTGCTGAACCGTTTGTGTAAGGCCGATCATTTGTTCAAGTCGGTTGAAGCGCAAGTCAATCTTGGCATCGACCTTGTCTATCTTCGACTCGAGCTTATCGACATCTTTCCGAAGCTCTTCCACCTGCAACTTCAGAACTGTAATCGAGGGGGGAAACAACTTCTTCCAAGATTTTGCGAAGATCGCCGATGATGGAGCTTGCTTCCGGCATAAGGCTGTGACTCCTTTCGTGGCTACAAAGAAACGGCGAGCGCGCTGAGGGTTTTCTGGAGGCTCTCGCTGTCTTCCACCTGCAGCGCGCACAAGCCGCGGTCAATCTGGCGCAGCAGCCCACTCAACACCTTGCCCGGCCCTACCTCAATCCAGTACGCCGGCGCCTCCTGATCCCGCATGGCCTCTACCGATTCCACCCAGCGCACCGCGCCGGTTACCTGCGCCACCAAAGCCTCACGCAGCCGTGGCCCGGCGCGCTCTGCCTGCGCGGTCACATTCGGGTACACCGGCACCGACGCGTCCGTAAACTCCAGGCCTTCCAGCAAGGGCCGAAGTCGGTCCTGCGCCGGCTGCATCAGCGCGCAATGGAACGGCGCGCTCACCGGCAGCATCACCACCCGCTTTGCACCGGCTTCCTTTGCCAGCGTCCCCGCGCGCTCGACCGCGGCGAGCGCACCTGAGATCACACTCTGCGCCGGCGCATTCAGGTTCGCCGAAGCCACCGTCGCCCCGGTTTGCTCGGCCGCGCGCGCGCACACCGCCGCGACCGCGTCCGCCGGGAGCCCCAGCACCGCGGCCATCGCGCCTTCGCCGGCAGGCACGGCTTCCTGCATGAATCTGCCGCGCGCATGCACTGCCCGCACCGCGTCGGCGAAGGGCAGCACCCCGGCGGACACCAGCGCCGCGTACTCGCCCAAAGAGTGCCCGGCCACCACCGCCGGTTGCACCCCATGCGCACGCAGCACGCGCTCGGCCGCGATGGAGACCGCGACAATCGCCGGCTGGGTAAACGCGGGCAGCCTCAGCTGCTCTTCCGGGCCTTCAAAACACAACTTGCTCAGCCGGAACTCAAGCGCCTCGTCAGCCTCTTCAAAGACCGCCCGCGCTTCCGCGAAATGATCGTGGAGATCGCGCCCCATCCCAACAGTTTGCGAGCCTTGCCCGGGAAACAAAAATGCCAGTGCCTGCGTACTCATGCCCTTTCATCAGAACTGATTCGCACCGCACGCGCAAGCGTC
>CAXTMW010000248.1:0-3659 GCA_964245455.1 uncultured Acidobacteriaceae bacterium
GTTCCATGCGGCGCGGCCGACCAGAACCTCGCTGCCTCTGCCTGGAGGCAGCAGCTCGCCGCGGCCCGTCTTTCTTACTACGCTGACCTTGAAGGCAACCGCAGTGCCGATGCTGAAGCGCATCAACGGTTTGCCACCCTGATGCGCGAGCATCCTGACGACGCCACGCTCAAGGCCTACACCGGCAGCCTGCAGCTATTGGAATCCGGGCGCACCTGGGCTTTGTGGCGCAAGCACACGCTGAGCCAGGACGGCCTGGCGGAGATGGATGCCGCCGTCAGCGCGGACCCCAGTAACCTCGAAGCCCGCTTTGTCCGCGCGCTCACCACCTGGCACCTGCCTTTTTTCTTCCATCGCAAGGAGCAGGCCGAGGATGATCTGCTCTTCCTGGGGCCGCGCGCCGAGCAGGCCGCGCAAACCGGCGCGCTGCCGCCGGAGCTTGCGGCCGCGGCGCTCGACTACTGGGCGCAGGTGCTGGACGAGCGCAACGAGCCGGACGCGGCGCACAAAGCCTACGCGGCGGCGGTCCGCGTGGACCGCGCAAGCCCGGGCGGCAAGGACGCGCTGAAGCACCTGCAGTAGCCGGCCGCTGACAGCCGCCGAGGCGCTTGTCAGTGCGAGCGGTCCTGGACGCACACCGCGTAGAAGCCGCGCTCTGTACACTGCCAACCCGGCCGCGCCGGCCCCAGGAGGCTTTGCGCCATGGCAAGCGGCTGCGACGGGGTACTGTTCGGGTCTGCGAACAAGATGAAGTCGGCGGAGCGCAGCACGGCTGCTTTCTGGGCAGGGTGTGCCAGCAGCCAGGGCAGAACGAAGTTTGGGCTTTCCGAAGCGAGATTCGGACTAACGTCGCGCATCAAACCCGCCCGCCCACGCTCGCCAAGCGGGATGATGGTCAGCTGCATCCATGGGGTGTTGAGCAGAACGTCGTCATGCGCGGCAAACGCGCGCACGCCATCCCAGTAGCTCAGCGGCCAGCGCGTGTGGGTCAGCGCGCCGTTGACGCCGCTTTGCGGCTGGATGAACAGGCCTCGTGCATTCCGGGGCAAGGGCGCCTGCTCAAGCTCCATTTGCTGCGCGGCGATCGCGGGAAGGTAGGCGATGCCCAGTCCGAGGCAAAGTACTGCGAACGCAGCAGCTACACCTGCAAGCGCCCTGGCGGCCGTTGGAGCCAGCGATACACCTGCCACGCAAGCGGCCGCAAGCAGCCACACGATATAGCCCATGCGCACGGCGAAAAACGCGGATCCGTTCAGATTCTCCGGGAAAAACAAAGAGATAAGAAAGAAGACGAGCGTCCCTGCGAGCAGCCTTTCCGCCGCCGTTCTGCCTGCGCGCGCCGGTGTAGCTCTGCGCCTTAAGCGATACACAAGCCATGTGCTTGCCGGCAAGATTGCGGTAATGAGCAATTGATAAAGCAGGCCAAGCACAGAGTGCACCTGAAAGTATGGCACATAGAAGCCGGCAAGCATCAACAGGATCTGCAGCGTGGGTCGCCACTGCTGCAAGGAACCGGCAATCGTCGACTTATCTGCGATCAGGACAGGAAAGACAAAGGCCAGGCAGGCCAAGGCCAGCGCTGCGACCTGCCATCGAGGTAGAGGCCAGGTCTTTCTTTGTTGCCGACCGGCGTAGAACTGCAAGCCAAGATCCACCGAGATGAGAAAGATCAACACCATGATAGGGATCGGGTGCGCGAGGACGAGCAGAATCAACCAGCAGACAAAAACGGCGAGATACAAGGGTCGCCCGCCGGTAGCAATCCGTGTGTAACAAGCCAGTGCAAATAAAAGCAGTCCGCAGGCAAAGGTGAAGTTGAAAAAGCCGGCTGCAAAGGGCCATGAGAACAGCAGTGGAAACACCAGCAGCGAAGCTGCCGCGCTTTCTGCCCGGAGTGCCCGGGTTAACGAGCGGAAGCCGAGCGCCAGCGTTGCCCAGATGACACCCGCAAAGACTTTTTCGGCGGCGTCGGCGGTTAACTTATGTTCGAGCAGAATAAGAAAGTAGTAGTGAAACGAATAAGGCTGGATGAGATGGCGCACGGCGTAAAAGTGCTGATACAGCGGCGAGCTGTGCGTCACCAGCTTCCAGAATACTGACGATAGATAAATGTGCAGCGGCCCGTCACCGTTAGGAAGCAGCGGCAGCCGGAACAGAAAGCTTTCAAAGCAGACCAAGAGCAGCCAGAACGCCGCTTCGTATACTCTTGCGTCGCGCCGGCGTCCGGGAGATACAGTATCCGGGTGGGCTCCCATCGACCCGACCGTAAGTTTTTTTGGGGTCATCAGGATTTACAAGTAATAACTGCCACGCGCATGTCGGTTAATTGCTTTTGAGCGGTTTGCGCGCGAAGTACCACAGCGACCCCGCCAGCGCCGCGAACATCAGCACCGAAACGCCGCGATTGTAAAAAATAGTGTGCGGTACCGTAGGCAGCACCTTGCCCGTGGCCGCCTCGTACAGCTTGAGCACCACGCCCAACAGGCCGATAATGCCGCCGGCGGCGATCAGCCCGCTTGCGTACAGTGACCCCGGGCTGATCTCGCCGCCCAACTCCCCGGCCTCCGCCGCGTGTCTGGAGGCCGCGCGATCCACCATCCAGCGCACCACGCCTCCCGTGAAGATAGCGAGCGTGGTCGCAATGGACAGGTACGCGCCAACCGCGAAAGAAAGGGAACGCACCCCAAGCAGCTCGACCGTGACCACCAGAAACACTCCCAGCAGCACCAGGCCCCACGGCAGCTGCCGCGTCAGAATGCCGTTGATCACGGTCGCCATCAGCCGGGCCTGCGGCGCCGCCGCCTTTTCGCTGCCGATGCCCTGAATCCACTGCACCTCGATGCGGCTGGTCGCCGGGTTATACAGGTACTTGCCGTCGGCGAGGTCGTGCGAGCCGAGCGCGTTCAGCAGGATGTAGCTGCTGCCGGAGCGCTCCCGGGCCCGCCCCTGCTCCCGCTCCCGCTCCGACGACCCGCTGCTTTGCGAAACGTCGTTCGAAATCCGGAAGCGCGCCCGCGGGAACGGCCCCTGGTTCTGCACGCCATTCTGTATGCCCCCGACCGGCACGCTCAGGTTCCAGGCCTTGTCGGCCGTGCGAAACTCCTGCAGGCCCCGGTTCATCGCGTTCAGCGTCGCGCCAATCGCGACCGTCGAGACACACACGCCGATCATCAGCGCGAGCTGCTGCTTCCAGGGCGTTGCGCCGATCAGAAAGCCGGTTTTCAGGTCCTGCGAGGTATCGCCGGCGTTCGCGGCCGCGATGCACACCACGCTCCCGATGGTGAGCGCGAGCGCGGCAAAGGCGGGCGTCGTCCAGCCCTGCACCAGAAAGATCGCGGAGGTGGCCATTAAAGTCGCAATTGTCATGCCTGAGAGCGGATTTGCGGACGAGCCGATCAAGCCCACGATCCGCGACGAAACGGTCACAAACAGAAATCCGATCAGCACAATCAGCAGCGATGCCGCCGCGTTCGCGGCCAAGCCCACCTGTGCTCCGGGAACGGGTTTGAAGGTCAGGAAAAGAAAGACACACACCGCCAGAAGCACCGAGCCTCCCGCGACAACCCATGTGGGCAGGTCGCGATTGGTACGCCCGACGGCTGCTGCCTCGGCCATTCGATTTTGCGTGCGCAGGTTGCGGAACCCCGAGCCGAGCGCCC
>CAXTMW010000249.1:0-3585 GCA_964245455.1 uncultured Acidobacteriaceae bacterium
CCTTCATCTCGGTCTCGGTAGCTGCACCGACCTTGATGACGGCCACGCCGCCGACCAGCTTTGCCAGACGCTCCTGGAGCTTCTCGCGATCATAGTCGGAGGTGGTTTTCTCGATCTGGTTCCGGATCTCCTTGACCCGGCCCTCGATCGCGGACGACTCGCCGCGGCCTTCGACGATGGTCGTGTTGTCCTTGTCGATGGTCACGCGCTTCGCACGGCCCAGGTCCTCAAGTTTCACATTCTCGAGCTTGATGCCGAGGTCTTCCGTGATGGCACGGCCGCCGGTCAGCTTTGCAATGTCCTCAAGCATGGCCTTGCGGCGATCGCCAAAACCCGGTGCCTTCACCGCAGCAACGTTCAGCGTGCCGCGCAGCTTGTTGACCACCAGGGTCGCGAGCGCTTCGCCATCGACATCCTCTGCAATGATCAGCAGCGGCTTCGAGTTGCGGGCCACCTGCTCAAGCAGCGGCAGCAGGTCTTTCATCGACGAGATCTTCTTCTCGTGGATCAGAATGTACGGATCCTCAACGACGGCTTCCATACGGTCCGGATCCGTGACGAAGTAGGGCGAAAGATAGCCGCGGTCGAACTGCATACCCTCAACCACTTCCAGCTGGGTCTCGAGCGTCTTCGATTCTTCCACGGTGATGACGCCGTCCTTGCCGACCTTCTTCATCGCTTCCGCGATGATGGTGCCGATCGTGGAATCGCTGTTTGCCGAGATCGTCCCGACCTGCGCGATCATCTCGCCCGTGACAGGCTTCGAGAACTTGCTCAGCGCGCCGCCCGTGACAACGCCATTCTCGTCACGCTTGCCCACAATCGCTTCGACAGCCTTGTCGATGCCGCGCTTGAGCGCCATCGGGTTCGCGCCGGCGGCAACAGTCTTTACGCCCTCGCGATAGATCGCCTGCGCCAGAACGGTCGCGGTGGTGGTGCCGTCACCGGCAACGTCCGAGGTCTTCGAAGCGACTTCGCGCACCATCTGCGCGCCCATGTTCTCGAGCGAGTTCGACAACTCGATTTCCTTCGCAACCGTAACGCCGTCCTTGGTGATAGTCGGGGAGCCGAACTTTTTCTCAATGACCACGTTGCGGCCCTTGGGGCCAAGCGTGACCTTCACCGCGTCAGCCAGGGTGTTTACACCGCGCAGGATCGCCTGGCGGGAGTCTTCTCCGTGCAGAATTTGCTTTGCCATAACTCTTCGTTCTCCTCAAGCAGATTGGTGCTGTTGAAACTCGAAACTTAGTGAAACGCGCGCGCGTCGCAGCGTCCTTACTTCTATCGTTACTTCTTCAGAATGCCTAGAACTTCTTCCTCACGCATGATGAGGAACTCTTCGCCATCAATCTTGATCTCAGTGCCGGAATACTTGCCGAAGAGCACGCGGTCGCCGGCCTGCACATCGAGCGGGAACGTCTTGCCCTCGTCGTTCGACTTGCCCTTGCCGACTGCGATCACTTCGCCTTCCTGGGGCTTTTCCTTCGCGGTATCCGGGATGATGATGCCGCCGCGGATGGACTCGCCTTCCTCAACGCGGCGAAGCAGAATGCGGTCGTGCAACGGGGTAAAGGTGGATGTAACAGTGCTGGATGCCATAGGTCGTTTCTCCTTGAAAACATGCCGAATACGCGGGCATGGTAGTTCTTGACTCGCCTGCCCCGCTGGCAAGCCCTGTTGAAGCTTGCTAGCAAAGCTGACCTTCGACTGCTAACGTAACGGCAGAGGAGCCTACCTGTCAAGAGACAAATAGCGATACGTGAGCGAAAAGGACTCAGATAAATGGAGTGTTAATAGAGTATTACAGATGGCTCAGGCCAACGTAGGAAGTCCAGGTTCGTACGGACGCTCCGAAGTCGTCGACTCCAGCGGAAGCAGAACGCGGAAGAGTGTGCCGGACGGGTCGGTCATGCGGGTGCGTACCTGGATTGCGCCACTATGCTTTTCGATGATTTCGCGCGAAACCCACAAACCAAGGCCGGTGCCGGTGATCCCCTTGGTCGAGAAAAACGGCTCATAAATCCGTTCCAGGGTTTCCTTGTCGATGCCTGTGCCACGATCGACCACCATAAGGGCGACCCCCAGCTCGCCGGTCCGCCAGAGACGCCTCGGACGCGCGCGTAGAACCAGCGTGTTCGCGCCATCGCTGCCGATCATCGAGTCAATGGCATTGCCGATGATGTTGGCCAGAACCTGCCGAATTTCTCCGTCGAGCGCCACAATGGGCGGCGCGCTGTCGTAGTCCCGCACAACGGCAATGCCGTGGTCGCGGAGCCGCGCTTCGTACAACGCGAGTACCGAGTCCAGCAGGTCCGGGATCGCGGTCGGCATGGGCCGGGAGCTTTGCCGATAGAAGCGCAGGGTTTGCGTGGTGATGTGCGTCACACGGTCCAGCTCGCGCTGCGCCATCTGAAGGTATCCGCGCGAGGCATCATCGAGGGTGCCCTGCTCGACCAAGTACATGCAGTTCACGATGGGTTCGAGCGGGTTATTGATCGCGTGGGCGATGGAGGCGGCGAGCCGTCCGGCAGCGGCCAGCTTTTCCGTCCGGCGCAGCACCTCCTCGCCGCGCTTCTGTGCACGCAGATCCACGAAAAAGATCGCGAACTGCCGCAAATCCGGGGCTGCCTCGGGGTTGAGCACGGCCGCGCCCAGAAGCACCGGGATCGCGGTTCGGTCTGCGTCGTAGCAGGTCGCTTCCCAGGTTTCTTTCTGGTGCCCGTCCACCTTGGTCTGCAGCCCCGCGGCGATGTGCTGGTTCAGGTTTGCGTCGGCGGGCGCCGGCCCGTAATCCTCCGGCGCCAGGATCCCGGACAGGTGCAGGCCCTCACCGCTCAACCGCGCCTGGGTAAAGCCGAGCAGCCGCTCCGCGCCTCCGTTGGAGTAGGTCACGCGCCCTGCCATGTCGGCGATCAGCAGTGCCAGCGGGGTCGCCTCGACGAGCCGATGGAAGCGCTCTTCGCTGGAGCGGAGGGCCCGCTCGGTCGCTCGTTTGACCCGGCGGCTGGCGGCCTCGGCAAGCTCGCGCTCAATGGCCGGCCCAAGGCGCGTGAGATTTCCCTTGGACACGTAGTCGTGGGCCCCGGCGCGCATCGCCGCCACCGCGGTCGCCTCCGAAACCGCACCGGACATCATGATGAAGGGGATATCGCGCCCGGTCGCCTGCAGCAGCTGAAGCGCTTCCGGCGCGGAAAAGGTGGGCAGATTGTAGTCGGCAAGAATGCAGTCCCAGGGTTCTTCGAGTGCCTCCAGCATCCGCTCGGCAGTCTCCACGCGGTGCGAAGTCACGGCAAAGCCGGCGCGGCGCAGGTGCCGTTCGAGCAGCAGGGCATCGTCGGCGCTGTCTTCCACCAGCAGCACGCGCAAAGCTCGTGGAGGCTGCTCAAGCCCCCGCGTTTCTAAAGCGACGGAGGACATTCGTTCAGCACCAGCCAGTACATGCCGAGCCTTTGCGTGGCTTCCGCGAAGTCGGAAAAGTTGACCGGTTTACGAATGTAGCTGTTCACGCCCAGCTTGTAGGAGCGCACAATATCGCTCTCCTCGTCGGACGAGGTAAGCACAACCACCGGCAGCATGCGGGTGCGA
>CAXTMW010000250.1:0-3567 GCA_964245455.1 uncultured Acidobacteriaceae bacterium
TGGCCCGCTTTTCCACTACTTCGAAAAACATCCTTGCGCTCATTCCCCTGCCGAACACGAATGGCACGGCGCTCACTAACAACTACCAGGTCAATCCAGGCTTTCAGCAGGACACCAACACCTTCGACGTGAAGCTGGACCAGAAAATAGGGGCTGCGGACCATTTGTCATATCGGTACAGCTGGCAGCACACCACCACGCTGCAGCAGTCAACCTTTGGCCTGGCAGGCGGCCCGGGCAGCAGCGGCGGCAGCGGCATCAATCACGTCTATAACACTGCCGCGGAGTACACGCACCTGTTTTCGCCGACGTTGTTCACCGATGTGCGCGTCGGCGTCAACCACTACCGCAACAACGTCGAGCAAAGCGACTACGGCTCCACAGCATCCACCAACGCCGGCATTCCCGGCGTCAATGTCAGCCCCTTTACCAGCGGATTGGCAACGGTCATCATTAACGGCTACAACGCGAACGGGTACATGGTCGGTTACAGCGCCTCCTACCCCTGGGACCGAGGCGAAAGCAACATCGACTTCGCCAATAACTGGACTCGCGTGATCGGCAATCACTCTGTCAAGTTCGGCGCCGAAATACGCCGGGTACGGGACGATCTGACGCAGGGCCAGACCTTCGGCCCACGCGGCGCTTTTACCTTCGCGGACGGGCAAACGGCGCTCAATGCATCAGGGTCGAAGACCAGCTTCGGCAACGATTTCGCAAGTTTCGCGCTCGATCTGCCGAACGCAGTTGGCCGTGATGTCAATGTCAACGATGCTTCCTGGCGCCAGACGCTGTACTTTGCTTTTGTCCAAGACACCTTTCAGGCAACACGCGAACTGACCGTCACCTACGGGCTGCGCTGGGAGTTTTACCCACCCTCCACACCGAAAGCCACAGGCGGCTTTTCGCAGTACGACCCTGTGACGAACTCGCTGGATGTTGCGGGCTATGGCTCCATCCCGAAGGACTTAGGCTTGCGCGTCAACTATCGCAACTTCCAGCCGCGCGTCGGCGCCGCGTACCGTGCCAATGCGCGCACGGTCGTGCGTGCGGGATTTGGCATCAGCAATACGCCTTTTCAGGACAATGCCTATGCCTTTAACTACCCTGTGCGGCAGAACGTCTCCTATAACCCGGTGAACAGCTACTCCGCCGCACCCCAAAATCTGGACAGCGGCTTCCCGGCCGCACCGGTCGCGACTATCCCGGCGAACGGCATCATCCCCAATGCACCGATCGCCTCGCAGTGGATCGAGGTGAATCCTCACTACAAGGACCCGACCATTCTGTCCTACAACTTGACCGTTGAAGGGGACCTTGGGCATGGCTGGGTCGGCAACGCGGCTTATGTCGGCAATGTAGGCCGGCAGATTCCTGCCTATTACAATCTCAATGCGGGCTTGATCGCCGGTGCCGGCGCAGCCGGCCAGCCGGAGTATGCTGCCTTTAAGCGAACCGCGGTAACAAACCTGATGGGCAAAGGCACCAACAGCAACTACAACAGCCTGCAGGCGCGCCTGCTGCATCGCTTCAGCAATGGGCTTTCCAGCACTTCGTCGTATTCTTACCAGAAGGCAATGGGCTACGTGTCAACCACCAACGGACTGGGAAGCTTCAACTTCTACCTGGACCCGGCGCGTGATTACTCGCCCTTAAACTGGAACCGGACGCACACCTTTACGCAGAGCTTTGTGTATGAGCTGCCGATCGGCAGAGCCAAAGCTTTCCTGCAGAACGGGCCGGCCGCGGCCATCCTGGGCGGCTGGCAGTTAAGCGGTGTCCTGGCGGCCGACACGGGAACGCCCTTGTTCATCACCGCCAGTGCCAGCCAGCTAAACGCGCCCGGCAACACGCAGGTGCCGAACCTGGTAAAGCCTTTCACCCGCATGCACGGCATCGGTACACAGCGGCACTGGTTCGATCCAACCTCGTTTGCCGCGCCCACCGGGGCGGTGCTGGGGAATCTCGGCAAAAATGTGTACAGCGGCCCCGGTTTTGTCACCTTCGACAGCGCACTTGCGCGAACGGTGCCGATCCGCGAACAGTTGAACGTGCAGCTTCGCGCCGATGCTTTCAACGCCTTGAATCATCCCGCGTTCGCCAATCCGAACGTCGACTCCACCAGCAACAGCTTCGGGCAAGTTACGAGCACGCTCGCCAATACGCTACCGCGCACGTTACAGTTTGCGGCAACGCTCAACTTCTAGAATTGCAGGAGACAACCATGAGCTTTACACGACGCGGGGTCCTCGCGGGTTTAAGCGCAGTTGCCGGTGCAGCTGTGCTGCAGCGAGCCGGCGCCCAGAGCAACAGCGCGCTTCCCTTCCGCCTCGCCGTCATCAACGACGAGATCACGCAGGACTTTGAAAAAGCCTGCCAGGTCGCGTCGCAGGACTTCGGCCTGCACTGGATCGAGCTGCGTTCCATGTGGAACAAGAATGTGACGGAGCTGGACGCGAAGCAGATTGAGGAGGCGCGCAAAATCCTGGTGACGTACAAGCTGCAGGTGACCGATCTCGCGAGTCCGCTCTTCAAAGCCGACTGGCCCGGCGCGCCGCCTTCAAAGCAGAGCGAACGGCGCGATCAGTTCCACGCCGACTTTGACGCATCCGCCCAGGACAAGCTGCTGGAGCGCTGCATCTCTCTGACCAAATCCTTCGGCACCGATCGCATCCGCTGTTTCGATTACTGGCGGCTCGACGACGTGAAGCCCTACCGGGCGGCGATCAATGCCAAGCTGCAGCAGGCCGCCGCGCGCTGCGCAAAAGACAATGTCCTCTTACTCCTTGAAAATGAAATGTCGTGCAACACAGGCACCGGAGAAGAAGCAGCGGCGACCCTTGCGGCTATTCCGAATGCCAACTTCATGCTGAACTGGGACGCCGGCAACGCGGCCGCTCTCAAGGAGAAGGCCTACCCGACCGGCTACGATGCGCTGCCAAAAAACCGCATCGGCCACTGCCACTGCAAGGATGTGGTCTACAAGCCGGACGGCACCTACGCCTGGGCACCGGTCGGCGGAGGCGTGGTGGACTGGGTCGGCCAGCTCCAAGCGCTCAAGCGCGACGGCTACCACTACGGTTTGAGCCTGGAAACGCATTGGCGCGGCGCGGGCACGCCTGAAGCCTCCACCCGCGTAAGCATGGACGGGCTGAAAACCAGCCTGACCAAGGCAGGCCTGGCAGCATAAGCAACACTGGTCCCACTCGACAGCGGACGCACTCAGGAAGGAACCATCGTGATTACTCGACGCGCATTTCTCGATACACTCGCCACCGGAGCCGCCGGGCTCGCTCTCTCTTCGACAGCCAAGAGCTACGGACAGATACTGGGTTCGAACGACCGCCTGAACTTTGCAGTCATCGGCCTGAACAGCCGCGCCTACGCACACTTATCGGCGCTCAAAGCGAACAAGAGCGCCGCGCGCATCTCGCACGTATGCGATGTCGATACTGGGATCATGAATAAGTTCGCCGGCGCGGCGCAGCAGGCGATGGGCGAGGCTCCGGCAAAGGATCAGGACTTCCGGCGCGTACTTGCGCTCAAAGAGATCGACGCAATCACGAT
>CAXTMW010000251.1:0-1459 GCA_964245455.1 uncultured Acidobacteriaceae bacterium
GACCAGGCACCTCCCCAGCCACAGCAACGCCCCTGGACCGTTATTGAGCGAGGCGGCTACCGCTACCCGCCGGGGCTTCGCCGCAACCTGCCGTTCTATCTGTTCAGCCGCTTTTTCCGCGCGAGCAATCCCATCCTGCTGTTCGAGCACCTGCAGGAGGAGTACGGGCCAGTCGCGCATTACATGCTGGGGCCCAGCCACATCGTCTTCCTGAACGACCCGGAGTTCATCCGCGAGGTCCTGGTCAACCAGGCGCCGCTGTTCATCAAGGAGCGCACCCAGCGCCGCATGAAAATCCTGCTGGGCGAGGGCCTGATCACCAGCGACGGCGAGCGCCACATGCGCCAGCGCCGCATCGCCGCGCCGGCTTTTCACCGCCAGCGCATTGCCGCTTACGGCGACATGATGAGCGCCCGCGCGCTCACTATGCGCGAGGAGTGGCAGCCCGGGGTCGAGATCGATGCCGTCTCCGAAATGATGCGGCTTGCGCTCCAGGTTGTCGCCCGCACCATCTTCGACACCGACGTGACCGAAGACGTGCAGACCATCAACACTGAAGTCAACGCGATCATGGAGCTGTATAACTTCCTGATCGCGCTGCCCAAAGCCGAGGCCCTGCTGCACCTGCCGATCCCGGGGCTGATGCGCTTCAAGCGCGCCCGCCGCAGCCTCGACGCGGTGGTACACCGGATGATCAACCAGCGCCGCCAGTCGGGCGAGGACCGCGGCGACCTGTTGTCGATGCTGCTCGCCTCGCGCGACGAAGAGCGCGATCAGAGCAAGCTGACCGATGAGCAGGTTCGCGATGAGGTCACGACGATCTTCCTGGCCGGCTATGAGACCGTTGCCAACGCGCTCGCCTGGACCTGGCTGCTGCTGGCGCAAAATCCCGATGCTGAGCGCACGCTGCACGAGGAGCTCGACCGGGTGCTAGGCGGCCGCATGCCGACGCTCGCCGACCTGCCGGCGCTGCGCTACACCGAGATGGTCATCTCGGAATCCATGCGCCTGTACCCGCCGGCCTGGGCCATGGGCCGCCAGTCCACCGCGCCGGTCGAGATTGGGCCGTGGCGCCTGCCGGCGGGCACCTACTTTTTCTTCAGCCAGTACATCATGCAGCGCACCGCGCGGTACTTCCCTGACCCGCTGCGCTTTGACCCGGAGCGCTTTACGCCCGAGGCAAAGGCTGCTCGCCCCAAGTTCACCTATTTTCCGTTCGGGGGCGGCAGCCGCCAGTGCATCGGCGAGTCGTTCGCCTGGATGGAAGCCATTCTGCTGATCGCGACGTTGGCCCAGAAGTGGCGGCTGCGCCTAGTTCCCGGCCAGACCGTCGCCGTGCAGCCGAAGATCACGTTACGTTCCAAGTACCCCATCCGTTTGATCCCCGAGCTGCGCTAGCCCGGCTGCGGTACGTTGGAAGTAGTGACGATCGCAGGCAGCCAAACCGGTCTCCAAACGC
>CAXTMW010000251.1:1469-3497 GCA_964245455.1 uncultured Acidobacteriaceae bacterium
TCCGGCGACTGCGTCCATCAGTGGCGGCTCCGTACGAACCCAGGCTACCTGCGCGACGCTGTGCTTGCGCGCGACCGCGGCATCTGTGCCCGCTGCACGGTCGACACCCTGGCCGCCTATCGACTGATGCGCCGCGCCCGCGGTGAGCATCGTGCCCGGCTGCTGGCGGTCTGGGGTCTCGAAAGGCTTGGCCGCAAAAGCCTATGGGACGCCGACCACATCCTCCCGGTGGCTGAAGGCGGCGGCGAGTGCGACCTCCGCAATCTGCGCACGCTGTGCCTGCACTGCCACCGAGTCGTGACCGCACAGCTGCGGGAGCGCCTGCGCACGGCGCGCGCGCACCGTGGCCTCGACCCGGATCTCGCTGCTAGGATGGCCCAAGTGCCCGGGTGGCGAAACCGGCAGACGCAGCGGACTTAAAATCCGTAGCCCTTCGATGGGTGTGGGGGTTCAAGTCCCCCTCCGGGCACCGACGATACGGCTATCGTCAGGACGAGGACTTCTAAGTACCAAAGTGGGCCATTGAATAGGAGCGGCAGAAATTTACACTTGCATCTTTCAACGCTCTTGGGCATCCTAAGTCTGTAAGCGCGGGTACCCACTCCCGTTATTGCCCAGAACCAGGGATACAGTATGGTGAGAACGGGCCGCCTTCGAGCGGCCCCTTCGCTTTTTAGGGCCACAGTCTCGGCATAGCGTCCATGTGAGTGATGGACTGCTTGGCAAACATGGTCACCGGGACCCGTTTCGCGCCGGCGATCGCGCAGACAAGCGTCAAGTATTTCCGTTTACCGCTTGAGCCGAAGTCGCGGACATATACTTCTCCCGGATAGGCCTTCCCTCTTGCCTGCCAGTTCTTGACAATAAAGTCCGGCTCCTGAACAAGGACTCCGGCATAGCCAAGATTTTGAACGCGCTCTCGATCGTAGTTCGCCGTGTCGCCGTGACGCAGTGGAAAGCGATCTCGTCGTATTTGGCTGATGGCAAGCTTCTTGTTTCTGGGCTCTTTTCCAAATTTGTGTGTCAATTTGATTAGATGGATGAACTCGTTTTCTCCAAAGCACACACGCAGACCACGGGGATCTCGCAGCTTCGCGTTGCAAAGGTGCCGGGTGTACCACTCGAAGAGAACCCGCGTCGAGTCCAATGCTGGCAGAGATGGCTCCCCTTCAAGCTCCATCTCACCGCTCAAGCGAGGGCGATTGTTCGAGGTTGCTGGTATCGCCGTCCGTTCCTTCATCTTCTCCGATATTCCACTGCGTTCAACCAAGTCGCAGATGGCGCGATTCTCCTACTTGATCGCCTCGATCGTCTCCCAACCGCCGCCCAGCGCCTGATACAAACCGACCAGCCGCGTGTTGATCTCGCTGTCCACATTGACGAGCGAGTTTCGGCTTTGCAAGAGCGAGGCCTGGACCACCAGCACATTCAGAAAGTCCGTCGCCCCCTCCTGAAAAGCCTGACGCGCCGTGGCTAGGGCCAACTCATTCTGGTGGACAGCGCGCGCGACCTCAACCCGTTCGCGCTGCGCCTGGGCGTAGCCGGTCAACGAGTCATCAGCCTCGCGCCACGCCCCCAACACGGTCTGCTGAAAGGCGAGCGCGGCTTCCCTCTGCTGTGACTCGCGCAGGTTCAGCGTCCCCCGGAGCCGCCCGCCCTCAAAGATCGGGACGGTGAGGGTAGGTCCGATATCGAAAGCGCGCGAGGGCAGGCCGAAAAGATCGCGGGACTTGAGCCCCTGCGTGCCGACGTCGCCAGCAAGCGAGATGTCGGGGTAGAAGCTCGCGACGGCGACCCCCGTTTCCGCGGTCGCGATGTGGAGCGCCGCCTCAGCCTGGCGCACATCGGGGCGGCGGCGGACAAGATCGCCGGGCAGGCCGACCGGCACCGAGGGCGGCGTGGGCGGCTGCGGGGCGGCTGTGCCGAGCTCCCCGTCGAGCGCGCGCGGAGGCTCGGCCAGCAGCAGGCCGATCGCGTTGATCAGGCCGGCCTTGTAGGTGAGAATGCCGGGCAACGTCGAGGCAATGG
>CAXTMW010000252.1:0-1909 GCA_964245455.1 uncultured Acidobacteriaceae bacterium
TCCCCAGCGTCGGTGATCGCGCTCCGCAGCACGGCCGAGCCCAGCGCGTGGGCGCCGCGGCCGGCCGCGTCCATCACAATCAGGCCCTGCTCCCGGAAAGTAGCGGCCAGCCATTGCGCAAAGGCGCCGGCCAGGGTCGCCTCCGGGCGGTAACATCGTTCGAGCAGCTCCCATTCCATCCCGGCACCCAACAGCAGCCGAGCCTGCTCCAGCGCCGGCTCGATGGATTGCCCAAGGCGCAGAGCACCGACCGGCGCGCCGGAGTTTCGATCCTCATGGGCCCCGAGCCGAATGGTTTGAAGCGCGCCGCCGACGCCCGGCAGCGCGAAAAGGTCGACTTCAGCGAAGTCGTGGTCGTCGGTCGCAAGCCAGAAGACCGGCACATGCGGCACGCCGGTCGCCTCACTCGCATCATGGGCGAGCCGGACAGCCGTGGCCGCCTTGTGCAGGGTGTAGAGCGGCCCGCCGAAGAGCCCGACCTGCTGGCCGGTGACCACGGCCCGCGCGCCTCCGCGCAAGGCTTCAATGTTGCGGATCGCGGCCGGCCCGGCGTGCGAGGCTCGGTTTTGCGCTTCAAGCAGGGCGGCAGGCGCCGGCGCGGCCGGTGGGGGCAACGCAGGGCTGCGCCAGGCCGCGCCGCCGGAGGTCGGGAAGAACTCACCCGCGTCGCCGGAAATGTAGTCCTTGAACAACTTTGAAAGCCCCGGCAGCACAGCCATCGGGTAGCAAGCTCCGGCCACGGGTCTTCCTCCGTCCTGCCCCAGTTTCTCATGGGCGCATGGATCGGCTGCTTGCTTGGCCTTCGCGAGCATCGGATAACTCAGAATGGTGCGAAAGGAGCTTTGATGACGAAGAAAAAAGAGAAACAAGATCAGTTTGCCCGGGTGCCCGAGCTGCGTGCCGAGGGGCAGGCGGAAACACTCAGGTCAGAGGTAGCGTATGAAGGGCCTTTATTCAAGGTGATGAAGGAGGAGGTGCGCGAGCCCAACGGCCACGTCACCCATCGCGATGTGATCCGACACAACGGATCCGTAGTGATCCTTGCGATGGATGACGCCGGAAAAGGGCGCAGAAAAGATCCGTTGGTCATCATGGAGCGGCAGTATCGCCATGCGGCGGGCCAGTACCTGTGGGAGCTGCCCGCCGGGAAGATCGAGCCCGGGGAGGAGCGCCTTGCGGGCGCAAAGCGCGAGCTTGCGGAGGAAACCGGCTACGCGGCCGCGCGGTGGACCGAACTGGTGCGCTACTTTGCGAGCCCGGGCTTCCTGGGCGAGTGGATGCAGGTGTACCTGGCCGAAGAGCTTACCGCCGGAACAGCGCAGCCGGAAGCCGATGAAACCCTTGAAATCTATCCCCTGCCGCTGTCGCAGGTCGAGGCGCTGATTGCGGGTGGGCAAATCTTGGACGGTAAAACGTTGATAGGCATCGCGATGTACCGGCAGCTGCGCGAAAGCCGCAAAAAGGCGGCGAAAAAGAAAGCGAAGGAGTGAAGCGAAACCGCGCGACGTCCGTCCAAACGGCAGCGCTGCGGCCGCGAGAGAGATAAGCAAACCGAATGCCGGAGTCGTCTTCCCGGCAGGCTGGCCGGCTCCCGCTCCCCAACCGCAATCCGAGCACACAGGAAGGCACCGCCGGTGGGACATTTCAAAGGCAAAGTCAAGTGGTTCAACAATGCGAAGGGCTTCGGTTTCATCGGCAGGGAGGATGGGCCCGATGTGTTCGTGCACTATTCCGCCATCCAGATTGACGGCTACAAGAGTCTGAAGGAGGGTGACGAGGTGGAGTTTGACGTCATCCAGGGCCAGAAAGGTCCGCAGGCCGACCAAGTGATCCGGCAGCGCGAGATCGCCTGACGCACCTGCTTCCGCTTCAAACATTCCAACAACAACGCCCTGCCGCCGGATGACCC
>CAXTMW010000252.1:1919-3461 GCA_964245455.1 uncultured Acidobacteriaceae bacterium
TGACCCGTAGCAGGGCGATTTTCGTTACGAGCGTCAGGGGAAAAAGCCGGCAGGCGGCTTCATTTACGCGCAGGTCCGCCTAGATTGAAAGCGCTTTCTTTCCCTGCGTGGAGCGGTAAACCGGATCGGGCGGCCCTGGGTCGCTAGAGACGACCTGGGAGCCGCCCGAGGAAAGGAGGACCTACAACTGGACCTGAGGCAGGATTCTTCCTGGTTCCGGCTGACCATAACAATCGTCCTGCACTGCATAGATACAGACTGGCGATTGGGACTGGCAGTGGTTCTTTTGCTCTGGACCGTGCTACGGAAGCAGTGCCGAACCTCCTCGGACGATGCGCATCGACCGGGGAACTACTACCGTTGCTGTATTTTGCACTTGCTTGGAACGGGAATCAGGCACACTTTGCCGGCGTGCTTCTTTTTAAAGCAGTCAGGCTGGATAAAGCGATCCCGGTCAATAGAAGTCATGGAGAACCGCCTCATCGCCGCCATGCTCGACGAAACCGCCGACCTGCTGGAGATCTCGGCCGGGGACCCGTTCCGCATCCGCTCGTACCGGCGCGCCGCTGAGGCCGTCGAGGCGAGCACGGTCCAGCTAAGCACCCTACTCGCGGAGCCGAAAAAGCTGCTCTCCATCCCGGGAATCGGCAAAGGGATGGTTGCCAACGTTCTTGAAATCGAGAAAGCCGGCACCTTTCCGCTGCGCGAAGAGCTGATGCTCCGCTACAAGCCCTCGATGCTGGAGCTGCTGAAGCTGCCCGGGATGGGTCCGAAGTCTGTTTCGCTCTTTTGGGACGCGCTCGGGGTCGGCTCGATTGAGGAGCTTGAGGCGGCGCTCGCGGATGGGCGCGTGGCCACGCTGCCGCGATTCGGCGAGAAAGCTGCTGACAAGCTGCGCGCCGGCATCGCCGACTACAAGCGCAACCATGGCCGGTTCACCATCAACACCGCCGAGAACGCGGCTGAAAAGTTAATCGAATACTTGAATGGTTTCGCGGGCCTGGAGCGCATTGTGCCGGCAGGCTCGCTTCGGCGCGGTCGCGAAACCGTCGGCGACCTCGACATCCTGGTGACCGGGCCCGCCTGCGCCGAGGACCGCGTCGCGGAAGCAGTCGAGTACACAGCAGCCTACCCGCTGGCGGGCACCATCCTGGCAAAAGGCGCGAACAAGGTCTCGTTTCGGATGCGATCCGGCTTGCAGGTCGACGTGCGCCTGCTGCCCGAGGGCTCGTTCGGCGCGGCGCTGCAGTACTTTACCGGGTCAAAAACGCACAATGTTTCCATCCGGCAGCGCGCGCTGCGCCGCGGCTACACCTTGAGCGAGTACGCGCTGGCGCAGGTCGAGAACGGTTCGTTTGTCGCGGGCGCAAGTGAAGAGGAGATCTATGCCGCGCTGGGCCTTGCCTGGATCCCGCCGGAGCTGCGCGAAAACAACGGCGAAATCGAGCTGGCAGAAGCGAGAATGCTGCCGAAGCTGATCGAGATCGGCGACATCCGCGGCGATCTCCACATGCACACCGACGCGTCCGACGGGAAAAACAC
>CAXTMW010000253.1:0-384 GCA_964245455.1 uncultured Acidobacteriaceae bacterium
TTGCGGGAATGTGCGCGGCAGTGGAAGCTTCGTTCTCGGGCGTTTCGGTTGCAGGGGTGTCTGTTTCGGGCGTATTCATGCGGTTCCGTCCATTGTTCGTATCGATCCGGGGTGTTTATCTGGGGTTCGCCCGATTATAAAGGGCCTGCGCCCATGCTTCGGGCTTCCTCGGCGCGGTCCTCCGTGGGCGGGTGGGTGTAGGTCCACCACACGACGAAGCGATTGGGCGTCGGGTCTTCGAGCCAGGCGCGGCCAAGCCGGTTGAAGTCCTCGACCTCAATCGCCGCGGCATTGGGCAGCAGGCGCGTCAGCAGCTGCTGCCCGTACACATCGGCGGCGTGCTCCTCGGCACGGCTCATCGCATTGGCGACGGGCGCCGCCCAA
>CAXTMW010000253.1:394-3326 GCA_964245455.1 uncultured Acidobacteriaceae bacterium
TGGGTGAGCCCGCCCATGCGCGCGCCCTGCGGGAGTTTGGCGACCAGCGACGGGTCGCGCGCGGCGAGCGGGGTGAAGTGGTTGAAGAGCGGATCGATGACGAGCGGCGCGAGAAACACGCCCAGGATGACGAAAGGCTGCACCAGCAGCCACAACGCCAGCCACCAGCGACGGGCGCTCCAGCGGAGCAGGGCGAAGACCGTCGCGAGCACGAGCGTGCCGATGAGCAGCGATAGCAGCTGCCCTTCAACCCAGTCGGCCCACCAGGCGGGCCAGGGTTCGACCGAGAGGCCGTAGCGAAGCTCCGCACGCTGGGCGATAAGCTCGCCGGGCAGCGCGCCGACCGCCAGGATCAGCAACCATGCCGGTGCCAATATCGAAGCCTCAAGCCAGCGTCTGCGAGCAAACGCGCCGCCTCCGCGCCGCGCGGTGAACCGGCCGGCCCAGCCGGCCAGGGCCGGCCCGGCTCCCAGGCGCAGGAGCAGAAACAACAGCAGGAGATCCCACGCGGTGCCGCCGAAGTACAGCGCGACGTGTAGGTGCTCCAGCGCCTTTGCCTTGGCAAGCAGTGCAGGCGGCAGCGTATACGCCGGCCCGGTACTTGCCGCTAAGCGCGCCGGTAACACTGCAAGTACGGAGTGGAGGCTCCGAGCAAAGCAAAGCATGAGGTCAGCATAGGGCTTTGGCGCTCGCGAAGTCGCCGGTTCTGCCGATGTTATCGGGGATAAGTATTTCTGCTTGGACCCGGGCTACGCCCGGGGCTGACCCTTTGGAAGAGGGACCACCATGCAAGGGGAAACAGAGCAACAGGACGCGAGCCGCGGCAAGACCCAAGCCATCTTTTTAGGAGGGCTTGTGCTTGCGGCCAGCGGCGTCATCACGCCGCCGTTGGCCCTGCTCGGCGGCATTGCGTTCGGCTTCTCCACAGAGCACCCGCTGCGCGCGGAAAGCCATGCGCTTGCGAAAATCCTCCTGCAGGCCTCAGTCGTCGCGCTCGGCTTCGGCATGAACCTGCACGAAGTGATTCATGCCGGGCGCTCCGGCTTTCTGTACACGGCAATCGGCATCGCGGTGGCCATTGCCTTCGGATTGAGCCTGGGAGCGCTTCTGCGCGTCAAAGGCCGGTCGTCCTTTCTGATCACCGCGGGCACGGCTATCTGCGGCGGCAGCGCCATCGCAGCCATCTCGCCGATCAACGGCGCGAACGAGGAAGAAATCGGCGTCGCTATGGGCACGGTCTTCGTCCTCAACTCGCTCGCCCTGCTGGTTTTTCCGCCCATCGGGGCGCACTTCCACCTGACGCAGAATCAGTTTGGCCTTTGGGCGGCGCTCGCGATCCACGATACGAGCTCCGTGGTGGGCGCGGCAGCACGCTACGGCGCGCAGGCCCTCGCCATCGGGACCACGGTCAAGCTGGCGCGCGCGTTGTGGATCATCCCGGTGTCGCTGCTAACGGCGCTGTACATGGCGCGGCTCGCCGCAGCCGCCGGCAAGCGAGAAGCTGCCGGCAGGGTGCCTATCCCGTGGTTCATCTTCCTGTTTTGCCTCGCCGCAGCCGCCCCTGCGTACCTGCCGCAGTTCGCTCCGCTGTATCACGCGCTGTACGGGCTGGGCCGGTCGGGCTTGAGTGCAACCCTGTTCCTGATCGGCACCAGTCTGTCGCTGCGCACGCTGCGGCAGGTGGGCGTGCTGCCGCTGGTGCAGGGGGTCACGCTCTGGATTGCGATCGCCTCGGTGTCGCTGTTTGCGATTTGCCGCGGATTTATCTCAATCTAGATGCGTGAACGAGCACTTGTTAGCTGCACCGCGGACGACGCAGCCCGCCTTATGATCACCCACGAACTCTCGTGCGTGAACCGGAAGCCGGCGCAACTTTTCTTCTCGATCAGCCTCCAAGAGCACATGGGCAAACTGGACGGAAAAATAGCGGTCATTACCGCGTCAACCTCGGGTATGGCGCTTGCGACGGCAAAACTGTTTGTGGAAGAAGGCGCATACGTCTTCATTACGGGCCGACAGCAGGACAAGCTCAACGAAGCCGTCCGGGCAATCGGCCGCAACGTAACCGGCGTTCAAGGCGACGCAGCCGATCTTGCCGACCTTGATCGGCTTTATGAGACGGTCAAGCGCGAGAAAGGGCAGATTGACATACTCTTCGCCAGCGCCGGCCTAGGCGGCCCAACCCTGCTCGGCTCGACCACCGAGGAACGCTACGATGCGATCTTCAACCTCAACACGCGTGGTACCTTCTTCACCGTGCAAAAAGCGCTGCCGCTGCTACGCGATGGAAGCTCGATCGTGATGAACGGCTCCCTGGCAGCGAGCATCAAGGGGCTCCCCGGCAGAAGCGTATATGCCGCCAGCAAGGCGGCTCTGCTTGCCTTTGCACGCGCCTGGCTGGTCGAGCTCAAAGATAGAAACATCCGGGTCAACGTGCTCAGCCCGGGCACTATCGATACGGCTCCTTTCCAAACCATGGCTCCGGAATTGCGGGAACATTACCGGTCTTGCGTGCCCCGGGGTGAGCTCGGCCGCCCAGAGGAGATTGCCACGGTTGCCCTTTTTCTCGCCTCCAGCGACTCCAGCTTCGTCAACGGCGTGGAACTCTTTGTCGATGGCGGTATGGCCCAAGTCTAAAAAACATCTTCGGCGGCAATCGTGGACGGCGAAGAGTGGAGTCTCTCGCCGTGAGGACTTTCGCAGGACATCTTCGGTGGGAATGGTACAAGATCAGTCCAAGCGCGTCAGGTACGGCGCGCCTTCTTCAGGGGATACGGTGCTTTGGATTTCCTGCGCTTTAGCTTTGTCATCGCCCGCAGGCCGGATGCGCACCCAGTGGCCGGTAGGCCCGGTGAACTCGATCACGTTTGCCAGCGTGTACCGGCGCTGCAGGCTTTTCTGGAGCGCCAGCGCTTTGCGTTCGTCATGGAAC
>CAXTMW010000254.1:0-3291 GCA_964245455.1 uncultured Acidobacteriaceae bacterium
GATCGTCCGTACAGGGCGAGTGAGATTCGGCAGATCCGCCGTGCGATCGACAAGGCGGGGCGACCGATGTTGCTGAGTTTGTCGCCGGGGCCGACGGCGTTGACGCATGCGGAGGAGGTCGGTTCGCTGGCGCAGATGTGGCGCATCTCCGGCGACGTGTGGGACATCTGGAGCGATCCGGCGATTGAAGGGACGTTTCCGCAAACTGTGCGCAACCAGTTCGGCGTGCTGGCCAACTGGATGCAGTTCCAGCAGGCCGGGCACTGGCCGGACGCCGATATGCTGCCGATCGGCTACCTGGGGCCGCGCCCCGGATGGGGCCAGCCGAGGCTCTCGAGGCTCAACTACGACGAGACCCGTACCGCGCTGACGTTATGGTCGATCGCGCGAGCGCCCTTGATTCTCGGCGCGAACCTTCCGGAGGTGGACTCGTTCACCGAGGCCCTGCTGACCAATCGCGAGGTGCTTGCCGTGGACCAGCACTCCAGCGGGAATCGCGAGCTTCTGGTGGACGGCGGCCTGGTTGTGTGGCGTGCTGATGCGCCGCAGGAGAAAGGAAAGGGAAAAGGAATCGACTATGCGGTCTTCAACCTGGGCAATACCCCGAGCACCTTCCACTTCAGCTGGAAGCAGCTGGGCGTGCACGGAGGCGAGCATCGTGTGAGGGACCTGTGGCAGTCGCAGGAGATCGGCCGTGTGCGGGAGCTTGCGGGGACTCTGCCGATGCATGGGGCGGCGCTGTTTCGCGTGGAGTAGAGCATGAAGCGATTCTCAGTCGCTCCCCTGAGAGGGGTGTGAGAACTCCGAATGAACTAAGTGGGTCATCCTGAGCGCAGCGAAGGATCTGCTTTTGCTCCTTCCCAGCGCGAAAAGCAGATCCTTCGTCGCTTCGGACACCCCAGCGAGCAAGCTCGCCGGGGACCCCGTCTTGCTCCTCAGGATGACCCTTTTTGGGAGCCTGATCCTGAAACGAGCGACTTCTCCCACACCTTCTCAGGACGACCTGTTCCCCAAGTGCGAACCTGGCATAAACCAGCTCCTCACGCACACCCGTTCCGTTCTCATCGTCAGGTACGGGCCTTCTCTCTTTTAGATGAACCCGCGCCGGCTCTCCCTATCAGGCGTCGCGTACGGGGATGCCGAGTGCCCGCATCTTGCGGTATAGGTGGCTGCGCTCCAGGCCGAGCGCCTCGGCGGCGCGGCTCATGTTGCCGTGGCACTCGTCCACCTTCTTCAGGATGAAGTCGCGCTCATAGGCCTCACGCGCCTGCTGCAGCGAGGCAAACTCTTCAACGCCGCCCCCCGCGGGCCTGGCCGGGGTGCGCAGCATCAGCGCGGGCAGGTGCCTGCGCTCAATGCGCCGCACATGGGGGTTCAGGATCAGCATGCGTTCCACGATATTCTTGAGCTCCCGCACATTGCCGGGCCAGCTGTAGCTTTTCATGCCTTCCAGCGCGTCGGCGGCGATCTCGACGTGCGGCCGCCCGTACTCGCGGCCGATTTCGTTCAAAAATCCGGCCACCAGCGGCGGAACATCCTCGCGCCGTTCGCGCAGCGGCGGCACAAAAAAAGGGATGACATTGAGACGGTAGAACAGGTCCTCACGAAAATTGCCGTGCGCGATCTCTTCTTCCAAGTTCTTGTTTGTGGTCGCGATCACGCGCACGTCCACGTGGAGCGGTTCGCGCCCGCCGAGCGGGGTAAAGCTCTGCTCGTCGAGCGCGCGCAGCACTTTTGCCTGCGTTTTGAGGCTCATGTCGCCCACTTCGTCCAGCAGCAGTGTGCCGCCGTCGGCGCGCTCGAAAATGCCGCGCTTTTCAGGCGGCGCGCCCGCGACGGCACCATTGCGGTGCCCAAACAGCTCGCTCTCGATGTAGTTTTCCGGGATCGCGGCGCACTTGAGCTCCAGAAAAATGCGCTCGCTGCGCAGGCTTTCGGCGTGCATGGCCCGCGCAATCAGCTCCTTGCCCGTGCCGGACTCGCCGAAGATCAGCACGCGCCCGTTGGTCGGCGCCATCAGGCGAATTTGCTGCCGCAATGCCTTAGCGGAAACGCTGTTGCCCGTGATGGAGGTGCCGCCGGTCAACTGCTGCTTCAGTTCACGGTTGTCGGCACGAAGCCGGCGCTTTTCAACCGCGTTCTTGATGGTGATCAGCGTGCGTTCGATCGAGAGCGGCTTTTCGAGGAAGTCGAAGGCGCCGAGCTTGGTCGCGCGCACCGCGGTTTCGATCGTGCCATGGCCCGAGATCATGATGACCTCCGGCCGTCCGTCGCTCGCAAACGTGCCGATCTCGCCGAGCATGTCGAGCCCGTCTCGATCGGGCATCCACACATCCAGCAGCAGTACGTCGTAGTGGGCGTCACGCAGCAGCAGCAAGGCTTCGGACGCGGTCGCGGAGCTCGCCACCGCGTATCCTTCCTCGTGCAGGATCTCCGACAGCGTGTCGCGAATAGGAGCTTCGTCGTCGGCGATCAGGATATGGGTCACGCCGGCACGTTTTCCGCCAGCGGCAGGGGATCGAGCGCCCTGGCGAGCGGCAGCTCAATGAAAAAGCAGGCGCCAGCGGCCCCGCACTGCTCGGCGCGTATGGTCCCGTGGTGATCCTGCACGATTTTCGAGGTAATGGCGAGACCGAGGCCGGTGCCGCGCTGCTTGGTCGAAAAGTAGGGTAAAAAGAGGCGTTCCCGCACCTCCGGGCTCAGGCCGGGACCGGTGTCGGCAACGGTGAGCATCGCCATGCCCGTGCGCTCGCTCAAGGAGGTTTCAAGGCGCAGCACCCGATGAAAACTCGCGGTCATCGCTTCGGCCGCATTGTCGATCAGGTTGGCTACGGCGCGTTTCAGGGCTTCTGGGTCGGCCAGCACCGGCGGCAGCTCCGGCGCAAATGCCGTCTCGATGTCGATGCCCTCCAGACGGCCGTGGAACAGTGCCAGCGCACTCTCGGCAATTTCGTTGAGCGAGGCCGCGCGCGGTCGCGCGGCCGGAAACTCCGCCAGCGCGCCGAACTGGTCCACCAACAGCCGCAGCGTTTCCACCGAGGAAAGAATGACCTCGCCGGATTTGCGAATCACCGCCGTCGAATCGCCATTAAAACGCTCGAAATCACCTCGGTGGAGATGGCGCAGAATCCGCTCGGCCGACAGAGAGATCGGCGTCAGCGGATTTTTGATCTCGTGCGCGACCCGCTGCGCGACTTCCTTCCAGGCCACCTGACGCTGCGCCTGCAGCACGTGCGATACGTCATCGACCACGAGCACGGAACCCCGGCGCTCGAGTCCTTCCGGGTTGCG
>CAXTMW010000255.1:0-3217 GCA_964245455.1 uncultured Acidobacteriaceae bacterium
TCTGCTAAGAGCGTGTGTGAGAAGTTCGCTTGTTTCAAGATCAAGCTTCAAAAAAGGTCATCCTGAGGAGCGAAACGATGAAGGATCTACTTTTCGCGCTTGGGAAGAGCAAACGCAAATTCTTCGCTTGCACCCCGCCTGCGCTCAGGATGACACAGTTGCTTTATGGGAACTTCTCACACGCCCCTAAGGCTTGCTGCGGTTTAACGCTTGCCGCGAAGATCGACGACGCTGCGCACCTCAGCCTGAAAAAGCTGCTTGGCCTGCTGCACCAGCGGGTTCTCCAACGCAAGCGCTTGAATGCTGCCGGCCTGTGCGGGCCGGGCGGGTGCTGAGGCAGCCGGGGCTGCTCCGCCCGGGAACCACTGCACCGGCCGGGGCGGCTCGCCGCTGAAGGGGCGCACGGCCGCGCGCACCAGCTTTTCCGCTTCGGCATTCATGGTCAGGCCAAGCATCATTTTCTTCGCTGCCACCTCCACGCGCACCATTTCAGGCGTTTCCGTCCAAACGCCCGCGCCCAGCAGCGTCGCCGCTGTGGACAGCCCGGCTGCCTCCAGGGCAGCGCACGCAGCATCATGCATTCGGGCGAGATCCGGGGCTGAGATTTCCGCTGCGGACGGGGGCTCGCTTTGGACCGCAACCACCGCCGCCGATGCCAAACTCGCCGGTTCCGTCGCGGCCGGGATAGAACCGGCCGGTTCGGGAAGGGAGGGCACTGCCGGCTTCCGCACCGGAGCAGGCATGTTCACTGCAGGCGCGGCTTTCCGTTGAGCATCCCGCTCGAAAGGTGAAAAGGACGGTGGGGCAACGGGTGCAGCCACTGGCTTCGGCAGCGGTTCAACCGGCTTCCGTGTGGATACGCCTGTCTGCGATGAAATGGGAGCCTTGCCGGCCAGCTGCGACAGAAGCTCTTCCACCGGCAACAGGCGCTGCAGGTGGACCAGCTTCAGCACACCCAGCTCCAGGTGAAAGCGCTGCTCCTGGCGGTAGTTCAGCTCGTCAAAGGTGCGCAGCATGACTTGCAGAAAGCGCGTCAACTCGTCTTCGCCAAACAGCAAAGCCGTCCCCGCTGCGCGCGCGCGCTCATCGGGCGAGAGCTGCAGCAGTTCGGTTCCTTCACCGCCGATGCGCGCCATCAAGACGTTGCGCAGGTACCGCACCAGCTGCCGGGCAATCTGCGCGGGGCTGTTGCCGTTGGCAAGCAGCCGATCCAGCTCACCCAGTACCGCGGCCGAGTTGTTTTCGCTCACCGACTCCAGCAGCCGCGCAAAGACTGCGTTCGGCATGGAGCCCATCAGCTCGCGGATCTGCGCCGCCAGCAGCGCGGGCCGGCCGTTTTCGAGCGGTGCCGACGCAATCGCCTGGTCCATGATCGACAGAGCGTCGCGCATGGAGCCGTCGCCGGCTTCGGCCAGCAGCCCCAGCGCTTCGTCCTCGGCAGACACCTGCTCGTCCGCCGCGATCGTCCGCAGCTGCGCGAGAATGGCGTCGAAGCGGACCGCATGGAACGAAAAGTGCTGGCACCGGGACCGGATCGTCTGCAGAATGTCTTCGGGCTGCGTGGTCGCCATCATGAACACAACGTGGTCCGTCGGTTCCTCCAGCGTTTTCAGCAGTGCATTGAAGGCCGCGTCTGCAATTTGGTGCGCCTCATCCAGGATGTAGATCTTGTAGCGGTCGCGCGCCGGGCGGTACCGGGCAGCGTCGCGCAGCTCGCGAATCTCGACGATGCCGCGGTTGGTTGCGGCGTCAATCTCGATGACATCGACCGCATTGCCCGCGCGGACCTCCTCACAGCTCTCGCAGGTACCGCACGGTTCGTAGGTCGGGCGCTCCGGCGAGCCGATCGTCCTGCGACAGTTCAGCGCCATCGCAAGAATGCGCGCGATCGTGGTCTTGCCAATGCCGCGATGGCCGGAAAAGATGTACCCGTGCGCGATGCGGTCCTGCTCCAACGCATTGCCGAGCGTGCGCGTGACGTGATCCTGGCCGATCACGTCGGAGAAGCGCTGGGGGCGGTATTTGCGGGCTAGAACCTGGTAGGCCATGGCTGCTTTGATTCTACTAGGGCTAAGACCGCCTACGCGGCTGGCGCCCACTTCGTGGGGTGTTTACCTCAAGGCAGAAGCCTCCCTCTGAGGGAGGCTTTTGCCTTGAACAAAAACATGTCCCGAAGGGACCGCCAGCCGCGTAGGCGGTCTTAGTCTTGCGAGCCCGAAAACATGCTACCCCGGCACCCTGCCGCTCCGCAGCGGCAGGGTGCCTCGGCGGGGTCGCCGTCGTAGAGGTGGTAGTCGTAGGTCAGCTCTTCGCCGGCGGCGATCTTGCGAATGGACTTGATCCACACCCGTCCGTTTTCTTCCTCGGTCTCGCAGTTCGGGTTGCAGGAGTGATTGAGGAACATGGCCGTGCCGTGGCCGTCAATCACCAGCGTGCCATCGCCTACGCCGAACAGATAGGTCATGGGCAGATTTTCGTATTTGATGTCCGCGAGATCCTTGGTCAGGCGCGGCCCGGTGTATTCAACCACGTAGGCGTCCTTGGGGACGGGTGTGGTCGTATAGCAACCGGCGGCGTGGATGGCGGACGAGCGAACGACGAGAGCCATGGCAGCTCAGTATAGTGCTCGACGCTGCTTCTTGGCGTCCAAAGGGAAGGACCGAGAGCTAGACTGGAGGAGGAGAACGGCATGCACACTCGCCTAACGCAATGCGGCCGCGCGGCAGTCTGGCTGACCCTGGCTGCGACCTCGGCGCTCGCGCAAACGAGTGCGCCCCCGGTGCAGAGTCCTCCGGCAGCGGCGGGTACGCCCGCGCCGGACCACGAGAATCCCTTTCCCGAAGAGGAGTCGAAAGCAGCCGAGAAAGACGCAAATGCCTCGGAGAAAGCGGCGTCCAACGGACCGGCTCCTGACGCCGATGCGCCGGGCGAGCCTGCGAGCTCAAGCCGCACCCGCATGAAAGGCATAGATCTGCTGGGCGACCATGACGCGCGCACCAGCAACGGCGCGGGTGACACGGTAAACGATCCGCAGCTGGCCAAGGAAGACATCCGGGTAGGCCAGCTGTATATGGGTGATGGCAACTACCCCGGCGCGTACGCCCGCTTCAAGGAAGCGACGGTCGTTGGCCCAGGCAATGCAGATGCCGTTTTTTTTCTGGCGGAAGCCGCGCGCAAGACGGCGCACCTGGACGAAGCTGCGACCAACTACAAGCTG
>CAXTMW010000256.1:0-3216 GCA_964245455.1 uncultured Acidobacteriaceae bacterium
CACCGGGTGCTTGAGACTGAGGGAATTGAAAGCCACGTTGTCGATCCGGCATCGGTCGCGGTCCCACGGCGAAAGCGTCGGATCAAGACAGACAGAATCGATGGCGAGATGCTGCTCCGAAGCCTGCTCGCATACATCCGCGATCCGCGAGTGTGCGCGATGGTGCGGGTACCGACGCCGGAAGACGAGGACCGCCGTCGCGTCGCGCGCGAGCGCAAGTCCCTGACGATCGAACGAATCCGCCACGTCAACCGGATCAAAGGCCTGCTCTTCGGACAAGGCATCAGTGGGTACGAGCCTCTTCGACGCGACCGGCGCAAAAGGTTGGAAGAACTGGTGACCGGCGACGGGCGACCGCTTCCGGCATATCTGAAAGCACAGATCGGCCGTGAGCTCGACCGCATCGAGTTACTGCTGACACAGATCGCAGAAGTCGAGGGAATCCGAGACGGCATCCGTTTTATGGCTCGAGGGACTGTCGCGCAATTTCGACAATCGCAGACAGGTTGCAGCCTATGCTGGTCTAGCAGCGTCTCACTGGCAAAGTGGCAACATCAATAACGACCAGGGTGTGTCCAAGGCCGGCAATCCGAGGCTGCGCACCACGCTCATCCAGCTGGCATGGCTGTGGGTACGGCATCAGCCGGACTCAGCGCTCAGCGTCTGGTTCAAGACCCGGGTGTCAGAGCGCGGCCCTAGGTCCAAAAAGCCGGCTATCGTCGCACTCGCGCGCAAGTTGCTCGTCGCCCTGTGGAAGTACGTCAACGCTGGCGTGGTGATCGAGGGCGCTATCGTGCAAGCTGCATGAGGGAGTAGCACAACAAGTTTCAGGAATCTTCCAGGACCAGATCAGTCCTGGTAGATGCGGAGGCAGACGGACGGCGTAATTACATGGCCTAAAGTGCCGCTCTGTGAGAATGGTATCGTCGCCTTGAGCTCTTATCCGCCGCAAGCGGGATTTTGGTGCGGCTCTCTTGAAGAGGCCGACCGTATATAAGTTGGACCGGGGTCGAAATAAGCCGCGTCATGCAACCGAGCTCTTACTCTGTATCCAGAACGCAAAAGGAAAAAAATGTAACCGGAAATCGGCGTGCTGGCCCAAGCCAGCCTTGCCCCTCCTCATATAGGTAATTACTCTGCAGTGGTCTCCCGTGGAGACTTGCTGAAGCGTCGCAAAATCGTCGGAACTAGCGGCCACGGATGACAGCCCCAGCGGGCGGGCGATCAGGTAGCGGCTGTCGGTCCGACCTGCCCAGGTCGTGCTCGCTGTTGTTGCGGCTACTAAGCTCGCCAAGCGTTTCGCGTTCGTTGTGGTAGTCATTGCCGCCGCCTCGGCGCTCGTTATCGCCGTTTGCCCTAACATGCTCGTTGTTGTCGTTAGCCTGCCTGGGTTCGCGGCTATCGCTTTCACTGCGATCGCGACGTTCGTTCGGTTGACTGCGTTCGCTGCCGTTGTTCTCATTGCGTTCACTACGGTCGTTATCGCGAGGGCGTTCACGCTCGCTTTTGACAAAGTCGTTTAAAGCGTTCGCTTGAGCAAGCGCACCTTCGTGCTGGTGCTCATTGATAATCCCCACGATCTTTCTGAACGCTTGCGGGGAGACGTATACGTGAATGAACTTTCCTGGGTTATCCTTAACAATCTTCTCCTGTTGAGCAATGACGTCACGCAATTCGGCCCGGACCTTTTCGTCCAAGGTATCACCGGGATATTGATGTAACGGCTTCGCTTCGATCTTGATGTCAGGTTTCTTTGTGAGCTTGCCACCGGTCACTTTGTTCGCTGCTACAATGCGACCGTCCCGGATCGACAGCGCGAAGCTTTCTTTCCCAGTCAGATTGATCCAAACTCCTTCATTCTGATCCTGACCGCGTGCCATCATAAATCCTTCCCACTAACCGGGCAAATGACCGGACGCATTCTCCGTCAAGATCGAAAAGATCGCAAAGACGGGAATTGCATGGATGCATGGCAGTAAGTCATGGGCCCGTGGAGGCCCCCGCTCGTCGGACGAAGCGGCGCCTCGGAGCCTATCGACCATACACCAGGGCCGTCACTCAAGCTCCTGAGTCATGGCACGATCGAAAGGCAGCGCCACCATGACCGCTTGCATGGCTATATGTCGCATTAGCATTCGCCGATAGGCGCCCAATACAATATCCATCGGTAGTACCATAGAATGGTTTGTACGGGATCACTGTATACATAGGACGGCCGCAATGCTTAAATGCTCGACGACAAGGTACGACCCGTGACTGTACGTCCTAATTGCCAGAAGCAGGCTACTGAACAGGCTTGCACGCTGCGACATTGCCTTCGATCATCTCTGGTGTCGCGTCTGGTAGGCGTATTCACAAAACGCAGCAGGTTGGACATCATGAACGTAGCAATGCGGTTCCCGGGGCAACTAAACGACGAAGCCGTAACGCGATCGGGCGCGCTGCTCCGCTTAACGCAACGGCCATGGTTCGGCCGGCGCGCGGTCCTGTGCTCATGTACCATCGTCCTAGCGATGGTGCCCGCCGCAGGTCACGCCGAAAAGCTAAGCTTGGCCGCCTTCACCAACCTCGCGCAGCGCTGCGGATCATCCGTCGCCGTTCCGACGCTAGCGGCGGTCGCCAAGACGGAAAGCAATTTCCGGACCTTGGTTGTGGCTGATAACACCACCGGCAAAACAAGAGACTTTGCCACGTTGGAAGAAGCCGTAGTCGCCGGCGAAATCCTCGTGAACCGCGGCCACTCGGTCGATCTTGGCCTCATGCAGATCAATTCGGCGAATCTACGCCGGTTGGGCTACAGGGTGCGCGACGCGCTTGATCCCTGCAGGTCGGTATCCGGCGGCGCTCTTATACTCAGCCGCAACTACGCGGCCGTGCGCGACGGGACCGACCCCCAGGTCGCGCTTCGTCGTGCCCTTTCCCGGTACAATACCGGCAACGTCTACGCCGGGTACCGTAACGGCTATGTCCGTCGCATTGAGGACGCGGCGCGATCGCTCCTTTCCGTGGCGGCGCCAATCTATGCGGCAGCGCTGGCGCAGGCCACTGCACAGCAGAGCTCCACCGTCAGCTGGGACGTCTGGAACGGCATCCAGCGTTCCATCGCGGCACCAGCGGTAGTTCCATCCGAAAACCCCCTAGTCTTCTAAAGGAGTAACATCATGGCCTACAGTCTATCTTTGCCTAGCATCCGCGCCGGCGCCACATCGCTGACTC
>CAXTMW010000257.1:0-3135 GCA_964245455.1 uncultured Acidobacteriaceae bacterium
CGCCCAGATTGTTGTAATACGTTTCCACTTCCTGCTCGTTCTTGATGCTGCCGTTGGCAAATACCATCGCGCTGCCGCCGGACGGCACCATCTGCCAACCTTTTGCCTGCAGGTCCTTGTTGACGGCATCCTTGACGCGATTGACATACAGGGGATTGTCCGTCTTCACGTCGCCCCAGGAGTAGGTGTGATACTGACTGAAGTTAGCGCTGTGATCGTAGTCGGTTTTTACATCTGCCGCGTGAGCCATGGGAGCGGCGCCGAGACAGAGGACAGTAAATGACAGGGTAAGCATTCGATTCATCTGAAAAGCTCCTTAACAATGCACTTGATAAGAATCGGAAAGCAGACGATAGGTAGCCCGCCTTATTCCGTATCATCTTGAGTGATTGCGTAGTAACCCTTGCGCGACTGAACCTTCAGCCCGTCTCCCTTGCACTGAATATTTACAGTCCGGTACTTCCCGTCGAAGTTCGTATTGAGCGGCACATAGCTTGCGACGTACTGGGTCCGCAGCTCCTGCTCGATCTGGTCGAAGGCCGCCTCCAGCTTCTTCCCGTTGTTGCCGACGTCGATCACGCGCCCACCTGTTTCCTCGGCCATCTTGTACCCGCCCAGCATGATCGATCCACCCGAGTAAAAGCCCCGGTCGGCAATCAGGATGACGTAGATGATCGCGTTCGCCTTCTGCGCCTGCTCGATCGCGTCCTGAATGCGATACTTCGAACCCTGGTCACCGCCGTCGGTTAGCAGGATCATCGCCTTGCGGCCCGTTTCCTGCCGCAGTTTGTCGTGCGAGGCCAGGTATACCGCGTCGAACAGGAGCGTACCCTTGGGAGCGCCCTGCGTCGGAATCGTGCCCTGGCCGAGGCCCGGGATGCCGGCGGCACCGTTGCCGGCCGCTGTGTTGATCTGCGCCTTGTTCATGGCGCGGCTTAGCTGAGCCGCGTTGTTGGTGTAGTCCTCCAGCAGGCTCACGTCCACATCGAACGAGATCAAGAACGCTTCATCCTTCGCGCCCAGCACCTGCTTCAGAAAGTTGGAACCGGCGGATTGCTCAAGCGGCAGCACATTTTGCTGCGAGCCGGAAGTGTCGAGCAGAATGCCAAGCGTCAGCGGCTGATCGGCCCGCGCCTCGAAATTGCGTACTTTCTGCTGCTTCTTGTCTTCAAAGACGTCGCATTCGTCCCGGGTCAGGTTCGGGATCAGCGTACCGTGCTTGTCGTGGACTGTGAAGTAGAGCGACACCAGGTTCGAATTGACGCGCAGGGTAGTGACCGGCGCACTTCCCTGCGCGTCGTCAGCAGGAGGCGGTACAGTGCTGACCGGCGGCGCGTCCGGCGAAGGCGCCGACTGCGCCCGCAGAGCGGGCGCCGAGAGAAGAAGCAGCGCAAGAGTAGGCAGCGCGAGGGTAGGCAGACTGATGCGGCGCATGGTAGAAGCTTAGACGGTTGCAGGGGCGGAAAGGCTGCGAGCGGCGCGCACTGTCGTTCAGCCGAGCGCACTCGGCCGGCTCAGCGGGTATGGGGGAAGCCAGTCGTGTCAAGTGCAAGCTCCAAAAGGAGTCATCCATTGCTCTATGGGAACGTCTCACGCCCTCTCAGGATGACCCACTTCACTGGTCTAAAAGGCTCATACACACCGGCTCAGGCGAAGCGAGTATTTGCCTCATGCCGCTATGGCCGACAGCTCAGGCCTTCAGCTTCTCCATATACTCCGCATCGACCTTGAGCGCCTGCATCGGCGGCAGATCCGGGTACGCTTCCTGCTCCACAAACATATGCTCAATGGCGCCCGGCTTGACCGCGGCAAAAATCTTCGGATAGTTGGCCGTGCCGCGCCCAAGCTCGGCAGCCGGAGGCGGGTTGTCAATCGAGCTGTGGGCCGCGTCAGTAGCAAAGTCCTTCACGTGCAGCATCTTGATGCGGTCCGCATAGGTCGTCAGGTAGTGCTCGGGGCTGCCGCCGCCTACCGTCACCCACCCGCAGTCCAGCTCCATGATGACGAGCTTCGGGTCTGTCTCGCGGAGCAGCACGTCATAGGGAACTACCCCGTTTTGCGCAGTGAACTCCATAGTGTGGTTGTGATACCCAAACTGGAAGCCTTCCTCATGCACCCGCTTGCCCCAGGTGTTGAACTGCTCGGCGTTCCATTTCCAATCATCCAGGGTGAAGGAGCGGACCTGTTCCTTATGGGACAGACCGGCCGCTGCCGCACCGGGGCGAAAGCCGGGGAACGCGCAGATGATGTACTTCGCCGTCCCGAGCCCCTTGTGAAACGCAAGGATCGCGTCCAAATTGGCCGTGAGCTGCGACGAAGGATAGTGGGCCGACACACACCGGAGCCCGGCCGCATCCATCCCCGCTCTGACGTCCGTCGGCGAGTGATCATTGAAGCCGGCAGCCTCTACCTCCTTGTAGCCGAGGCTGCCCACCTCCTTCAGCGTGCCCGCGTAATCGGTCTGGAGCTGCTGGCGCACCGAGTACAGCTGCAGCCCCAGCGGCAGGCCGAGAGGATTGGCAAGCGCCGACCGCGAAGGCAGCAAGGCAGCCGCAGCGGCAAAGGCAGCGGAAGACTGGAGAAAGCGACGACGACTGAGAGCCTGCATGGGCAACCTAGATTCTCCGCGTGGACTGCCGCGGTCAGGACGATGGGAGAACCATGACATGGCAAGGCCCGCGATGTCTATCTCGGGCGCGTTCGTAAAGGAGCGCTCTGCTACTCTAGCCCCTGCATCACGCGTCCAAATGACCGGCTGTTTCCAGGCATCTATGATGGTGGGACACGTACGAGTCGTTCATTTCTGTCCCGGGTTGAGGGACGCATGTGTCGGATTTTGAGGGGGAATACATCGTGAAGCATGCTGCGTTGGTGGGAATGTTGCTTATAGGGTTGGGAGGCGCGGCCCAGGCGCAGCAAGGAAGCACGATCCCGGATGCGCCGACGCCGCAGGCCGCAAACCCGAACAGCCTCGGCGTGCTGAAGGACACCGTGCAGCCGGGCGCAGGCGCGGCCGCGGCGCCCTCCCCGGACGCGCAGGCGGCGGGCGGCAACCAGGCTGCGCTGCCTTCTTCCTCTTCGGTCGGCTCAGACCAAAGTGCCGCGCCCCCGGGTGCCACGCCCGCGCAGCAGGAC
>CAXTMW010000258.1:0-3128 GCA_964245455.1 uncultured Acidobacteriaceae bacterium
TCTCCGTACCGTGCGCACGGTAACGGCAGTCTGGGGCGGTGTGTTTCTGCTGGAGTTTGCGGTGCGCGCGTGGCTGGTATTTCACTGCCCGGTCGCAACAGTGCTGCTTGTGTCGCCGGTGCTGATGAATGGCATGGTCGGCGCGGCGATTGCCTGGAACGTGTGGTACGGCAGACGGCAAAAGGCCGCAGCCGCGTTCAGGACGGCGTAGAGCATTGCAACCGTTCGGCGCTCGGAGCAAGATAGCCCCATGCCGTATCTCCTCAAGTCCGAGCCGGACAAGTACTCCTTTGACGACCTGCTGCGCGATGGCGAAACCGTGTGGGACGGCATCAGCAACCAGCAGGCGCTCAACTTTCTCGCGAGCATGAGCAAGGGCGAAAAGCTCGTCCTCTACCACTCTCAGGTCGGCAAGGAAGTGGTGGGCACAGCCTCGGTGGTGTCGGTCGACGCGAGCGAGAAGAAGAACCCGGTAGTGCGAATCAAGGCCGGAAAAGCACTCAAAAAGCCTCGCACACTTGCCGAAATGCGAGACGCGCCTGTGTTTCAGGGATCCATTCTTTTCCGGCAGTTCCGCTTGTCGGTGGTGCCGCTGACCGATGAGCAGTATGACTGGCTGCTGCACGGGTGAGTGCGGAGGGTGAAGCAGATCCTTCGCTTCGCTCAGGATGACCCCTTGCGTCCTCCTGGATGACTTGCATTCAGTAAAGGGTTGCGCCGTGTGTAGGCTACACTCACGGTGTGCAGGTGCGGGCGTTTACGGCGCCCGTTAAACGGGAAGCCGGTGCGACTCCGGCGCTGTCCCGCAGCGGTGATGGGAACGAACGCGACAGGAGGCTTTGTGCCTTACACACTGCCCTTTGTCGGGCGGGAAGTGGTCGCCGGTAGGCTGCCCAAAGTCCGAATACCGGCCCGCACGCCGCCAACGCAGATGCTGCGGGTGTGCGCCCTGGGTACGCGCCTTGGTTGAGCGCCTTGGTTGAACGCCCAGACGAGCTTTGGCGCCTCGTGGACTGGGCGCGGAGGTCGATGCTGCTGTGTGCTGCCCGGCGGCCCCGGGTAAGCGGAGCGGCCTGCGCACGGGTGGTTCCTCCATGTCTCGCTTTGCCTCAGACAAGGAACCTTGATGCCTCTTGACAGAACAAAACGAAACACAGCAGGACCATTACAAACCGGCACGCTGGGCTTCCCGCGCATGGGCGCCCGGCGCGAGTTGAAGTTTGCGCTCGAAGCCTTCTGGCGTGGCGAACGCACCGAAGCGGAACTCCAGGCGACAGCCCGCGAGCTGCGCGCGCGCCACTGGCAGCTGCAGCAGGCTGCCGGTATCACGCACATCCCGTCCAACGATTTTTCCTTCTACGACCATGTGCTGGACATGCTGGTGGCGCTGGGGGCCACGCCGGATCGGTTCGGCACAGGCCCGGTGACGCTTGAGAGGCGCTTTGCCATGGCCAGAAACAGCCGGGAGCAGACCGCGATGGAGATGACCAAGTGGTTTGACACGAACTACCACTACCTGGTGCCGGAGTGGTCGGAAGAGCTCGCGTTCAAGAGTGTGCCGGAAGAGGTAGTGAGCTCGTTTCAGGAAGCGCGCGCGCTTGGAGTACACACCCGTCCCGTGCTGATTGGGCCCTGCACGCTGCTGCTGCTCGGCAAGCCCGCGGTGAGCGGCTTTGACCCCTGGACGCTGCTGCCCAAGCTGCTCGCCGCATACCGGCAGCTGCTGCGAGCGCTCAAGGAGGCCGGGGCAGAGGGTGTGCAGATCGACGAGCCGTGTCTCGCGACCGATTTGTCTTCCGGCGTTGCTGGCCAGTACGAGACGGCTTTTGCGGAGCTTGCGGCAGAAGGGCTGCCGCTGCAACTAACGACATACTTCGGAGCGCTGGAGGAGAATCTTGCGCTTGCGTTCCGCTTGCCCGTGGCGAGCGTGCACCTGGACTTGGTGCGCGCGCCCGAGCAGCTCGCGGCCGCGCTGCCTTTAGTCAAGCCCGAGCAGTCGCTCTTTTTAGGCGTGGTCGATGGGCGCAACATCTGGGTGAACGATTTCGAGCGCAGCCGCGTGCTGATCGACCAGGCCGTGGGCGCGCTTGGCGCGGAGCATGTGGCGCTCGCCCCCTCGTGCTCGCTGCTGCACGTGCCGGTCGATGCTGCAGGGGAGACAAAGCTGGAGCCGGTGGTGCGGTCGTGGCTGGCTTTTGCCGTCGAAAAGCTCGATGAGCTGCGGGCGCTGGCGTCCGGCGCGGCCGCGGCCTTTGCGCAGCACGCGGCAAATCGCGCCGCGCTCCTTTCGCGGGCGGCTGCCGAGTCGACCCGCAACGAGGCCGTGCGGGCGAAGCTGGCCGCACTGACGCCGGAAAGCTTTGTGCGGGCGACGCCGTATGGCGGGCGGATCGAGGGGCAGATGCGAAGTCTGCAACTGCCGCTGTTGCCGACGACCACTATCGGGTCATTCCCGCAGACCGCGGAAGTGCGCCGCGCCCGGGCCGCTTTGAAGGCCGGGCGTTTGCAGCACACGGAGTACGACGCGTTTCTGGAAGCGGAAACCGTGCGCTGCCTGCGCGAGCAGGAGGACGCCGGGCTGGACCTGCTGGTGCACGGCGAGTTTGAGCGCAATGACATGGTGGAGTACTTCGCCGACAAGCTCGAGGGCTTTGCCTTCACCGAGCACGGCTGGGTGCAGAGCTACGGCTCCCGCTGCGTCAAGCCGCCGATCCTGTACGGCGACGTGCAGCGGCCCGCGCCCATGACGGTGCGCTGGAGCAGCTTTGCCCAGGGGGCAACCGAGCGGCCTGTCAAGGGAATGCTGACTGGGCCGGTGACCATCCTGCAATGGTCGTTTGTGCGGGACGACGTCGCCGCGAGCGAGGTCGCGCTGCAGCGCGCGCTGGCGCTGCGGGACGAGGTGCGGGATCTGGAGGCGGCGGGGATCCGAGCGATCCAGCTTGATGAGCCGGCGCTGCGCGAAGGTTTGCCGCTGCGGCGAAGCGGATGGGCGGCGTATCTGCGGTGGGCGGTGGACGCGTTCCGTCTGGCAAGCTCGGGCGTGCGCGACCAGACGCAGATCCACACGCACATGTGTTACTGCGAGTTTGAGTCGATCCTGCCGGCGATCGCCGCGCTCGATGCGG
>CAXTMW010000259.1:0-2598 GCA_964245455.1 uncultured Acidobacteriaceae bacterium
GGAGGCGGTGGTGGGGGCCACGAGGGAGGCGGCGGCGAACACGGTGGCGGCAGTGAACATGGCGGAGGCGGAGGTCATGTGGGCGGCGGCTATGTTCCCCAGCACGGGCCTGAAACGCATGGTGGTGGCGGGTATGGCGGCGGTGACAACCGTGGCGGTGGCGACAACCGTGGCGGTGGCGACAACCGTGGCGGCGGGTATGGCGGCGGCGATCGTCATTTCAACGACTTTGGCGGACATCCGGACGCACCGCACGTGCACGACAACGGGCAGTGGATCGGGCACCAGGGCGGCGATGCGCACTACCACCTCGATCAGCCCTGGTCCCATGGGCACTTCCCCGGGCAGTTTGGTCCGAGCTACGTATACCGGCTCGGCGGCGGCGGGCCGAACCGCTTCTTCTTCAACGGCTTTTCCTTCGGCGTTGCCCCCTATGACCTCGGCTATGTGAACGGCTGGCAATGGGGCGCAGATGATGTGGTGCTCTACGATGACCCGGACGATCCAGGCTGGTACCTGGCCTACAACCCGCGACTAGGCACCTACGCGCACGTGCAGTACTACGGCCGGTAGCGTTCAGCGCAGGTGAGCTGTATACGGACGAGCCATAAGGCTCGTCCGCTCTGTTTTTCTCGCATACTACTGCGGCGCGAGATTTGGTCGCGGCAGCACATCGCGGTCGCGCAGCTCGACCTCGGGAGTCCGATACCCAGCACACATCGGCTCTTCCCGAAGCAGCGCGGTGCTTAGATATTTTTTGTTGTCATCCGGAAAGACGGTCGCGACCACCGGCTCGTCTGCACCGCCCCGTTCGCGACACCGCTCGGCGGCCTCGATCGCTGCCAGAAAATTGCACCCTGACGAGATGCCCAGGCCCAGCCCAAGAGTCGAGGCGAGCTTGCGCGCCATCAGGATCGAGTCGCCGTCGGAAACCTGCAGGATGCCGTGAAGCTCCTGTTTGCGTACGATCGCCGGGATGAACTCGTCCGAGATGCCCTGGATACGGTGCGAGCCGACCTTGTGGCCGGTGCTCATCGTCGGCGACTCGGCAGGCTCCACCGCCCAGACCACGGTTCGCGGCGAGTGTTCCCGCAGGGCCCGCGCAACGCCCATCAGGGTGCCGCCTGTGCCCACGCCGGCGACAAACGCATCGAGCGGCACGCCGCGGAGCTGCGCCAGCAGCTCCGGCGCGGTGCCGAGCCGGTGCGCGTCCACGTTGGCCTGGTTCTCGAACTGCTGGGGAAGAAACACGCCGTTCTCCTTGGAATCGGAAGCGGCCCGCATCTGCTCCGTGCGGCGGATCGATCCGAGGAACCCGCCTTCTTCCCGTGACAGCAGGCAGATCTCGGCGCCGTAGGAGCGCAGCAGATCGCGCCGCTCCTGGCTCATCCAATCCGGCATGCAGATGCGCACCCGGTGGCCCAGCGAGCGACCCAGCGCGGCAAACGCAATGCCGGCGTTGCCGCTGGTCGCCTCGGCGAGTGTGTCGCCTTCGCGCAGCTGCCTGGACTCGTAGGCTGTCCGGAGCACGTGCAGCGCCATACGGTCCTTGATGGAGCCGGTCAGGTTCAAGTGTTCCGCCTTCGCATATACCGTTCCTTCGCGCCCTTGGAACCGGTAGCGGATGGCGAACAACGGCGTGTTGCCGATCGCTTCGCTAAGGGCGCGAAGCCGACCCAGCGCCCGACAGCCGGCGGCCGCTACGGGACCAAAGGCGGGCGAAGCTTTCAGCCCGAAGCTGGAGGAAGTGGACACTCCATAAGATTAGGAGCCAAAGAGTCGTACGCCCAGTAGAACCTCGCGGTTTTTCTTATAGAGTACCTTACAATCGACGGCAAGAAGTCTCGATTGCTTGTGAGGGACCAGCGATGCTCGAAACGCCTGCCCCGGAAATCCTGGACGCGATCGATCAAAAGATCCTGGTGGAGCTGCAGGGGAACGCGCGCCTTGCCTTCGCCGAGCTGGGCCGGCGTATCGGCCTGTCAACGCCTGCCGCCGCGGAACGGGTGCGGCACCTGGAGGACGCGGGCGTCATCGAGCGCTACATTGCGGTGGTTAACCCCGCAAAGGTCGGCTTGCCGCTGCGTGCCTTTATCAAGATCACCGTGCCCGGCGACCGCTTGCCGCACTTCAACGGCCTGGCCCAGCGCGTACCCGAGGTGCGCGAGTGCCACCGCGTGACCGGCGCTGAAAGCTACATCCTCCTGGTAGCCGTGCGCGACCTGCCGCACCTTGAGAAGGTGATCGACTCGCTGACACCGTACGTCGCCACGAATACCTCGATGGTGCTTGCCTCGCCCGTGCCTTGGAACCCGGTCGTGCCCGCTTCCACTCTCAAGCGATAGCGCGCTACTGCCCGACGCCGGCATCGCTCGCATACACCGGGGTCGCCTTGCCGGCGAGCACGCTGTACAACGCGAACTGGCGGCTGGAGGGCGGTGTGCCCGCGCCTTGGAGCTCAAATAGCAGCTCCGCCCGATGGTCGCCGTCGGCGTCGACCGCGTCGATCAGGTGCATCACCGGCGCCTGCGCCAGCTGGTCGCCGCGGGTGGTGGAGGAGAAAACCAGGTGCGGCTTGCCGTAAAAGTCAGGCTGCGC
>CAXTMW010000259.1:2608-3084 GCA_964245455.1 uncultured Acidobacteriaceae bacterium
CCGGTCGGCTTCTGCAGGACCAATCGCTCAGGCCCGTGGCCGCGGTCGCCGTGGTGTGCGCGGCGTAGACGTAGGTTGCGCCGCTGCCGTAGCTCAGCTCAAAGGCGTTCCACTCGGCGTCGGCGAGCGGGTCTGCAGCAGGTGATGCGGCTGCCGGGGCGCGGCGGGCGCGAGCGGCTCCGGCAGCGTTGTTCGCGTTGCCGGCTGGAACCGTCCGTTCCGCCGTGGCGGCCGCCTGCGCGAGCGCCGCGGTCTCCTGGGCGGACGCGCGCGCGGCCGGACCAAACGTGGCCTGGGCCGCGGTCGCAAGCGCCCGCAGCGCCAGGGCGTGCATCGCGGCTTTCGACTCTAACTGCGCCGCCGGGCTCCCCCAGGCGTAGCGGAACGGATGCGGTTCGTCGGTTGCCGTGTCTGAGATGGCAACGGTTTGCCCGATGGTGACAGGCGCGCCCACTGCCGACAAGCTGCCCGGCCCT
>CAXTMW010000260.1:0-3045 GCA_964245455.1 uncultured Acidobacteriaceae bacterium
GGGTGAGCGTCAACGCAAAGTCCGGCGCAGGCGGCAGGCTTGGCACACCGGCATGCTCATAAGCACCCATGTCGATGATCGCGGTCGGGAGCCCTTTTGCATTCTGGATGCGTGGAGCACAGGTGAGGTCAGTCAGGCCGACTCCGACGGCCGTGTTGAGTCCGGCATCGACGGCAGGTGAGGCTAGCTGGAGCTGGAAGTTCGGGTTGGTTGCGGTTGGGTCCAGAAAGAGCGGGTCGGCCGAGATGTTCCCGTTACTTCCTATTAGGCCCGCGCAGCGGATTCCGTCGTAGGTAGCGGGTCCGGCAGCGGTGTACACGTCGTTGTGGCTCAGGGTCAGGGTTAAAGAACCAGTGCTAGTACCTACTGGGATATCGACGCATTCGACCGCAGCAAAGGTATCGGCACCTACAAAAAGATTGTTGCTCGCTACCACCGTGCCATAGTCCTGAACCCAAAACTGGGTGCCCTGACTAGGGTTGAATCCAGAAGATAGAGGCGGTGGAATATAGGTGTTGAGCGCTACTGTATTGCTCGTCAGATAACTGATCGCATTGCTCGACCCCGCTATCCTGATTCCTCCCTGGTTACTGCCTCCGGTTGTGAAGAAAGCAAAGGGCGGCGTAGCGTTCTCAACATTTACAACCACGAAATTTTGCATGATGCTCGCAGACGTAGAGCCCCATATCGAGATACCTGATCCGCCCGCAATTTTTGCTATGTTCTGCGTTATGACATTGTTGCTCATAAGCACACTGCCGCCATCGACGATAGTGATGCCTGGGGCTTCGGTCTGACCGAGAGATATCGTTTGCGTTTTTGGTCATGGTACTTTCCGAGAATACCGAGGGAGGTCCCGCCGCGAGCTGACCGACGATGTAGATCCCCGTGCCCGCCGCCCGCGATGGATTAGCTACCGCACTCGTATTAGGACACCCAGCTCCAGTGGCCGTGTGCAGTGTGCCCGACACGATGCTGCCCTGGACAAATGGCGAGCTTCCGTAGGAGCCAATGCCGCAGTCCGCGTTATTCAGAATGTTGACGCCGACAACGGGAGATGAAAACGCGTTGGCGTAATCGTGTTATTGATACTAGGTGTATTGTGAAAACCTGTAAAATTTGGAAATGTTTGAGCGTGAGCAGAGCCTAAAGCGAAGGCGCCGATCTCGGCTACGAATGCTGTGAGCCTGGGCAGGCGACCGGCCTTCGCGAACGATAAACGGACGAACGTAGGGTACTCATGTATGTTAAGCTCCTTAGAAATCTGGAATCGTAACTGAGCGGAACAGTACGAGCGTGACCCGAAACAAATCAACGACAGATTACGAAAGTGCATAGATATTCGAAATCTGCCTTATGGATTCGTGTAAGCCTGCCGAATCGCCGCCAGCGGACGAGCGTGATGTGTATAGTCCCGACCGAAATGGCCTATTTGCACTCCCGCCAACGCACCCGCTTCCAACCGGCCTAGAAGTAGTCGACAATAGACCCATATGGCAGCTCCTTTCGAGACACCATTCACCACTGTCGAGGGCGCGCTCGATGAGTTTCGCGCCGGGCGCATGGTGGTTGTCGTCGATGACGAAGATCGGGAAAATGAGGGGGATCTCACCCTCGCGGCGGAGTTTGTCACGCCGGAGGCGATCAACTTCATGGCGAAGTTCGGGCGCGGACTGATCTGCCTGACCCTGACCGAGGAGCGCGCCGACTACCTGCGCCTGCCGCCGATGACTGCGTCCAACTCCTCGCGCTTCGGCACCGCCTTTACCGAGTCGATCGAGGCCCGCGAGGGCGTCACCACCGGCATTTCCGCGGCGGATCGCGCGCACACCATCCAGGTCGCGATTGACGCGAATGGCACCGCGGCCGATCTGGCGCGGCCCGGGCACATTTTCCCGCTGCGGGCGCGCAAGGGCGGGGTGCTGGTGCGCGCCGGGCAAACCGAGGCTTCAGTCGACCTGGCGCGCATGGCCGGGCTTAAGGCGGCCGGGGTGATCTGCGAGATCATGAACGACGACGGTTCGATGGCGCGCGTGCCCGACCTGATCGATTTCTGCCGCACGCACGGCCTCAAAATGCTTACTGTCGCCGAGCTGATCCGCTACCGCCTGCAGCACGAGCGCTATATCTTCCGCGTGGCCGAGTCGATGCTGCCGACCGCCTTCGGCGAGTTCCGCATGATTGCCTATGAAAGTGAGGTGCATGGCGGCGAAAGCCACCTGGCGCTGGTGCGCGGCGAGGTCAAACAGGGCACGAGCGACGGCAGCAGCGACAGTAAAGACAAGCCGGTGCTGGTGCGGGTGCACTCGCACTGCCTTGCGGGTGAGGTGTTCGGGTCGAAGCTGTGTGAGTGCGCGCGCTCGGTCGAGCGATCGCTCCAGGCCATTGCCGAAGCCGGCCGGGGCGCGCTGATCTACCTCCATAATGGGGGTCGCGGCTTCGACATCGATCGAACAGCTGTGCCGGTGCCGGGCGGCCCGGCCGCGATCGTGCTGCACCGGGATGGGCGTGGTGACGGCCGTAGCGACGGCCGCGGGACCGAAGCGCACGAAGACCGGCACGGCCGCATCCTGCGGCAGGTGGGCCTCGGCGGCCAGATTCTTTCCGACCTCGGCATCCGCCGTATTCGGCTGCTTTCCAACACCCGGACGCACGTGCCCGCGCTGCAGGGCTTTGGGGTCGAGATTGTGGAGCAGGTGCCGATCCCGGGGCTGGTATCGGTGCCTCGCTAGCGTGGACTGCTGAGGGCCGACACCACCGCCGGAAGCACACCGAGCAGCCCGCGCCGGTCCAGTTCGCCTTGCAGTGCATCTGCCGTGGTGAACTGGATGGCCTGCATGCCCACACTTTCCGCCGCGGCGATGTTTTCCGGCTTATCGTCGAGGAACAGCGTGTCGCCCGGCGCAACGCCAAGCTTCTCGCAAGTGTAGGTGTAGATCGCCGGGTCGGGCTTCGCGATGCGCAGCTCGCACGACCAGGTGTGGTGGTCGAACCGGCCCAGCCATCCGAACTCCTGCCGCATGTACTGCATCAGCTCCTCGCCCA
>CAXTMW010000261.1:0-2920 GCA_964245455.1 uncultured Acidobacteriaceae bacterium
CAGTCCCTGTACCCGGAACAGTTTACGCAGCTCATGGACGAAGCCTCGCAGATCGCGGCGATTGTCGGGCGCTCCGTGGTGCGCAACAGCTTCGTGCATGCAGGCGCGGCGCTGCACTCGGCCGGCGCCTGAGCGTGGGGCACAGGCCCGGTTTTGCGGGGGTACTTGCTTAAGAAGCGGCATTCCGGGCTGCGATAGAGTGGCAGAGATGCTGCTTTCCAGTCCGGGCCGCCGATTCAGCCTGCTTTTTCTGTTGCTTGTCGCTTTCGCCGGAACAGGCTGCCGCAGCGGCGCCTTTCCTGAGTACCCGGCCGATTATCGCGAGTACGCCTACATTGCCAACGGCGGCAGCGATACAGTTACCGTGCTCGACCTGGTGCACGTTCGCCAGGAGCGCCTGCTCACGGTAGGCGCGCACCCGCGCGCGCTGCTCGCAAGTCCGACGCGCAACGAGGTGTACGCGGCAGCGGGAGCTTTGTCGATCATCGACGCTGAGAAGAACGCAGTTGTCGCTCGCCTGCCGCTCGGCCGCCAGCCCTCCGCCCTGGCGCTTGATCCCGCGGGTCGACGGCTCTACGTAGCGAATGAGGGTGGCAACAGTGTGTCTGTCCTCGATCTCGACCGCCGGCGGGTTCTGGGGGTGGCCGGCGTAGGGGAAGCTCCGGACGATCTCGCGGTCACCCCGGATGGGGCAACGCTGGTGGTGGCCAATCGGGCAAGCGGCAGCGTGAGCCTGATGGATCTTCCGCAGAGCGACCTAGCGCAACCCAGCCTGCCCCGGCTTCGCACCTCTTTCAGCGGCTGTCCCGGAGCAGCCAATATCGCGCTTCTCTCGGATGGGAGCAAGGCTTTCATCGCCTGCTCGGCTGGGCACCAGGTTCTGGTGCTCGGGGTCAGGACCCCGCCGCGGAAGCGAAGCCTCCAGGCGCCGGAGGGCGACCGGCTGCTGGCGTTGCTGGATGTGGGGGCAGCCCCAATACGGCTGGCCGCCAAACCGGATGGGGGCGAGATCTTTGTTGTGAATGGAGGCGCCGACTCCATTTCCGAGATCGCAACCGGCACCAACGAGGTCGGGGGCGCGGCGGTGATCGGGCAGAACCCGGCGTTCGGCGTCGTGAGCAGCGACAATTCCCTGCTGTGGATCGCGAACCGGGATGCCGATACGGTCGCCGTGTATTCCATCGATGATGGCAAGCTGGTGAACACGGTCCACGTGGGCAGCGGCCCGGGACCGATGGTTTTCTCCGCCGACGGCCACCTGCTGCTGGCGGCCGATACTCGCTCCGGAGACGTTTCCTTGCTGCGGACCTTCAGCCGCAATCTCCATCGGGAGCCGGTCTACGGCAGCCTGTTTACGCTGCTTCCGGCAGGGAGCAGCCCCGTGGCGATGGTCGACAAGGCTTTTCGCATCGCACGCTGACCGTTACCGCGCCACCGAAGCCGCATCCCGGTCGGCTTGTTCTTCAAGCTCAGCCTGCCGGGCCATGGACCGCGTGTAACGCGTGGCCGACACATGCGCGCCTGCGAGCAGCAGCAGGCCTGTGATGAACGCCCACATCATGAGCCCAACCGAGACGGCGAAAGGTCCGTACACCGCGCCGAGGTCCAGCCAGCGCAGGGCGTGGACGTAGAGAACTTTGGCCAGCTCCCAGGCGAGCCCGGTCACGATCGCCGTGGGCAGCACGGCGCGGAACGGCAGCTTGCGGTTGGGCAAGACCCAGTACGTGATGAAAAAGATGGAGACAGACAGAAAGGCAGCGGTCAGCTGCAGGAAAGAGCCAGCAAGGAAGGCAAACACGACATTCTGCGTGTGCCCGAAGAACAGAAGGGTCAGTACCCTGGTCTGGAGCGCAGTGAGCCCGACCGTAAACAGAGCCAGCACGCCGACCGCAAGCGCCAGGCCGAGGGACACAAGCTGGTTGTGGAGGTAGGACCGATTGTGCTCCACACCCCACACGCGGTTGAGCGCGACCTCCAGCGGGAGAAACACGCCGGACGAGGAGATGCACAGCGTAACGATGGACGCAAACTGGACGCCGCCGTGCGGGTGCACCAGCAGGCTCATATTGCGGACAACAAAATCCTGGTTCGCCGGCAGGAAGTAGTGCAGCATGTCACCGATGACACTGACCATGGACTGCGAGTGGAAGACGCGACGCGCCACGGTAAACATGAGCACGATGAAGGGAAACAAGGAGAGGATCGCGTTCGCGGCGACCGAGAAGGCGTAGGTATGCACTTCGGACTGCATGAGGTAGCGGCCCAGCGACAGGGCCAGCGCCCACCGTTCACCGGGCGCCTGCGTTGCCGTGGCTGGTGACACCTCGCGCATGCCGCGATCCTAGCAGGCGCGCAAAAAGCGCTTGCGGTACCGAAGTCAGTCGAGGAGCGCGGAGGCTCTCGACGGCGCGCTCGGATGGTAGAGTATTGGAAGTGCGGCAAGCCTGCCGGCGCGCGGAGAGATGGCAGAGTCCGGTCGAATGCAGCTGACTCGAAATCAGCCATACCTTTACGGGTATCGGGGGTTCGAATCCCTCTCTCTCCGCCAGATATTTTCGCAAGTTGCTTGTTCTAAAAGTAAACCCTACCAAATCACCTCTTTACGTCGTTCCCGCATTGTCCGTATTTTCCGTAAAAACCACCCTTTATAGTGTTGTAAGCCTCAAAAACCTTCAACGGCCCATGACACTTACAACGGCAAAGCGAGCTGAATCGCAGACGTTGTTGGCGGGTGCGCGTTCATGGTACAAACGCCTCGACTAGCAGGACCAATCCCCTGGGCTCCCAACTGGCTAGAGGTCCGAGAGCGATCGATTGCTCTCGGCTTCTCAGCGTTGAGAAAAAAGGGTGATTGCATGCACCGTCGTAAGTTCCTTACAGTCGCGGGAGGCTCTGCCGCATCGCTGGCAGGGTTCAGCTT
>CAXTMW010000262.1:0-2824 GCA_964245455.1 uncultured Acidobacteriaceae bacterium
GCACGGCCTCGTGATGAGCCAGCAGCCACAGTGCGAAACTCAGTGCGTTGGCGGTGGTTTCGTGCCCGGCCAGCAGCACGGTGAGGCACTCATCGCGCACCTGCGTGTCGGACATCCCGGAAGACATGCCAGAAGACACGCCGGCTGCGCGGCCCGCGTCTTCGCCGCCCTCGCTGTCGGTCGCCGCCAGCAGCATACTCAGCAGGTCGCCGCGGTCGCGCGGATCGGCCCGGCGCTCGTGAATCATGCTGTAGATCAAGCCGTCCAGGTCCTCGCGGCCCTTGCGGATGCGCCGCATCGCCGGGATCGGCAGCCCCTGCACAAACGTCGAAAACGGCACAAAGGCCAGCGGCAAGAATCCCTGAAACGAGTCCACCGCCGCCGCGATCTGGTGTACTTCCTGCTCCACATCGGTGTCAAACAGCGTTTTGCCGGTGATCCGCAGCGCCAGCAGCAGCATTTCAGCATGGACGTCGCGCACGGCACCGTCCTGCCAGCCGGCGGTCATGCGCATCGTGTACTCCGAGATGATCGCGCCGTATGCGCTCACCCGCTGCCGATGAAACGCCGGCGCCGCAAGCCGCCGCTGCCGCATGTGGAGCGGCTCTTCGCTCGTCAGCAGCCCCTCGCCCAGCACCGCCTTGGAGCGCTGCATCACCAGGTTGCGATGGTGGTGCCCGGAGTCGCGCACCAGCATCTCGCCGACCAGCTCCGGGTGATTGAACTGCACAACAGTCCGGCCCAACGCCTTGAAGTACACCAGGTCGCCATAGCGCTGCGCATTGCTGAGCAGAAACGAGGCCGCGTCCTCACGAAAGAACTCGCCCCGCAGCAGCCGCCGCGCAAACGGCGGCCCCATGGGCACATGCTCCACGCGTACGTCATTCCCAGTTCGCCAGCGAATATCCGGTGCGTGTTCGAGAGTGTCCATGCGGCTGAGGCCGAGTGTAGCGCATGGGTGGGGTGCCGAGCGGCCGGCGCACAGCTCGCCTTTCAGGCCGCGCAATAGGCGCAGGCTGGGCAGCGCTCTTTGACTATACGCACACGCCCGCGGCTGAAGCCTTTCCCCAGCCCACGCGTCGCGACTCTTACCGGTGTGACCGCTCGTGAACTAGCCGCACTCCCTGACCGCGAAGCCCTCGTAGCCAATCTTCGCGCCACCTTTCCACACCTGTCCCCAGACGACACCGCAACGAGCCCCATCCGCGGCGGGCGCGCGGCCGCTCTCCAGGCGCTCAACAGCATCCGTCCGCAAGCCTATGAGCGCACCCGCAACTTCCTCGCCGGCGACGTCACCCGACTCTCCGCCGCACTGCGCCACGGCGTGCTCACCCTCGCCGAGGTTCGCGACCGCGCGCTCACCGCTGCCGAACGCCCCGGCGACGCCGGCAAGCTCATCAACGAGTTCGCCTGGCGCGACTACTGGCAGCGCCTTTACTTCCAGCTCGGCGAAGGCATCTGGGACGATCGCGAAGCCTTGAAGACAGGCTTCAGTGGTGAAGAGTACGCCGAAGACTACACGGACGAGCTCCCGGACGAGCTTGCCGCCGGCCAAACCACACTGCGCTGCATGGACAGCTTCGCCGATGACCTCGCCTCGCACGGTTGGCTGCACAATCACGCCCGCATGTGGCTCGCCGCCTACCTGGTGCACTGGCGCCGCGTGCGCTGGCAAACCGGCGCGCGCTGGTTCCTGCAGCACCTGGTGGACGGCGACCCGGCCAGCAACAACCTGTCATGGCAGTGGGTCGCGTCTTCGTTTTCAAGCAAGCCCTACATCTTCAACCGCGAAAACCTGGAGCGCTATACGGACGGCGTGTACTGCCGGGCCTGCCGGCATGCCACTGACGGCACCTGCCCGTTTGAGGCGACCTACGAAGAGCTCTCGGATGAACTCTTTCCGCGGCTGCACGACCGGGATGACGACACCACGCACCCTTACCGCCCGCCCTCACACGAGCGCCCCGCTTTTTCGCAACGCCCCGCGCCGCTCGGCGGCCGCCCTCTGCTCTGGGTGCACACCGACGGCCTCAACCCGGCGTGGCCCGCCTTTCAGGAGCAGCCCGACAGCCCTTCGGTCTTCGTGTGGGACACGGCCTGGCTTGCAGCCGAGCAAATCACGCTGAAACGCATTCTCTTTCTGGCCGAATGCCTCCGTGAAATGCCGCCCGCGCTCCTGATCCACGCCGGCGACCCCGCGACCGAGGTCCTTGCGGCAGCCCAGGCGCACCGGAGCACGCACGGCATCACGCACGTTCTGGCCTTGCGCACCCCCGACCCGCGCCTGCAGGCAGCCGCGCTCACCATCGGGCAGCACCTGCCGGTTATCTGGCTCGACCCGCCGCCCTTTGCCGCCGGTGTGCGCGAGCAGGACCTCAAGCGCTTTTCCCGCTACTGGCAGCGTGCGCAAGGCTCAGCTCTGCGTCCTACTCAAGTCTGACCTGCCGCGATCGCCGCGGCGCCTGCCTGTCCGCTTCGTTCCATGCATCGCACCCTCAGGAGAATGACCAACCATGAAGCTGATTGCGCTCGAAGAGCACTACGTCACCCAGGAAATCCGCGCTGCGTGGAACGAACTCGACCCGCAATGGAAGGACCTGAGCGCAGCGCAATACACACCGGAAATCGAAGCGCAGATCGAGGATTTCGGAAAGCTGCGGCTCGAGCGCATGGATGCGACCGGCGTTGACGTACAGGTCATCTCGCTGGGCCCGGGCGCGACGCAAAGCTTTGAGCCCGAGCTTGCCGTCAAGCTCGCCGTCTCCTCCAACACCTACCTGGCGAAGATGGTCGCGACCAACCCGGACCGCTTCCAGGGCTTCGC
>CAXTMW010000263.1:0-2820 GCA_964245455.1 uncultured Acidobacteriaceae bacterium
GCTCGCCGCGTAGCAAGGCTCGCAAAATCAGATGCTTAGTTTTGAATCCGACTCTAAGCTCGACTTTGTACGTTTTTCGTCAGGTCCAGGTCCAGAAAACGCTGTTGTTTGCGATGTGGTCGAGGGCTTGGTCGAGGGGTAGGACGCATCCGCCCATGTCGTCGATATCTTCCCATTTCCGGCGATGTGACCAGTAGCCGAGCCTGACTTCGTCATTGATGCCGACGGGCTTGAGGCGAGCGATCGGCGCCTCGGTAGTCAGCAGGTAAAGATGGTAGGCGCCTTTGTCCTTATACCAGCCGACGCCGCCGCCATTGGCTTCGTCGAACGCTTCGATCCGCAGAACAATTTCGTCGTCTTTCATCGCGTAACTCTGGCTGCCTTCGGGTCACAGCATATCCGATTCAGCTCGCCGCATGGCAACACCCATAGCGTTGCAACTTGTGCAGCTCGGGATTCGAAGCATGGGATGCTCGACCCGGACAAGGCCGTAATCGGCGATCCTGTTCCCTTGATGCTGCGCCGGTGGCTGCAGCCGTGGCGCGCCTGTTTCACGGCTCCCAGCTGGGAGCATGTGCTCGTTCTGGTGATGGGCGCCGTGCTGGCAACGGGCAAGCGGACCGTTACCTCCTGCCTGCGCGTGACCGGCCGGGCTGAGGCCGCCAACTTTGCAAGCTATCACCAGATTCTCAATCGCGCCCGTTGGAGCTCCCGTGCCGCGGCGAGGCGACTGCTCGGTATTATCGTCGAACGGCTTGTCCCCGATGGCCCTGTCGTCATTGGCATGGACGACACCATTGAACGCCGGTGGGGCCGCCGGATTAGCGCGCGGGGAATATACCGGGACCCGGTGCGCTCCAGTCACGGCCATTTCGTCAAAGCCAGCGGGCTGCGCTGGTTGAGCTTCATGGTGCTCACTCCGGTATCATGGACCAGCCTGATCAAGGCGTTGCCGGTCCTGACGCTGCTCGCGCCTTCGGAGCGATCCAACCGGCGGCGCGGCTGTCGTCACAAATTGCTGACGGACTGGGCCCGGCAAGGCGCACTGCAGCTGTCGCGATGGCTGCCAACTCGTCAGATCATTTTCATCGGCGACAGCAGCTTCGCTGTCCATGAACTGGCCCATGCCATCGTACGGCGGGCGACACTCATCAGCCGTCTGCGACTGGATGCGAACCTGTTCGCACCGCCTCCAAAAAGAACCTCTTCTTCGCTCGGGCGGCCGGCGCAGAAAGGCCCTGCGTTACCCAAGCTCAAAACGTTGCTGTCCAACCCCGCCACACGCTGGACAAGGATGTTCGTATCCGCCTGGTACGGCCATGCCGGCGGCAAGGCGCTTGAGATCACATCCGGGACCGCTTTGTGGTACAGGCCGGGCACTCCGGTGTTGCCGGTTCGATGGGTGCTCGTGCGCGATCCCGACGAAAAGCGCGATCCGCAAGCCTTCTTCAGTACCGACATCACCATCGAGCCCGCCGACATCATCGCCCTGTACGTCCGGCGATGGCAGATCGAGGTCACGTTCGCCGAAACCCGCGCTCACCTGGGCGTCGAGACACAGCGCCAATGGACCGACAAAGCCATCGCTCGTACCACACCCGCACTTCTTGGGTTCTACAGCCTCATCTCGCTATGGGCTTGTGATCTTCTCACCAGCACAAGCACGCCTTATGCCGCTGCGTGGTATCGAAAAACCAGCCTGACATTTAGCGACGCCATCGGCGCAGTCCGGCTTCAGTTCTGGGTCGGCGATATTAATTCACACTCCCCGCCGCACCGCGAACCGCAGATAATTCCTCCGTCTCGCCTCGTCCGCATGGCGAACGCACTGTGCTTCGCCATCTAATCGTACAAAGTCGAGCTAAGTGTCTGATCCGAAACTAAGGTGAGTGGTATCAGTGGGTTAGCTTGACAGCTTCGCCGGCCGTTGATTCAGGGGTTTCGCGAAAAACGACCTTGGATCAACGATGTGGACCGATACCACTCGCGCACAGCATGCGCGAAGCGACCTGGCCTTGCCAAGCGATTTGACCGACGGGGAATGGGCGGCGCTCGAGCCGTTTCTCCCTCCGCCGTCCGTTGTGGGGCGTCCCCGGAAGTGGCCGTTGCGGCGCATCCTCGAGGCGATCCTGTACCTCCTGCGCGGCGGTTTGCCGTGGCGAATGCTACCGCCCTGCTTCCCGCCGGTCTCGACCGTGCGGCGCTGGTTCTACCTGTGGCGCGACAACAGGCTGTGGCTCACGATCAATCATGCGCTGCTGATGATCTCGCGCGAAGCGGAAGGTCGCGAGGCCTCGCCCAGCGCTGGCGTGATCGATAGCCAGAGTGTGAAAACAACAGAGAGCGGCGGTCCTCGCGGCTATGATGCGGGCAAGAAGGTCAAAGGCCGCAAACGCCACATCCTCACCGACACCCAAGGCAATCTGGTTCACGCTGTGATCCACACCGCCGACATTCAGGATCGAGACGGCGCGCCGCTGGTGCTCGCAGAAATCCTGCACCGCTTCCCCTGGCTGCGCCACATCTTCGCTGATGGCGGCTATGCCGGGGACAAGTTGAAGGACGCTCTGCGCCGGATCGGCAAATGGACCATCGCGATCATCAAACGATCCGATGCCGCCAGCGGCTTCGAGGTCCTGCCTCGGCGCTGGGTAGTCGAACGCACCCTTGCGTGGCTCAATCGAAATCGACGGCTTGCCAAGGACTTCGAGCAGACCATCGCATCGGCCACCGCATGGCTGTTCCTCGCCTCCGTGCAGCTCCTCGCTCGCCGCGTAGCAAGGCTCGCAAAATCAGATGCTTAGTTTTGAATCCGACTCT
>CAXTMW010000264.1:0-438 GCA_964245455.1 uncultured Acidobacteriaceae bacterium
GTCGGCAGCGGGCCGGCGGCGACGTTGAGCGGTTCCCGGAAAAGATCAATGTCCCCGCTGGTGAAGGAAGCCAGATACCCGCCGCTCACGCCGCCGGCAGACACCCAGTACTGCCCGGGCGGCAGGCTCACGCGCAGCGTTGCGGTTCTGGTCGACGGATCAAAGCGCACACTCTGCACGTTGACGGATTGCTCTGGAGCATTTGCCGGAAGAAAGGTCAGGAAGTTGAGCCGGGGAGTCGCGGGGGAGGCAGTGGGCCGAGTTTCCAGAGCACCCGGACCGGAACTGCTATCGTCCTCCCTTGCGGGTCGAGAGTCCGTCAAGGCGAGGCTCAACCCGGACACCGGCGCGCCCTCTACCCTGAACGGCAGCTCACTCCCGGAGCCGTTCCGTCCGCCGCCGGCGCGCAGAACATAGCTGCCGCTGGGAAGGTTGGTG
>CAXTMW010000264.1:448-2794 GCA_964245455.1 uncultured Acidobacteriaceae bacterium
AGCGCACGCTCCAGTCCAGAAAAGCATTGCCCGTCACCTGGAAGCGTGCCGGGGCGTCTCCCGTGATGCGGATGGTGACTGGATAAAAGGGCGCTCGCTCCATCGTAAGCTGCACCTGCTCTGATTGCCCCGGGCGCAGGGTGTACACGGTAGCGGAGCGAACCTCGCTGGCACGGGGCGCCCAGACAGGTACGTACCCGGAGCGCTCCGCAGCGGGCGAGCCATATGGAGCCGGGTCCAACGAGCCCTGGCCGTGCACAAGGTAGCTGCCCATACGCAAGTCGCCGAAGTGGAAGCTGCCGTCACTGTGAACGGTTTCCACTCGCTCCCGCTGCCAATGTCTCCGTCCATCGGTCACCTGCTCCGCCAGCAGGTCCACGCGCAGCCCATCCGGCGACTCTCCGTCCGGCAGCTGCAGGGTGCCACTTAGACTGCCCGCGGCATCGAGCAGCAGCACCTGCTCGGAGCTGGTGCTGCTGAGGGTGAATGAACGGTTTGCATAGGGCTGCGCCGAAAGGGGATCGAAGTAACCCGGCCGCCGATACCGGAGCGTCACAGGCCCGAGCGGAACGTCGGCAAAAGCGAAGCGGCCGTCGCGATCGGTCAGCAGCCCGGCACCGCCAGTTGGTGACTCGACCAGCACCCGGGCGATGGGTCGGCGCGTCACGCTGTCGAGGACCTGCCCGTGGAGCGTTGCCGGTGCGCCGGGCTGCGTCTGCGCCGAACCGGTTCCGCACACGCCGAGGCTCAACACCAGGAGAGTGAACGCCGGTTGGCGTGAGTCTTTGCGCTTCAGTGAGGGTACGAGCTGGCGCACGTAGAGCACCTCGGATTACGACAGCAAAGTAGGGCCGGACGCTCGCTTGAACGGCTCAGGCGGGGAAAATGTCTCCGAGCGCCTCTCCGCATGAGCACCTGGCAAGATTGCAGGGGTCCAGGAGCGCAGCAGGTCCATTACTCGACGTGATAGTTCGGCGCTTCCCGCGTGATGATCACGTCGTGCACATGGCTTTCGCGCAGGCCGGCATTGGAGATGCGGACGAAGCGGGCATTCTTCTGCAAATCCGCGACAGTCTCGCAGCCCAGGTAGCCCATACCCGAGCGCAAGCCGCCAACCAGCTGGTGGACCATCGCCTCGAGCGGCCCGCGATGCGGCACGCGGCCCTCGATACCCTCCGGTACGAACTTCGCCAGGCGATTCGAATTGGTGCGTTCGCGGTCCGCGTCGACCACACCTTCAGCGCGGGGTGCTGTGGACTCCAGGTCGCGCGAACTTTGAAAATAGCGCTCCCCCGAGCCCTGCGCCATGGCCGAGAGCGAACCCATGCCGCGGTAGGCCTTGAACGAGCGGCCCTGGTAGAGAATTGTCTCGCCCGGGCTCTCGTCAACGCCCGCGAAGAGCGAGCCGATCATGATGGAGTCCGCCCCGGCCGCGATCGCTTTCGTCAGATCGCCCGAGTACTTGATGCCGCCGTCGGCGATGATGGGAATGTCGCGCTCGCGCCCGGCGCGAAATGCCTCGGAGATCGCCGTAATCTGCGGCATACCGGCACCGGTGACCATGCGGGTCGTGCAGATCGAACCCGGGCCGATGCCTACCTTCACTGCGTCCGCGCCCGCATCCATCAGCGCGAGCGCGCCTTCATACGTCGCAACGTTGCCGGCCAGCAGGTCCGTGTCCGGAAAGTGCTTTTTCACCTGCCGCACCGCTTCCAGCACGCGCGACGAGTGGCCGTGCGCCGAGTCGATGGACAGCGTATCGCACAGCTCCTTGACCAGCTCCGAGGCCCGCTCCAGATAGTCGCCCGTCGCTCCGATCGCCGCGCCGACCCGCAAACGCCCCTGCTCATCCTTCGACGCATTCGGGTATTTGAGCTTTTTCTGAATATCCTTGACCGTGATCAGACCCTTGAGCTCGTAAGCATCGTTGACGACCAGGAGCTTCTCGACGCGGTGATCATGCAGTAGCTCTTCGGCGTCCTCAAGCGTGGTCCCGACCGGCACCGTAATCAGGTTGTTCTTGGTCATGACCTGCGAAACCGGGATGTCGGTCCGTGTTTCAAAGCGCAAATCCCGATTGGTGAGGATGCCGACGAGCCTTTTGCCCTGGGTCACCGGCACGCCGGAGATCTTGTACCGCCGCATCACGTCCAACGCATCCGAGATCATCTGTTCCGGCGCGATGGTGACCGGGTCGACGATCATGCCGCTCTCCGAGCGCTTTACCTTATCGACCTCGGTCGCCTGCTGCTCGATCGAGAGATTGCGATGAATGACGCCCAGGCCGCCTTGCTGCGCCATCGCGATGGCGAGGCGCGCCTCGGTCACGGTGTCCATGGCGGACGA
>CAXTMW010000265.1:0-241 GCA_964245455.1 uncultured Acidobacteriaceae bacterium
AGATGCCCGCGATACTGGTGGAGCCGGTTGCCAGGTTCGAGTAGGCCGAGGTCACGATCGGGTAGCGCTGCCCCAGCTTCACCGTGCCTTCTTCCTGATCGTTCAAACGCAGCTGTATCTGGTCCAGCATGCGTGTATCGGAGTTGTTCAGGGCCAGGTTGGCGGTCGAGCTCGCCAGCGTCAGACCGGTCGTCGTCAGGCCGCCGCCAAAATAGGCAAAGGGCTGCGACAGAATGGACGA
>CAXTMW010000265.1:335-2765 GCA_964245455.1 uncultured Acidobacteriaceae bacterium
GGGTTCGCGAGCCCGCTTGAGATAATTTGCTGCACCAGCGACTGGTTGTTCCTGATGAGGCTGTTCAGCTCCGACGTCAGACTGAAAGCGGTCACGGTCGAAGGCAGCTCCGCGCCCTCATTTACCGTGTGCTGCGTCTGCACTTCGTAGATGTCCACATTCAGCAGGACCTCGCTGCGCCCCGCGAGCAGCTCGGTTACCTCATAGTTGAATGCCTCCATCCGGCGCGCGGGCGCACGCACCGTCAGCGTGTTGTTCGCTTCATGCACGGTGGCCTGCTGCGCTTCGAAAAGATTTCGCGCGATGTTGCCTACGTCGCTCAACTCGGCCGTCGTCAAGCCAGGCAGGTACACCGTTTCCAGCGCGAGCCGCTCGTATTTGGCGCGGTTTTCCTTGCTGTCGAGCGCGAGCAGCGCGCGCGTCGGGTCGAGCGGCACGGCAAAGGTCCCGGTCGCGAGCAAGAGCGCGTGCTCAGCCTCGCGAAAGTCCACGTCGTCCGCGTCGAAGTGGACCCGCTCGCCACCGACCGAGCTGTCAAGAGTCGGGATGATGCCGTAGGCGCTCAACACCTGCCGCATCAGCTCGCCTTTGCTGAGCACCAGGTGAAAGGTATGGGTGCCTGCCGTCGGCTGAAGCTGTACCACGGGTCCCGCGTCGTCATTGACCCGGCCAAGCACGGCTTCCGGCTGCGCCTGCGCGTCTTGGAGATCGCGCTCGTGCTCCAGCACCAGGGGATTGCGGCTGTCCGCGGCAGCGGCCTGCTGCATACACTCGCGCGAGGTCGCCGTGTCGCCCTGCAGCCGCGCCTTGAACGCCTGCTGCATCAGCTGGGTCGCCAGATTGTCGCGGGCGACCGCCGCGGCCGCATCGTAGTCGCGGTTGCCGGGGTCGAGCGCCGCGGCTTGCGCAAACGCTTTCACAGCTTCCGCGAGATGGTTTGCGGCAACAGCTTTGGCGCCCTCGACAAACAGCCGCTGCGCGCGGTCGCGGTCATGGTTGCTCACGTGCTTCGCCCGGCTTGGCTGCTGGTTTGACTCCTGTCCCGCGGCGCGTTGCGCGTGCAGCAGCCCGCTTGCGGTAAGGCATAGGCAAGGCAGCAGGGCGAGTGTGCGCAGGCCGTTCAGCTTCGCTCCTCGCTCGCCGCTTCCTGCCCCGGGCTATTCGCCCGTCTGTTCGCCGGGCTGTTTACAGACGCGAGCAGCGCTTCCAGCGTCGTCGCGCACACCTCGGGCTCGGCTTCCATCAACTGCGCAAAGGTATAGTTGCCGGTGGCGACGGCGATCGTGGGTAGCCCGTTGGCTCGGGCGGCCGTTACATCGTGCGCCGTGTCGCCCACCACGCACACGGTCGTGTCCTTGCCGGCGCCGGCCTGGTGCCGGGCAATCGCGAGCGCGTGCCGGATCATCTCCGAGCGCACCTCGAAATCATCGGAAAAGCCGCCAAACGTAAACCAGTCGCGAAGACCGGCTTGCGCGACCTTGATCCAGCCGATCGTCTCTATGTTGCCGGTCGCCACGCCCAGCGCCGCACCCTGGCTCTGCAGATACGCGAGCATTGCCTCCACCCCCGGCATTACTTCGAGGTTCATCTCGGTCTGCCGCGCGGTCACGACCTGGCTCATGTGCGAGAAAATCCGCTGCACGTGCGGCCTCCACCCGGCTTCTTCCATCTCGGTCAGCCGGAACGCGTCGCGCAGGATGCCGGGGTCCGTGTTGCCGTGCAGCACCACGCCGTCCAGCACCAGCGGCCGACCCAGCACATGCTCCACTGCGGCAAAGAACGAGTCGTAGTGGACGCGGTCGCGCGAGCGCAGCAGCGTGCCGTCGATGTCAAACAGGTAGGCGCCCTGCTCGTTCCACCGAAAGCCCGGCTGGACATAGACCTGGGAAGCTGTCCCCTGATTGGGCGCGACCTGCCGCACAACAACTGGGCGCGCGGGCTTGCTCTTTTGAGACTGTTCTGTCATACAGCAAGCGTACCCGAGCAGGCAGCCTAGCCCGCGCTGCTGCCTGTCCGCTTCACCTCAAGCATTGGACGTTCACTACGCGGCGGTCGTTTCAGTCCCGCGCGCAGTTCCGCCGGGTCAATTTCCAGCTCGGCGATCATGCGGCTCAACGTATTGCGGTGTACCTTCAGGTCTTTGGCGGCCTTGCACTGGTTGCCCCGGTGCGCCAGCAGCACCTCCAGCAGAAAACGCTTCTTGAATTCGTGGACAGCTTCGCTGTAAGTGATGCCGCCTGCGTACATCTGCCCGACTAGGGAATCCAGTTCACGTTTCACTCGCGTCCACTCACTTTCTTTCGCCCTTGCCCGCCCATCGTGATCGCCCTACTGTAAAACCAGCCCCGGCGTATGCTCCCGCAGCAGCCGGGCTCCCAACCGCACCTTGTCCCGCAGCCCCGCGGGTCCCCCGAGCGAACCGTCCCGCGC
>CAXTMW010000266.1:0-1196 GCA_964245455.1 uncultured Acidobacteriaceae bacterium
CTCCAGGCTCGTCTCGACCAACCCTACTGGCACATTTCCATCGATCACCTGCGGGATGCTGGCGTGCTGCCACTTGATCGCGTCCGAAGCGGCGAGTTCGCCTGGTCGCGGATGAGGGAGCCGTTCTTCGCGGGCTTCGAGCGCTCCCTGGTAGCCTATATCGAGACGGGTAACGACCTCGTCGTCGAGCACATCATCGAAGACAGGGGATGGATGGGACGCATCGTGCGCCTCTTGCGCGGCTTTGACGTATTCTTCGTAGGCGTGCGATGTGACCTGGACGAGTTGGAGCGGCGCGAACGGCACCGCGGCGATCGTCCCTTGGGGGACGCGAGGCGGGACTTCCTAATGGTCCATCGGCACGCCACCTACGACGTTGAGGTAGATACCACCTCTACCAGCCCGAGCGCAACGCGGATCGCATCATTGCTGCGCGCGAGGCGCGGGCTATGCCCTCCGCGTTTGAGCGTATGTCTTTGCTCGGTGACGTGCATCACTCATAATATCTGCATCAGCTCCGGCCCGCTAGGATCGTTCGGCTTTTTTGATGCACCAATCCGATGCAAAAGGCAGAACGCCGTCGGCCATTGTGGATCGCGGCAATCGTACCACTCTGTCAGTCGCTCGTTTGACGAAGTGAAACACCCCACCGCGTGAACGCCTTCATGCGTTCGGGATGTTGATTCCGAGTTGCCGGCGCAGGCTGTCACGACCGGGCGGGGCTAGCTGTACAGCGCGGGAGCCAGGTGTGCGCGTCAGCCATCCAAGGTCACAGCAACGCCGTAGCACCTGGGAACCGAGTGGCCCCGCCAGATGGTGGCGGCGTTCCGTCCAGTCCAGGCAACGGCACGCAACCCCCTGGCGCCCCGGCCTGAGTGCGGCCACGTCGATCCCCAGTACCGCCGCGAACCACGCCGCCCCGGCCGTGGTCACGTCCAGGCGCTTTCCCTCAGCCGAGGCAAGGAACGCGCGATCTTCCAGCGCAACCGCAACCGCAACACCCAGCTCACCGGCGAGGTGGTCGTAGCAGGTGCGGGCATGTCGTAGCGCACGGGCCTGCGGCCTGCGCGTTGCCCCGGACGAGGAAGGCTGCCCGATGAGGCACGCCAAGCTCTCAAGGGCTCTGGCGACCCCCGGCCGAGAGAGCCGGTAGTAGCGGTGACGCCCCTCGCGCTCAACGGTCAGCAGGCCGCCAT
>CAXTMW010000266.1:1206-2760 GCA_964245455.1 uncultured Acidobacteriaceae bacterium
TCGGTCAGCTTGGCCAGGTGTGCGCTCGCAGCCGACGGCGAAAGCCCGGCGGCGGCGGCCAGCTCGCCGGCAGGTAGGGCGCGCCCGTCCCCAAGGGTCAGCAGCATGGCCGCGCGGGCGGTGTCGCCGATCAGCGCGGCCACCGTCGCAATGTTGGGTTCGTCGCGCATGGTTCAGCATTGCCTGAAACGTCCGCTGCTGCGGCACAAGCTGCCTTGTCCGTCAAACCACCGTTGACCGGCCACTCCCCCGCTTGTCCGCCAACTAGCCTTCGCACGGGAAAGCGGACACAATGATTGCCGGACGGGAAGACGGACACGGACGGCCATGGCACATGTCGGCTACGCGCGGGTAAGCACCCTTGATCAGGACCTTTCGCTCCAGCTCGACGCGCTCGCGGTCGCTGGGTGCGCCAAGGTATTCGAGGACCGAGCCTCAGGCGCTCGCGCTGATCGCGAAGGGCTCCGGGCCGCGCTAGACTACGTGCGGGATGGTGAGGTGCTGGTCGTCTGGAAACTGGACAGGCTCGGCCGGTCCCTGCCACACTTGATCGAGACCGTCTCGGTGCTGGAGCGGCGCGGGGTGGGATTCCGCTCGCTGACCGAGGCGATCGACACCACCACGCCCGGCGGCAGGCTCATCTTCCACATCTTCGGTGCCCTCGGCCAGTTCGAGCGCGACCTAATCCAGGAGCGCACTCGCGCGGGTCTGACCGCCGCTGCGGCGCGAGGGCGCACGGGCGGTCGCAAGCTGGCCGTCACCGACGACAAGCTCCGGCGGGCGCGCGAGCATATGGCCAAAGGGCTTACCGTGCGCGAGGCGGCGACGCGCGTGAAGGTCGGCAAGACGGCGCTCTACGAGGCGCTCAGGGCTGAACCGGCCGGATCTCGGATGCGGTAGCAAGCAGCCCATCTCGGTGGGTACTATAACTAGAGGAGCTGCATCAGCTCGATCCTGTTACCGAAGGGATCGTCCACGTACGCCCGCTCGTAGCCCTCTAGCGGCTCGTCGGCGCGGGTGGGATGCCCGGCGGCGGCCAGCGCCGCAGCGAGCGCGGCCAGGTCGTCCACCGCCTGCGCTTGAACCTGCCATGGCCGGCCGGGTGCGCCTTGCGGGCGGGCCGGAACTCCACTTCTATCCCAAGGTGGACCTTGAGCGCGCCACGCTCGAACCAGCAGCCACCGCGGTGGGTCAGGTTGGGCGGCTTTGGCGCCTCGGGGATGCCGAGTAGGCCGGCGTAGAAAGCGCGCGCCGCCGCCTCCCGGCCGGGGGGGATGGCGAGCTGGACGTGATCAAGCGCCGTCACCGGCATGGACCCATTCTCCTAGCCGCAGGTACTGCGCCCGGCCTGGGCAAGCGGACGAAGGCGTGCAGACGCTATTAGCGAACCTATGCAGCGTGCTGGTAGGGCACGTCGAACACTACCCCGCTCCCCTCGACATGGATCGAGACCTTGAAGCCGAGGCGGCCGACGAACGCCATTAGCTTCAGTACCGAGAACCGGCTCAGCTTCTCTGTAAACAGCGCCGCCACATTGGGCTCATCGAGGCCCAG
>CAXTMW010000267.1:0-2690 GCA_964245455.1 uncultured Acidobacteriaceae bacterium
GGTCTGGCCCGGCGCTATGTGCGGCTCAGCAGCGCCTAAGGGGAAAGGCTGCGCGCTTACTCGCACCGTGCCTTCCACATCGCTTAAGCGTGCAGGCAGCGGAGAGGTTGCCGCCGCCGGCTGCAAGCCGTCCTCACTTTGCGATGCGGCACTTACCGGAGACGCTGTTTGTGCTTGAAGTACGCAGGCAGAACCCAGCAGCGCAAGGAGCATCGTCGCGGGACTCGCGCTTTGCCTGGCCAACCGATCCCGGGAGAGTCCATGTCGCATAGCGCTCCTTTCGACGGAGAGTTCGCCCAATTGGATAACGAGCCAAGCGGCCGATGTCGGCGGGCATGCACTCGCGCCACCAAAGGCAGGATCCTTTGGATGCGCGACCTTCCGGGTGAGACTCCGAAGCAGCAAGCCGCGCCTCCGTTCTACCGCGACGCAGAAGCCTCGTCAACGAGAGTCTGCGCGCGTGTCCGCGTCCGGTGCAGCACTTGTTCATCGGCTGCAATCGCGTGGAGCACGGGAGCGATGTTGCCGAGCTCCAGCGCCCGGTCGTCGGCCTGCTCGGCGGACAATTCTTCCACTTCGGCATCGAGGCCCAGCTTGTCGTGCGCGAGCAGCCCTTCGAGCTTGCGGCCTTCTTCCAGCGTGCGGGCCACCGCGATCAGCGAAGAAGCAAGCGCCTGCAGCTGTGCCGCACGCGCGTAGTTGAAGGTGCAGCTCCCCGAGCCCTCCGGCCCCTGGTAGGTGAAGGTTTTATCGCCGGTGTAGGCCACGTGGCTGGCCTTGGCAGTGCACTCCGTGGCAAACAGGCGATTGTGGCGCGCTGCCGCAAACATCTGCGCACGCAACGGCGGCCCCAGGGTCACCTCCCGGTCGAGGCCTGCGCTGTCAGGTCCCGCCGCGGGGCCGGGTTTCGACTGGTAGCGGCCGGTGCCATCCTCATGGATGGCAAGGGTGTACGCGGACGGGTCCAGCGCGGCATTGCGGTACTGAAATGTGACGGTGGCGGCTGGGGCCGCCGACTGCGCACTGAACCCGAGCAGCAGCGCCATACCGAAAACAGTCATCGCGCGACCTCTCGCCGGCTTGCCGCGGGTGCGGACTGCCGGGCGGCTGTTTGCGCGTGGTGGATGTGACAGATCGCGATGGCGAGCGCGTCGGCTGCGTCAGCCGGCTCGGGCACCTGCTCCAGTTCGAGCAAGCGCGCGACCATGTACTGCACCTGTTCCTTTTTGGCCAGGCCGTAACCCACCACGCTTGACTTGATCTTGAGCGGCGCGTACTCAAACACCGGCAAACTATGCCCGGCAGCAGCCAGCAGCGCGACCCCGCGCACATGGCCCAGCTTGAGGGCAGACTGCGCGTTCACCGAGTGGAAAACTTCTTCCACCGCGATCGCGTCCGGCCGATGCTCGGCGATCAGCACGTTCAGTTCGTGGTGGACGCTCGCCAGGCGGGTCGCCAGCGTTTCCTTCTTGGAAAGCCGGATAGCGCCGGCGCAGACCGGCCGCAGGCGGCTGGCATGGGTCGTTTCTTCCACGGCAACCACGCCGTAGCCGGTCCATTCGGTGCCGCAGTCGATACCGAAGATGCGCATGCACCCGAGTGTAGCGCGAGGCTCGCCCAGGCCGCTCAGGACGGCGATGCTCAGCGCGACACGCCTTCCAGCGGCGAAGAAGCCGTCGCGTACAGTTTGCGCGGCATGCGCCCGGCCAGGTAGGCCTGCCGGCCTGCGAGCACGGCGTGGCTCATCGCTTCGGCCATCAGCACGGGTTTACGTGCCGCGGCCAGGCACGAGTTCAACAGCACCGCATCCGCGCCCAGTTCCATCGCAAGCGCTGCGTCGGAGGCAGTTCCAAGACCGGCATCGATGATCAGCGGCACTTCGTGGATGAGCTCGCGCAGGATCTGGAAACTATCGCGGTTAGAAATGCCGAGACCCGAGCCGATCGGCGCGCCGAGAGGCATCACGGCCGCCGCGCCCGCGTCGATCAGCCGTCGTGCGAACACGATGTCGTCCGTGGTGTAGGGCAGGACGGTAAAGCCTTCCCTTGCGAGCACGCGCGTTGCCTCGAGAGTCGCCTGCACGTCCGGGTACAGCGTCGCCTGGTCGCCGATCACCTCGATCTTGACCCAGTCCGACAGGCCGACCTCGCGCCCAAGCCGCGCCGCGCGGATGGCCTCATCGGCGGTATAGCAGCCGGCGGTGTTGGGCAGCAGAAAGTAGCGTTCGGGGTCGATAAAGTCGAGCAGCGACTCGCGCGAGCGGTCGAGATTGACCCGCCGCACGGCAACGGTCACAATCTCGGCTCCGGAGGCCTCGATGGCCGCCCGGGTTTCCGCGCCGTCTCGGTACTTGCCCGTGCCGACAATCAAACGCGACTGAAAAGCCCTGCCTGCGATGAGGAGCGGTTCCATGCAGCTATTTTAATTGGATTTACTGAGACGAAGCTGGCTCCGTACACGAGAAGGGGTCGCAACCCAAAAAGCACAAGGCCCGCTTTCGCGGGCCTCCTGCCGGTGCACTGTTGAGATTGACCAGAGGCATCCTTCGAGCCAAGCTTGCCGCGCATACCCAATCCTGCGCGACGACTCTTTAGGTGGGCCTCGGCGTATATCTTCAGAACGCCAGGTCTAGAGCTGGAAGGAGCCCTAAGCCTCAGTCACCTCACATGTAGCGTTGATGCACAAACTAC
>CAXTMW010000268.1:0-2676 GCA_964245455.1 uncultured Acidobacteriaceae bacterium
ATTTAAAGGCAAAGACCGCGTCGTACTGCACCTTGGCCAGCAAGGAGATCGTGTCCTCGAAGTCCTGTGGCCGTTCGCCCGGGAATCCCACAATAATGTCAGTCGTCATGCTGATCTCGCGTTGAGCGGCCTTGATCCAGCTGATGCGCTCGAGGTACCACTCGCGGCTATATTCACGCGCCATCAGGTGGAGCACGTGACTCGATCCACTCTGCACCGGCAGGTGCACGTGGTCGCACAGGGTCGGCACCGCGTCGATGGCTTCCACAATTTCACGCGTGAAGTCGCGTGGGTGCGAGGTTGTAAAGCGAACCCGCCGGATTCCCGCAACCTCGCCAACCGCAGCCAGCAGCTCGGCGAAGCTGCGCTTCGCTTCCGGGTCGCGATACGAGTTCACATTCTGCCCAAGCAGCTGGATTTCTGTGTAGCCGGCGTCGGCCATCTGCCGCGCCTCGGCAAGCACGCTGGTCGAGGTCCGCGAACGCTCCTTGCCGCGCGTATACGGCACTACGCAGTAGGCGCAGAATTTGTCGCAGCCTTCCACGATGGTGATGTACCCGCGATGCTGGTTGGTGCGCGCCGTAAACTCAGTGACAAAGGTCTCATCGGTCGCGCGATCGTCCAGGCCAGTCACTCGCGTGTTGCCGGCTTCGAGCTGCACCAGCATCTCGGGCAGCTTGCGATAGCTCGCCGAACCCGAAACAAGCGAGACATACGGGGCGCGCTCAAAAATGCGTTCGCCTTCCTGCTGCGCCACGCACCCCAGCACCCCGAACCGCTTGCCCTGCTTGTGAAGCTTCTTGTAATCATTCAGCCGGTTAAAGACCTTCTGCTCGGCCTTATCGCGGATCGAACAGGTGTTGTACAGAATCAGGTCGGCCGCTTCTTCGGTCTCAACCTGGCTGTATCCCTGCTGCTGCAACGTGCCGACCACCTTTTCCGAATCGTGCGCGTTCATCTGGCACCCAAAGGTTTCCAGATAGAAGGTCTTCGTCGGAGGAATCGGCATGGTGTCCTTACTATACCAAGCGGCTCCGCAGGCGCTGTGTGCCTTCCGTACCGTGAAGGACCGCTCGGCTCCGCTATTCTGGTGCTCGACAGTATGAACTCTGACCCTGTAGCACGAAAAGCTCTCCTTTTTGATGACCGGCACAACTGCTTCGGTTGCGGCGCTCAGAATCGCATCGGCATGCGCCTGCGCTTTTTTCTCGAGGACGACGGCGCGGCCGTTTCAAGCCAGCGGCAGGCCCGACGCGTCCCGGGGCCGCACGGTTGCGTGCACGGCGGCGGCATTGCGGCGCTGCTGGACGAGGCGATGAGCAAGGCCATCCATGCAAGCGCGCACGGAGCGAAAATCATGGCGCTGACGCGCCAGATGGATATTGAATATCTACGGCCCACCCCGCTCGGGGCTTCCCTCACACTGCGGGGCACCCAGGACCGCGTCGATGGCCGCAAACACTTCTGTTCGGCGACCCTGTGCGATGCGGACGGACACCTGCTCGCCCGCGGTAAGGCACTCTTTATCGCAGTGGAGCGCCGGCCCGAGCACAAACATTGACGCAAGCTCTGCCACGGTTGCCGGTCTCTCCTACTTTGAGTGTGCGACGCTTACCCCGAGCCCTCTCCGGTCATCCAGATTTACGGGCTTATCCTGAGCGCAGCGAAGGACCTGCTTTTCAGCTGCGGCCTGCGAGATGGGACTCTGCGTTGCAGCAGAGCCCCATTGTCACTACGGTTGGATAAAGCCCCGAGCGACTAGTGCACCTCGATGCCATTCACCTGCGCATTATCCTTCACGGTCGAGAACTGGATGACGACCTGCCCGGCGGAGTTGGCGGTTGTATTGAACGTCTTCACGATCGCCTTATCGGCGCCGCCGGCGTTCGCCACAATGTCAAACGAAGGCAGCACGGTGCTCCCATTCAGGATCACATTGAAGACGCGCTGCCCGGCGCTCGGCCAGTACGTCTCGGCAAAGTGCAGGGTGACCGTATGAGCGCTGCCCGCGGCAAAGCCGCCGATGGTGTAGGTGAAATTGCCGAAGCGATTCGTCTGGTATACCGCCTGGGACGCCGTGTCGCCGCTCGGAATGGCAATAGCGTTATTCGAGCTCGCCTCCGAGCCGCCTGAAACATCCGTGTCCGCAGCGTACCCGCCCTGTGCCGTCGAGGAGCCGGAATCGATCAGCACCGCGCTCGTGGTCGCCGGCGCGGTCGCTCCCGCGACCGGCAGCGTGATGTACTCCTGACCCAATGCGGTCAGCTGCCCCTGCCCGGCGAGCAGCGAGTCGTAGTGTGGGTCAGGGTTGACGCGGCCGGTAAACCAGGAATACCGGAACACGTCCGAGCGCGTTTCGCAGGTGTTGACCATGTCGGTCATCTGCGCTTCCTGCTTGGCGAGTGTGTCGATCTGCGCTCCGTCATTGCCGCTGTGCCAGTTCGCGAACTCCGTCACCCAGATTTGCTTGTTGTACTTATCCAGATTATCAAGCTGGCTCGCAAGGCCATAGTCATACCAGTGGAAGCCAAGATAGTCGATCCGCGGCGCGCGGCCGCCGTTGGCTGCCTGATAGGCAGAGATAAACGCGTCCAGCCAGGTCTCGGGGTTGCCGTAAGTCGGGTCGGTTCCGAAGGTGATCTGCGGGCCGACAATCTGCACGCCAGTATCGGCGGC
>CAXTMW010000269.1:0-2675 GCA_964245455.1 uncultured Acidobacteriaceae bacterium
GCACGGTGGTACACGCGACCTATAACTTCACCCTGTTTGCCGGAATCCTGGTGCAGACCGATGGTTTTCGCCACTTAGACAAGCTCGTGCACTGACGCAGGAGATACTTCGTTGCCCCATGCCACTCCGCACGATCCACCGCGCGCCGCCCTGCTCCGCCTGCTCGCGCAGCTTTCGTTCAAGCTGGGCGACTTCAAGCTCGCCTCCGGTGCCACCAGCGACTACTACATCGACTGCCGCGTGACCACGCTGCACGCCGAAGGCGCGCGCCTCACCGGCCTCGCGCTGCTTGACCTGTTCGATGAACATGGGCTGCGCCCGGCAGCCGTGGGAGGGCTCACCCTGGGTGCCGACCCAGTCGTAAGCAGCGTCAGCATCGCGAGCGCACAACGCGCGCACAAGCCGTTCTCCGGGGAAACCTCCGCGCTGATCCATGGCTTTCTGGTGCGCAAAGGCGAGAAAGCCCACGGCATGCGCCGGCGGATTGAAGGCTTCAGTCAGCCGGGAGCGCCCGTCATCATCCTGGACGACGTGTGCACCACGGGCGGCTCCACGATCGAAGCGGTTGAGGTCGCACGCACCGCAGGGCTAGACGTTCTTGCTGCTGCCTGCCTGGTGGAACGGACCGAAGCAACGGGGCGTCAAAACGTGGAGGAAGCTTTGGGGAGAGCGCCTTTTCTGCGATTGTTTAGCGCGGACGACATACGGAAAGCGCATATTGCGCAGCTGCCCCTCTAGCGTAAGGACCGGGCAGCTGCGCCTCGCTCTGGGGGAGGGAGATTATCGAGGCTGCGCGACACCGGTCGCGGCACTCGTTTGCGCAGGGCTTGACGGATTGTCTGTTCCCGCACCGCTAACAGGCTGGTTGCTCAGCAATTGAACCTCGACACGGCGGTTCTGCGCGCGACCAGTTGCCGTCGTATTTGAGGCGACCGCCTGATCCTTGCCGAGGCCGATGAGGTAGAACCGGTGCGCCGGCACGCTGTACTTTGCCGCCAGGTACTGCACCACGGCTTCCGCTCGGCGATCGCTCAACTCGTAGTTGTACGATGCGCTGCCGACTGAATCTGTGCCGCCGGTGAGTGAAAGGATATACGAGCGCTGCGCCCCGAGCTGCGCACCCAAACCATCCAGCTCCGCTTTCGACGCCCGCGTCAGATCGGCTTTGTTGAAGGCAAAAGGGACCGATACATCGTTTACTTTCTTGTAGGTGTCAAGATTGGCAACGACGCTGCCCAGGGTATCGGCCCGATGGACTGCGTCCTGCGCGTTCTGCTGCGCCTGTCCGGCCGCGGTGTTGGCCCCGGTAGCGGCCTGCTGTGCGTTGGCCGCGCTGGTTTGCGCTCCGTTGATGCCGGTACCTGTCCGCTTGTCCAGATCCTGGAGGGCGCGGTTATTAGCGGCCGTTTTATCGTCCAGCTCATTGGTCTGCTGGATCACCGGAGCCGTCTGGTTCCGGACATACTTTTTAGTCGAACAGCCGGGCAGCAGTCCGACCGCGATCAGCGCACAAGCGGCGGCACCGCGTGTAAAAGCACCAGGCCGGCGCGGCGCAGTTTTCATCAGGGACAATGTATTCATCTGGTTTCCTTTTCGCGATGCATTCTCGCGTGGCAGCATCCATCCGGCGTCTTTGCGCTCGGTTCACAAGCTGTGATGCACGGCGAGGGCCGTTGGGGTATGTCCGAATAAAGAACACAGAGTGAACAGCTTAGGCAGTGCACCCGCCCTGTCCAGACCCGGCCCGGCATGTACTTGTTACCGGATCGTAACGTATCCACACGCGCGCCGCGCGACGAGGAACGGCGCTGAGGAAGAGAGCGCCGCCGAGCATTACCATAGGAACATACCCATAGGAACAAACCATGGATCTCGAGGACAAAATCAGAACGCTGCCGACCGGGACCGGCGTGTACCTGTACAAGGACGCGGACGGCACGGTCATCTACGTGGGCAAGGCCAAAAACCTGCGCTCGCGCGTGCGCTCGTACCTGCTCGAAGCCTCGCAGGCGCACGCCAAAACCGGCTCCCTGATGCGCGCCGCCGTGGCCGTCGACTACATCCTGGTCGGCAACGCGCAGGAAGCGCTGGCGCTGGAAAACAACCTCATCAAGCAGAAGAAGCCGCGCTTCAATATCCTGCTGCGCGACGACAAGACCTACCCCTACGTCAAGCTCACCATGGCCGACCGCCACCCAAAGGTGTTTGTCACGCGCCGGCTGCGCAAGGACGGCGGCGCGTACTACGGCCCGTACTTTCCGGGCAACCTGGCCTACCGCATTGCCGAGCTGCTGCGCCGGTCGTTTCTGCTGCCCTCCTGCAAGGTCGACCTGGGCCGCTACCACCCCCGGCCCTGCCTGCAGTACTACATCAAGCGCTGCCAGGGGCCGTGCGTTGAGGGCCTCACCACGCCGGAGCTGTACGGCGAAACCGTGCGGGACGCGCAAATGTTTCTGGAAGGCCGCGGGGCGGAGCTGGGCAAAAAGATCGAGCTTCGCATGCAGGAGGCCGCCGAAAAGGAGCTGTACGAGCTGGCCGCTAAATACCGCGACCTGCTGAGCACGGTCGACCAGCTGCAGGAAAAACAGCGCATGGCCTCGGCCGAGGACGACGATGCGGACCTGTTCGGCTACCACTACGAGAAGGGCATGCTCGCAGTGAACCTGTTTCACGTG
>CAXTMW010000270.1:0-2576 GCA_964245455.1 uncultured Acidobacteriaceae bacterium
CCCGCTCCACCGCCGCGGCGCTTCTCTCCCTCGGGCCCATGACCTTTCCGCACGAGCTGGCCCGCATGCTGCTGGCCGAGCAGATCTACCGCGCCTGCACCATCCTCGCCGGCCACCCCTACCACTCCGGGCACTAGCTTCCGCTCTGTGCGGGCACAACCCATCCCAGCAGCCCGCTTACAACTCCCGCCGCACCAGCCTCCGCACCCCTTCCGTGCTCGCCCCGTACACCGCATGCGCCAGGAGACCGCCCGCATGCAGCAGCGGCGGCGTTTTACCCGGCGAGGGCAGCATGCCCAGCGCCGGCAACACCGCCTCACTCGCCCCAAGGAACAACGACGCGCCAAACGCGGTGCCGAACCCTGCCGTAATCGGCGGCACATACTCGGTCACCCACCCGTACACGCCGCCGGTCAGCGCGCCAAACAGGTAGTGTGTCACCGGCGCGGCCGCCTTCCGCTGCTTGCGCGTTAAACGCGCCCCGGCAATCGCCGCGAACCCTTCCGCTGTGTCCTCGTGCGCGTACTCGTACACCCGCAGCTGTTTCTTCTGCTGCCGCGAGGCGCTGTGCTCCGTATCCGCCAGGTCCTCCGCCTTGCGCGTCCCTGCAATCGAAGCCGCCTGGAACGCATCCATCGCCACGGTCGAAAGCAAGCCTCCAATCGCGCCCGCCAGCAGCCCCTTCCACGGCGCGCCGCCTGCTGTTGCACTCACCTTTGTGCTCATGGAGTTCTCCTTCTTGGCCAGATGAGCCGGGCAAACCGCAGGATACCCCGCTTCTCGCCGGACCTGTTCCTTGTCGAAGCGGATTCCGCGAACCGCCGCTCACGATCGTTGCAGCGCCCGTACGTACCCATACGTGCAGCCATGCCGACACCGGACCCCGCCACGGGCTGCTCATGATCTTCACCGGCTCCGGCAAAGGCAAAACGACCGCTGCCCTCGGCACCGGCTTTCGTGCCGCCGGCAACAGCCTCCGTGTGCTTATGCTCCAGTTCATCAAGGGCTGCTGGCACTACGGTGAGCTCAACGCCGCCGAACAGCTGGGCGGCACCTTTCACATCCGCCCCATGGGCCGCGGCTTTATCAAGGTCGGCGGCGCGGACACCGACCCCGAAGACCTTCGCCGGATCGAGGGGTGCTGGGCCGAAGCCACCCGCGCCATCGGCTCCGACGAGTGGGACATGATCATCCTCGACGAGATTAACTACGCCATCGGCTACGGCCTGCTCGACCCTGAGGCGGTCGTCCGCACCCTTGCCGCGCCTCCGCTGCTGCACGTCATCCTCACCGGCCGCAACGCCCACCCTACCCTGGTCGCCCTTGCCGGTACGATGACGGAAATGCACGAGCGCAAACACGCCTACACAAAAGGCATTCAGGCTCAGCTCGGCGTCGAGTACTAATGGTCGTCTGGGTACAGACAGGGGGTCTGCAGCGCAGGGTTACCCTAATGTTTGGAGCGGCCCCATAGGAAAGAAAGCGCGGTCAGGGCGAAAGCCAGGGAGCGCTCCGCATCTCTGGTCCAGAGTTCCGGTTGAGCAGGACTGCCGACAGAACATAGCATATGCAGCAGCCAACAATGCCGAAGATCACCGCTATGGCAGTGATTGCTATCGGCGAGTTCTCTTTACCGCCCAGCAAATTCCCAATCGCGCCGCGCTCATCGCGAGATTCCTGAATATCGAGCCTGCGCATCTCTTCTTTATTGCGGTTCTTCTCTTGCGTGATCCGATGTTGCTGTTCCTGCGCAGTAGTAAAGGCCGCTTTCAGCGCAGAAGATTCGTTCGTATCGGTGAAACCCTCAATGAGGTCTCGCTTCGCAGCGTCCCTGCTAGATGCCATACAAAAAATTCAGACGCGCTTTCATTGCGGGGACCGAGACAGCGAACAACGTAGATAACTCGTGCAAAGGTAGCTGAAAGTACTCATCCATCATGTACTTCGGCATGAGTAGCGTCGCTGCGAAGGCGTTTGCCTCTTGCTCAAGGGGGTGTTTTCGGTCAAAGATGGATCCCGGAGTAAAACCGCATGATTGTCTGATTTTGCCCATTCTTCGTGAAGTATCTTGTGCCCGAGTTCATGCGCTACGGTAAACGTTTGTCTCAAGGGGAATTCATGCTTGTTTACGACGATGACATCTCCTTCACAGTCGTAGAAGCCGGATACAGTCCGATCGCTTTCCCCTCGAAATGAGACGAAGTGAACGGCTACGCCGACCTGCATGGCTAGTTCTATAGGATCGACCGGAGGTACCGACACGCTGCTCTCTCGAAGGAGGCGCATTGCTTCGGACTCGGCTCGTGCATAGTTCGCTCTATTAAGCGGAGCATTGGGCATGGCAATGATGGGCCCTCGGGAATCTATCGGCACGAACTCTCTGACACTTGAGGGAGCGACGGAACGTAAGAGGTTTTATACACTTTGGTGCCAGACCTCATGGGAATCGATCGTATAACGTAGCTCTGCTGGCGATGTGGCTGCTTTGACGTCAGGCTCGATAGCCGGGGTATTACCGCACACTGGCTAAGATCCATCGCAGTCCTACTCCTCCGCCGAGGACTACATTCCATTTA
>CAXTMW010000271.1:0-2573 GCA_964245455.1 uncultured Acidobacteriaceae bacterium
AGGTCGACATCCTGGCTGACGTCTCGCTTGACCTGTCAGATGAAGTGCTGGCGCAGATGGTCCTGGTCGTCGCAAGCACGCACTCGCACTTTGCTCAGGGCGAAATGGAGCTGACCGATCGGCTGCTGCGCGCGGTCGAGAACCCGTATGTCCACGTGATGGGCCACCTCACCGGGCGGCAGCTGCTGCGGCGCGAGCCCATGCGCTTTGAGGTGACCGCGGTGCTGAAGCGGGCGGCCGTGCTGGGCTGCGCGGTGGAACACAACGCTTCGGCTGAGCGGCTTGACCTGTCGGACACTCACCTGCGCCTGGCGCGCGAGCTCGGCTGCACGATCGTGATCAACACGGACGCGCACCAGAGCTCGACCCTGGGCAAGCTGCAGTACGGCATCCGACAACTGCGCCGCGCCGGGCTCACGGCGGGAGACGTGCTGAACACGCGTCCCACGCAGCTGTTTCTCGCCGGGCTGCGGCCCCGACCGTGAGTGCTTGCGTACTACTGCATATGATGGGAGCTGACCATGCCCTATGAAGCTCCTCCCTATGACGAAGGCCAGGCCCGCCGCACACTCGCGCTGATTGCCGCGACCTGCTTCATGTTCGCTGCCGTGTGGGCTTACGTCTTCTACATGCAGAAGCCGCGTGTGGCCGATGGCGCCATTGACGCGATCACGGTGGTGCCGCTGCACACCGAGCTGCGCCAGGGCGGGACCGTGGATGGAAAAGTGAGCGAAGGCGGCTACGGCGGCGGCGTGCAGAAGCAGGATGAGCTCTACGTGTGGGTCGCGCTCCGCATGAAGAACCTGACCGACACGCAGCCGTTGTTTGCTACCCAGCAGCGGGCTTCCCTCGCGATGATGGACGGTACGCAGCAGTTTGCGTACGCCGAAAGCCCGGACGAAGTCGCGAAGGTGCGCGCTTTGCCGAAGATCGAGCAAGTGCCCGGAGCCCTTGTGCCGCGCGAGCTGACGCTTGATCCCGGCAAATCCGCGGGCGGCCTGGCGCTGTTTGCCTTCCCGGTCACACGCGAAACGTGGGATCGGCGCCGCGAGTTCTCGGTCGCTGTGTCGTTCAAGTACCAGCGAGACCTCGCGCTCAAGGAGCCGAAGAAAGAGCCATAAGCGCCCCGCGCCTCCGGTCCAAGGCGTTCCCACACTATCCTCCTACAATGGAGAGGTGAAGCACTCCGGGCAGCGGGTCGCAATCGTAGGCGGAGGCGTGATCGGCCTGTCGATCGCGCTGGAATGCGCTTCGGCCGGCTTCCGAGTCACAGTGCTCGAACGCGGGCGCGCCATGGAGGAGGCCTCCTGGGCGGCGGCCGGCATGCTCGCCGTGGAAGACCCGGAGAACGCGCCGGAGCTACTGCCACTGTCCCGCCTGAGCCAGACGCTGTATCCGGCGTTTCTGGAGCGCGTGCAGCGGCTGAGCGGCCTGCCGGTGCCGTTCCGCACGACGGAAACCCTGCAGGCGATCCCCGCGCAAGATCGCCGTGCGACGGACATGCCTGGAGAGCTCAAGCTGCCAGCGCTCAGGACAGACCGCTTCGGCTGGACCTTGCTGCAGGAATCGAGCCTCGCTCCAAGGGATCTTTGCACGGCTCTTCCACTCGCGGCGCTCAAAGCGGGAGTTTCGTTGCGGGAAAGGACAGCGGTTGAGGCCATTGTTCCCGCGGCCCCTGGAATGTCTGTCATAACGCTGCAACTCGCCGGCGGCGGGCGGGTCGAGGCGGATCACTGCATTGTGGCCGCGGGCGCGTGGTCTGGCGAGCTGCAACTGCCGGGCGAGGCCGCCCTGCCGGTGGCGCCGCGCAAGGGGCAGATGATCGAGGTCACGCTGGCCGGGCCAGAGCTGCCGGTCGTGGTACGCACGCCGGAGCTGTATCTGGTACCAAGGGGCGATGGCCGCGTTGTGATTGGAGCAACAGTGGAGTACGCGGGCTTCGACCGGACCATCGACGAAGGAGCGGGCGAGCGCTTGTGGCAGGCGGCTGCCGCGTTGTGGCCGCCGATCCTTCAGGGCCGCATTACACGACGCTGGACCGGCCTGCGCCCAGGCTTTCAGCGGGAAATCCTCGACAGTCTGCCCGTTCTCGGGCGCGTCCCGGAGATCCGGCAGAATCTCTGGCTTGCGACCGCGCACTTCCGCAACGGTGTGCTGCTGGCACCGGGCACGGCGCGTGTGATGCGCGAGCTGTTGGGCGGAGAGGAGCCTTCGGTGTCGCTGGCCGCCTTTTCACCGAAGCGTTTCGAGCCGCATCTGTCGCCGGTACTTCAGTCGTAGCAGCTGCCGACCAATCTCTCGTGGAGTGGAGTTTTGCCCAGAGTTCGGCGGAAACTTCCTTTAAAAACCGCAGCCAAAAAGGCGGGAGCTCTCAAGCGGATGGAGCGGGCGAGGGGACAGTGTTCGCCCCCGCCTGCTACCTTCCAGCCGAGCCTACGCCTTGCTTGCGCGAAGGGAGGCTTTGCCGCTATTCGTCGGAGTTGTTCGGCGACAAAACAACGTAGGTACTGGCTGTACCCGCAGCTTCGCCTGCCTGCAGCACCGGTTCAGTGATGATGAGGGCATTGTTGAGG
>CAXTMW010000272.1:0-2223 GCA_964245455.1 uncultured Acidobacteriaceae bacterium
CTTTCGCCTCGGTGATCGCTGCCGTCAGCACCGCGGGCGAAAACTGCCGTCCATTCACGGCCAGTATGCGCATCCCGGGTCCCAGCCCCGCTGTAAACGCGGGCGACCCGTACAGCACATCGCCGACCTGGCCGTCCGGACGGCTTTTTAGCCCGAGCGACCACCACGCATCCACACCCGAGCCGGCCGCGCACAGCGCGTCGAGGTACGCGCCGGGTTGGTCCCTGTACACCAGCTTGTATCCGCCCGCCTCAATGCCGCCCAAAGGGGCGTGTGCGGCCTTGGACGTTAGCCGCTCGGTCAGAAAGCCCGCCCAGTCGTAAGGGCTCACAGCATTCAGGTTAGCCACCACGTCGTCAAATGTGTACGGAACCACTTTCGGCGGCGTGTTCCCGCCCAGCCCGTGGAAGCGCGCGCAGAAATCGTTCAGCGACCGCTTGCCGCCGGTTTGCTTGCGCAGGATCGTGTCCGCCTCCAGCCACAGGAGCTCGCCTTCCGGGTAGTAGTCCACGCTACGCCGCCAGTTATCCCATCCACCCCCGGCTGAGTACAACGTTTGCGCCGCGGTCGCCGTGTCCTGCAGGTCGCGCCAGGTGCGGCCCGGCCGCGCATCGAGCGACGCCGCCGAGTAAGCCAGCGCGTCCCGGTACTGCGCCTCTGTCTCAATGCCGCTGCGCGCTGCCAGCACGTCGCCCAGGTACTGCGTCAGCCCCTCGTACACCCACAGCAGGTCGCCCTTCATGGGGTCTTCGTAGTTGCCGGTCGCGAGGCCCGCCGGCCGACGATACTTCCCGTTCCACGAGTGCGTAAACTCGTGCGGCAGCAGGTCTGCCTGCAGCAGGGCTTCATCGCTGTTCAGGAAGGTGTCGGCCGGCACGCGGTCGTCGCTCGACTGGTGGTGCTCAAGCCCAAAGTGCGCAACCTCATCGCTGAGCGTGACGAGGAAGTGATAGCTGCCGTAGTGGCGACTCGCGTAGAGCGCGCCTGTTTCGCGCACCAGCTTGTCAAAGGCCGCCTGCGCTTCCGGCTTCAGCTGCAGCTCTTCCGGGCCGTCCGCGGCCAGGTCGAGGTAGTGCTTTGGCGTCACCTCCGGGGCCAGCGGGATCTCGCGAAAGTACCGCCCGGCAAGCAGGGGCGAATCGACCAGCTGTTCGAGCGATACCGGCGCGAACTCGATCGTGCCCGCCGCACCTCCCTGCTCTGGAGTGGTGCGCGCAAGCGCCGTGCCGAAGTTCCAGCCGGCGGGCAGGGTCACCGACGGCACCACCTGCAGCTCCGACGGCGAGCGTCCTTCCGGGTACAGCACCACAGTGTTCCAGCTCAGCATGGCTAGGTTCGCGCTGGTGCTCGCTCCGGCGGAAAACCCGGTGGCCGCCGCCGTTGCCAGGAAGTCGCACTTCACCTCAAGCATCGTCACACCGGTGGGCACGGTGAGGTGAAAGGCGAACATGTTCACGCTGTCGCGCTGCCACGCGAGCGTTTGCCCGTTGGCCGTGATGACGAGACCCGCCAGGTTGTCGATGGGCCCGCTGGGGCTGTGCTCGCCCGGAATCCACTTCGGGTACAGCAGCGTCAGCGGCCCCGGCGCGACCGGCATTTCCAGCGTCGCATGCAGGATTTTGCGCGGCGCGTCGGTCTCATCCACGTGCACGCGCATGGGGCCGGACTGGGCCAGAAGCGCTGGGGCCAGAAGGGCCGGGTATGTGCCGCTGACAGTGACAAATGCAAGGGCAAGCAGAGCAGATCGGTTCAAGAGCGGGTAGCCCTCCGGTGTGTTTTCAGGTAGCGGTTCGCTCATGATCGAGCAGCGCAGGCGCGCTGGAGGCGCGAGCGGCTCCAGTGTACATTCGCACAACCTGCTACCATCGCGCACACCAATGACGGACGCTCCCAGACGCGGTTTTTTTCTCACCTTTGAAGGTCTCGACGGCTCGGGCAAGTCGACCCAGCTGCGGCTGCTTGCCCCTGCCCTGCGCGCGCGGAGCCTCACGGTACGCGAGACCCGGCAGCCCGGCGGCACCGCGTTCGGCGACAGGCTGCGGGCGCTGCTGCTTGAAACGCGCGAGGGCCCCGCGCTCTCCCCCCGCGCCGAGCTCGCCCTGATGTTCGCCGACCGCGCGCAGGCCATCGCCGAGGTCGTGAAGCCGTCGCTCGACCGGGGAGAGCTGCTGCTGTGCGACCGCTGGACCGACTCGACCGAGGCGTACCAGGGTGCTGGCCGGC
>CAXTMW010000272.1:2233-2570 GCA_964245455.1 uncultured Acidobacteriaceae bacterium
GACCTGACCGTGCTGCTGCTGCCGCCGCTCGATGTGTCGCTCGCACGCGCGCGCCGCCGCAATGCGCGCCATCAGGCGCAGACCGGCCAGAGCGAAAGCCGCTTTGAAAGCGAGCAGAATGCCTTTTTCGAGCGCGTCCACGCCCAGTACCTCCTCATCGCCGCGCGCGAGCCTGTGCGTGTGGTCGTAATCGATGACGATGCGCCGGTAGCGGCCATTCACGCGCGTATCGTAGACCTTGTTCAGGAGCGTTTGTCCGCCTGGGACCGGTCCTGACCCACCAAACCTATGGCCACGATCTCCCCCCAGCGCCCACCGGACCAGGCACCTCCCCAGC
>CAXTMW010000273.1:0-2541 GCA_964245455.1 uncultured Acidobacteriaceae bacterium
ACACGAGGGTCGCCGTCGATCTCCAGGCTGTGCCGAACGGCGATCCCACGGTCGAGGTGCCGTTTGAGGCCTCGCGCGTCGCGCACCCTGACCGCATTTTCTTTGACCTCCACGGCGTCCACCTGGCACCGGAGCTCGCGGGCCGCGCTGTTACGGTCACCGACGGCGGCTTTCTTGAACGCATTCGGGCGGCGCAGTTTTCAAACGACGTGGTGCGCGTGGTGCTCGACGTGACCGACGTGAGCGACTATTCGGCGTTCTGGCTGCCGAATCCTTCGCGGCTCATCATTGACATCCATGGGCGTCCACGGGAGGTGCCGCAGGCTGTGGCAAGCCTCGCGCCTCCACCAGGCGCGGCTTCCTTCGGTGCAGCTGCTTCAGGTTCGCCGGCATCGCCCCCTGCGAACGCGCCAACGGGCGTGCATTCCGTACCCGCGTCGTCCCCGGCAGTCCTCGCGCCTCCGCCGCTTACCAGCCCACCGCTTCAAGCGCAGCCGGCCTCGACCCCTTCCTCCCGCGCAGCGGCAGCGGGCGCGCCCACCCCGCGTTCCTCCCGCACAGCGGCTCCGGGCACCTTTGTCGCGGAAACAACAGCCCCGGGTGCGTCCCAGGCTTCAGCTCCTTTGCGCGCCGGGGACTCGGTCGCGGCTATTGCCGCGCTCGGCCGGCAGCCATCGAGGGTGCGCGCCACTGCGAGCCCAACTACCGCGCCGGTAGCGGCCGTAGCCGAGCCGACCATCGCCACGGGTGATGCGCCGGCCGCAAGCCCTCCCATGCCACAACGAAAGCACCGGCAGTCGGCATTGCCGGACGTCGCCGCATCCGCGCCGCAGGCGCAGCCAGCCGCACCGCAGGTGCCGCCGCAGGCGCAGGCGGCCCCACCGCAAGTGGCGGATGCAGCCGGCGATCGGTCTGGGGGGCGCTCTGGGAGTCAGACTATGGTGCGGGCGCTCGGGCTCAAGGTCAATCGCATCGTCATTGACGCCGGGCACGGCGGGCACGACTCGGGCACGCTCGGTCCGGGCGGCATCGAGGAAAAAGATGTCGTGCTGGACGTGGCGCTGCGGGTGGGCAAGCTGCTGAAGCAGCGCCTGGGTGCCGACGTCATCTACACCCGCGATGACGACACGTTCATTCCGCTCGAAACTCGGACCGCGATCGCGAACAAGGCGCAGGCCGACCTGTTTCTCTCGATCCACGCCAACTCCAGCCCGGACGCGAGTGCGCGCGGGGTTGAGACCTATTACTTAAACTTCACCACCTCGGCCGATGCGCTGGAGGTCGCGGCGCGCGAAAACGCGGTGTCCGACGAGTCGATCCACCAGCTCTCAGACCTGGTGAAAAAGATCACGCTGCAGGACAAGATCGCCGAATCGCGCGAATTTGCCGCGGACGTCGACGGCAGCCTCTTCCAGGGGCTGGAGGCGGGCAACGCGGGCCTCAAGGACCGCGGCATCAAAAAGGCGCCGTTCGTGGTGCTGATCGGCGCGAATATGCCGTCGGTTCTGGCGGAGATCTCGTTCCTGACCAACCCGGACGATGCTGCGCAGCTGCGTGACGGCGCCTACCGCGAGCGCATCGCCGAAGCGTTGTACAAGGGCGTGGCCCGCTACCAGCGAAGCCTGAGCGGGGCGCGGTTGGATGAGCGCGCTACCCGCTAAAAGCGTTGCAGCGCCCGACAGGAAAGCAGCTGACAGTGGTGTAGGCTTGGGGAATCGTGCTTGACTTTCTCCGGAAAGCTTTGGCTACTCTTCTGCTCGCGGCTCCTCTGGCGCCGGCGCTTGCCGCGCAGCAGGGCCAGGGTTTTGAGGCTGCTACCCCCACGATGAAGGCAAGGGCCCCGCAAGGAGCCTCCCCAAAACTCAAGCCGCAAGGGAGCCGACCCCTGCTGCCGCCTGCGTTCGCGGGTGAGCCGCGCGTCGGCGACATCGTCAGCATCGCGGACCCGAACGCGGCCGATGCGGCCCACGCCGCGGTGCTGAAAGAGGATGGGCTCCAGCAGTCGAGCGTCGCTCATTACGGGGGCTCAGGCGGTGTGGGCTGGACGGTGCAGGCGCTCCGGTTCGGCGACGCGACCGGCGCCTACAGCGCCTGGACCTTTTATCGCGACCCGGCGATGGAGTCCGTCGCAGCCGGCGAAAACGCAGCGGCTAACGCAAACCTTTTTCTCATGCGCAGCCGGGCGACGCTGGTGCTTGCGCGAGCTGCCGGGCTCGACGGCGCACCCCCGGCGGACCAGGACGCCCGCAAGCTCAAGTTCGCCATGCTGGGCCTGCTCGACGGCCTGCCGGTGCTGCAGGGCCCAGACGCGGTCGCGCCGAGCCTGCCCGGGCTGCTGCCGGACGAGGGTCTCCAGGCCAACTCCATCCACTATGCGATTGGGCCCGCGAGCTACAACGGCCCGCTGCCGGTGTCAGCGGTCGACTTCAGCCGCAGCGCCGAGGTAGCAACCGCGCGCTACCGGCTCCACTCCGGCAGCTCCGGCGTGCTGACGCTGGAAATGCTGCCGACGCCCCAGATCGCGGGTGCGGCGCTGCGCGG
>CAXTMW010000274.1:0-2498 GCA_964245455.1 uncultured Acidobacteriaceae bacterium
GTCTGCGGCACCCCGGAGCTCACATTCACCGCATTGGGTGAGAAGCTGCACAGCACGTTGGACGGTAGGCCTGAGCAAGCCGAGTTGACCTGCGCATTGAGCGAACTGGTCGGAGACAGGAGTAATTCCACAGTTGCCGAGGGTGCCTGCGTCAGGTCCACCGAGGTCGGCGCCAGCCGCAAGCTGAAGTCTGCCGCGGGCGGAGGCGCTGCAATCCCCGCTCGCTCATAAGCACCCATGTCAATGATGGCGGAAGGGAGACCTTTCGCATTTTGAATGCGCGGCGCGCTTACGAAGTCGAGGAGTCCGATCCCCACAGCTGCGTTATCGCCGGCGTCTACCGCGGGCGAAGCAGCCCCAAGCTGTAGATTCAAGGCTGAGGGATCCGTGTTGAGAAACAGCGGGTCTGCGGCAAGGTTGCCGTTCGCTCCAGGAACACCCGCACAGCGGTCGCCTACCAGCAAAAGCGAACTGCCCGGCGCATACACATCGTAATTGAGGAAAGTAACCGTACCTTCTTGGACGCTCGTCCCTATGTCGCTGCAATCGACAGGAGGCAAGCTGTCCCCGCCGATGAACAGGTTATTTGCGAGGACTACATTCCCGGTAAAACCCAACCACGCCTGCGTTCCCTGTTGCCGCTCGCCGACGACCCGGTTATAAGCGACCGTGTTATTTGTCAGGGTCACGAGAGAACCCGCGGCAAGGTTTGTGAGGTTCACTCCCCCTTCATTGGCTTTCGCTGATGGTGAGAAGGATGGGCTGTTCGAATCTTCCACGTTCGAGACGACGACATTCTGCAACACAGCAGCTGAGGTTGCTCCCTGCAAGGAAAGACCGGAGCCGAGTGAGAGCTTGCCGATGTTTCCCGTTATATAGTTACTGGCGACAAGAGTCGCAGCGCTATTGATGATCGCCATTCCCGGACACTCGGTAGCACCCAGGGTTCCTTCGCTGCTGTTCCCCTGGATGGTGTTCCCGGAGATCGTGGTCTCAAGGCCGCCCGCCGCCTGGCCTACCAGGAAGATCGCACTTCCTTGCGCTGGGTCATAGGCAGGTGCGAGCGTGGAGGCTGGGCACCAGGCCGCCGTCGCGGTGTGGCTCGTCCCCGAGATCGTGCTCCCCTCGATCAATGGCGAACTGGCGTAGGAGCCAATCGCGCACTCAGCGTTATCTAGTAGAACTACCCCTTGAATCGTTGGGGAGGAGTGATCGATCAGGATGCCGCCCGCTGCTCTGTCCGGCTTGAAGATTAGGTTTGCCGGGGAACCATGCTGCACGGTCAGGTTCCTCAGGATCGAGCCGCGCCCTTCTCCACTCTGAAAGCGCACCGCCGTTCCGAGTAGTTCCGCATCCAGCACGACAGAACTCGGCAAACCTGCTCCCGTGACAGTGATTGCTTTCCCGCGGAAGTCAAGCATCTCGTGGTAAGTTCCTGGTGAGACAACAACAGTACTTCCCGGCGCCGCCGCATCGATAGCTCCCTGGATAGTCCCTACATCCTGCGGAACTCGAATCGTAGCTTGCGCCAAAGCAAGACTGGTGAGACCTGCTAAGAAGACTACAAGCAGCGTAAGACGCAGAATCACAATCATCGGACCTCATAGTACGCTATGGTCCGCAGCTTACCGCTCTGGCGCCCCGCTTGATGACACGTCCGCCTCCCAGTACTCCGATATCCGGCAGCACGGCGCTCTCCCTCGCGGACCGCGCACTGCTGCGCCTGCTGCAGCTGTATGGGGCGCTCGCCCTTCTGGCACTCGCACTCGTCCCGCTGCGCTATTTGCCGGCTGAGGACGCGGTCATCCTGTGGGAGTACAGCCGGAACCTGGCAGAGCGCGGCGCGATCACCTTCATCGCGGGAGGCCCGCGGGTCGAGGGCGCCACGGACTTCGGTTGGATGGTGCTCGTTGCCGGCGCGATCCGGTGCGGCATCCCGCCGTTCTGGTTTTCCGCCATCGCCAATACAGCGTCGCTCCTGCTGCTTGGGATAGTGCTGCTGCGGCTGGCCCGGCGCCCGGTAACGCCGAGCGGCTTGCTCCTGGTCGCGGGGGCGGCGGCGCTGTTCCGGCAGATCTTCGCGGCGGCATCCGGCTTCGCGGTGCTTGAAAACGCGTTGCTGCTGGCATTGTTGGTGCTGCTGGTTGAGCGCGGGCGGCCGGCGCGGGCGGCGAGTACGGCGCTGCTGCTCTGTTTGCTGCGGCCGGATGGCGTCGTGTTCGCAATACCGATGCTGGTCTACCTGCTCCAGCAGGAGCGCGGGCGACGCCGGGCCGTGCTCGCGTTGATTGCGGCTCTGTTTGCGGCACCGGGGCTCGTGTACTTCGTCTGGCGCTGGCACTACTTCGGCGAGCTGCTCCCCCTGCCGTTCCTTGTCAAAGCAGATTTCCGGCGCGATTTCGGCGTGCTAGTCGGCGGCTCGGTCCGCGCGAGCCTGGTGCCGCTTCTGTTTACGATTGCGGCCGTCATCCCGGTGCTGCTGCCACGCCACCGCCGGC
>CAXTMW010000275.1:0-2442 GCA_964245455.1 uncultured Acidobacteriaceae bacterium
GTCTGGAAGAAGCGAGCGTGCGCCCCGGCGACACCATGGCCGTCATCGGCGCGGGGCCGATCGGGCTGCTCTTTGTCCATGCGGCAGCGCTTTCCGGCGTGCGCGTGATCGCAGTCGCCAAGCACCCGGAGCAGGCCGCGGCCGCCCGCGCGCTCGGCGCCGAGGATGTGCTGCTGCTCGCAGCCAACGGGGACAGCCCGGTTGCCGAGGTACGCGCGCGGACCGAGGAGGGGCGCGGCGTCGACGTAGCCATTGAAGCCGTGGCCAGCCCGACAACCTGGGGCTGGGCCGTCGACATGGCCCGCAAAGGCGGTGCAGTCAACTTTTTCGGCGGCCCGCCGGCCGGCACCCGCGTCTCGCTCGATACCAATCAGCTGCACTACAGCGGGCTGCTGCTGCGGGCCAGCTTCCACCACACGCCGCACACGGTGCGGCGCGCCTTTGCTCTGCTCACCAGCGGCCGCTTTCAGGCGGAGCGGTTTCTTACCGGGCGGGTCGGGCTTGCGGACGTAGTGGAGCTGTACCACGCGCTCGCCGGGAGGTTAGCCCAGGGATCGCCCGGGCCGCAGTCACCCGGATCTCAGTCAACGGGGCCGCGGCACGGTCATAAGGTCAATGCGGACCCACAGCACGAGCCCGCGCTGGGCATCAAGACGGTTATTCTTCCTTAAACCATGGCGACTCTCTCCCTCGATCACGATCGCGCACTGCTGCTCGCCCAGGGATGGGCGACGCTGCCCGCGGTGTATCGCCCGCCGGAGAAGGCGCCCACGCTCGCCGAAGCACAGGCGTGGTGCCGGCATCTGACAGAAACGCACTACGAAAACTTCCATGTCGCCAGCTGGTTTTTGCCGGAGCGGCTCCGCACGCATTTCCATGCCATTTATGCCTACTGCCGCGTGTCGGACGATCTCGGCGACGAGGTCGGCAACTCCGCGCAGTCCTCCGCGTTGCTCGACTGGTGGGAGGAGCAGCTGCTCGCCTGCTACAACGGCGAGGCACTCCACCCGGTGTTCGTGGCGCTCGCGCCGACCATTCAGGCGTGTAACATTCCCATGGAACCCTTCGCCGATCTGCTGACCGCCTTTCGTCAGGATCAGGCGATCACCCGCTTTGCCTCCATTGAGGATGTACTGCTGTACTGCCGCACATCCGCCAACCCCGTCGGCCGGCTGGTGCTGTATGTCGCGGGCTACTCGGACGCGGAGCGCTTTCGCCTGTCGGACCAGACCTGCACCGCGCTGCAACTGGCTAACTTTTGGCAGGACGTCCGCGTGGACTATGCAAAGGGACGTATCTACCTGCCGCAGGCCGACATGGCGCGCTTCAAGGTGTCTGAAGCGATGCTGGCCGAAGGTATCGCGCAGGGCAGTGCGAGCGAAGCCGTGCGAGAGCTGCTGCGCTACGAGGTGGGCTACGCGCGTGTGCTGTTCCGGAGCGGTCTGCCGCTGATCGGCATGGTCGACCGGGACCTGGCGGTCGATCTTGACCTATTTTCCCGCGGCGGACTCGAAATCCTTCGGGCGATCGAGGCGCAGCAGTTTGACGTACTGCGCGCGCGGCCTTCGCTCTCGAAAGGGCGCAAGGCCGCGCTGTTGCTCCGTGCCGTGGCGGGCAAATACCTCGGTCCGCTCCTGGGTTCGCTCCTGGGTTCGCCCCTGGGTTCGCCCCGTGGACGCTCACCGGGCCGGCGCGCGTGACAACCCGCCAAGCGTACGCGGCCTGCCGCGCCATTGCCCGCCGCGAAGCCAAGAACTTTTACTTCGCCTTCCTCGCGCTGCCCCGGCACAAACGCAACGCGATCTGCGCCGTATATGCATTTATGCGCCGCGCTGACGACATCGCCGACGATGAATCGCTGCCGAAGGCGCGCCGGCGCGCGCTGATGGCCGAGTGGCGCGCGGACTGGCGCGACGCCGCTGCGCAGGGCGGCTCGAGCGACCCGGTGTTTGTCGCGCTCAACGACGCCCGGCTTCGCTTTCGCATCCCGCTCACGCTGCTCGATCAGCTGGTTGATGGGACGGCGATGGACCTGGAGGAAGCGGAAGGAACGCACGCGGCACTGGAAAGCTACGAAGATTTTGCGGCGCTGCGCCGCTACTGTTACCTGGTAGCCTCGGTGGTCGGCCTGGTCTGCATCCGCATCTTCGGCTATCGCTCGGTCGAGGCCGAAGCGCTGGCTGAAGACCTCGGCATCGCCTTCCAGCTCACCAACATCCTCCGCGATGTACGCGAAGATGCCGAGCGCGGCCGTGTGTACCTGCCGGCCGATGAGCTTGCCGCGCACGGGCTAACTCCGGCGTCGCTCGCGGCCGCGGCGCAGTCCGGCCGCCCGCCTGCTGCCGCGGTGCGCGCCCTGTTGGCCGAGCAGGCTGCTCGGGCTGAACAGCTGTACAACTCCGGCGCGCGCCTGCTGCCGCTGATCAGCCCGGACAGCGCGGG
>CAXTMW010000276.1:0-2332 GCA_964245455.1 uncultured Acidobacteriaceae bacterium
ATGGGCGGCTCCGGGTCTAGGTTGCCTCGCAGATCCCCAACAAGGGTTCGACAGATCAATCTGCGCGATAGCGACATTGTGAACATGCGTATGGCGGAGGAGGCCGACGCGCGCTGCCTTTTAGTAGGCGACATCGATCGGGGCGGCGTGTTCGCGGCGATTTACGGGACGCTTGCGCTGCTGGAGCAACGGGAACGGGCGCGCATCGGCGGCTTCGCCATCAACAAGTTTCGCGGCGACTCCGACCTGCTTACGCCGGGGCTGCGCATGATGGAGGAGCGCATTGGGGCGCGCTGCCTGGGCGTGATCCCCCACCTGCCAGGGCTTGCGCTCGACGAGGAAGACTCGCTCGGCCTGCCGCCTGCTTCGAAGGAGTGGGGCGAGCGTGGCTGTCTGCGGATCGCCGTCATCGCATTGCCGTCGCTCTCGAACTTTACTGACTTCGCCGCGCTGCAGGCCGAGCCGAGCGCGGAGCTGCGCTTCGCAAGCGTACCGGCCGCACTGGAGGAGGCCGACGTCGTGATCCTGCCGGGCAGCAAGAGCACCGCAGCGGACCTGGCATGGCTCCGTGCCGAGAAGCTCGCCGAGGCCGTCCTGCGCCACGCGCAAACCCGGCCATGGGTGGGCATTTGCGGCGGCATGCAGATGCTGGGATTCTCCATTGAGGACCCGCTCGGAATCGAAGCGCGCGGCTCGGTACCAGGTCTTGGCTTACTGCCTTTACGAACGGAGATGCAGCGACATAAGGAGACCGTGCCGGCAACCGGAAAGCTCCTTGCGATTGCGGTGTTCGGCGTTCCGGTCGGTGGCATCCCGGTAGCCGGCTATGAGATTCACGTTGGGCGGACGGAGTATCTGTCCGGCGCCATCCCGTTCGCGCAGCTCGATGGCCCATCGCGGCTGGACGGGTGTATCTCGCAGGACGGTCGAGGCTTCGGAACCTACCTGCACGGAATCTTTGACGACGACTTCTTTCGCCACACGTTTTTGTCTTCCGCGCGCATGGCTGTCGGGCTGCCGCCCGCGCGGGAGTTCACCTTTTGGTCCCGGCAGCGTGCGGCCTCGCTCGAACTCCTGGCGGACACTCTGGAGAAGTCCCTGGACATGGCGGAGCTGTTCCGGTGGGTCGGCCTCTCCTTTGCCGGGGAAGAAAAAGCCTAATGCGGCCTTCGCGGCTCTTCGCGGCATGGTGCCTGGACTGGGCTATGGGCGACCCACCCTGGCTGCCTCACCCTGTGCGGCTTATCGGCGCGCTGATTGCGGCCGGCGACAAGCACCTTTACGTTGAGGCGGCCTCGGACTGCGGCGAGCTCGTTGCAGGCACCGCTCTCACGGCAGGCGTTGTGACCGTGGTCTACGCGGGCACACGTTCGCTGCTCGCCGGGGCGGAGCGGCTCGGGCCATGGGCAGGTGCCGCGACGGAAGTCGTGCTCGCGGCAAGCTGCCTGGCTTCGCGCGACCTCCATGGAGAAGCTACTGCCGTCCTCATACCGCTGCGCTTGGGCGATCTGCGGCAAGCGAGGGCGCGGCTGGCCCGCATCGTGGGTCGCGATACAGGTGCGCTCGACCGAAACGAGATCAGCCGCGCGCTGATCGAGACCTTGGCCGAAAGTGCGAACGACGGAGTGCTGGCCCCGCTGTTGTTTCTTGGCGCGGGTTCCTTGTGGGGCCTGGGCGCGGTTCCGGTCGCCATGGCCTTCAAGGCAGTCAGCACGCTGGACTCGATGATTGGGCACCGCACGGAGCGTTACCTGTTCTTCGGCCGCGCCGCCGCCCGCTTGGACGACCTCGCGTTACTGCTTCCCGCTCGGTTCACGGCGCTGGCGATTGCCGCACTGGCACCGCGAGGAAGAGGACGCGAGGCGCTTCGGGTGTTTCTGCGCGACGGCAACGCCCATGCGAGTCCTAACGCAGGCCAGCCCGAGGCGGCTATGGCCGGGGCGCTCGGCGTGCGTTTGGGTGGACGCAACACCTACAACGGCGAGCCCATCGAGGGGCCGCCTCTCGGCGGCGAGTTCCGCCCGCCGGAGCCGCGAGACGCAGAGCGTGCCCTTTGGCTCACGGCCGGGGTCTCCCTCCTCGGACTCGGGCTCGCCCTGCTCCTCGCCTGTCCTGCTCAACCTGAATAAGCCCGCGCCGCCGCGACCAGATTTGCGGCGATGGCGGGATTTGAAGCCCAGTGGGCGTGGATATACGACCCAAGCACGTTGCCCTCACTGAGATAGCCTTCCCATTCCCACGCGCCGGTTGGCCGGCGGTCGACCGCGGAGGCGCGGGGCGTTGCTTCAGGCATCCCGCGCAGCTCCGAATAGCGGAACTGGTGGCCCCGGAA
>CAXTMW010000277.1:0-2267 GCA_964245455.1 uncultured Acidobacteriaceae bacterium
GCATAGCGGCAGCCTGCGCGGTCTGCGGATTTGCCGGCAGCGGCGCCCCTCCCCCATTCGCCGCGCCTTCCCCGCCTGGCGCGCTTTCCCCGGTCCCCGCGCCGCCCCCGGCGATATTGATATTGTCCTGGATAGATCGAACGCCGCTCACCCCGGCAACCACCTGCTCGGCTTCAAGCCGCGCGTCTTCGCCGGCCACGGTGCCTTCCAGCGTCACTACGCCGTCCGAGGCCTTTGCCGTAATGGAGGATGACCCTAGCTTTGCGTCATTGCGCAGCGCGGTGCCGATGGTGCCCTGCAGCTGGGTGTCGCTGACGGCATACTGCGCGTATGCCGCCAGGGGCACACTGAAAGTGACTGCCAGAGCGGTTGCACCTGCTGCGGCGGACAGGGTCAGACTTGCTTTGCGGAGAAGCCGTTCCGTTGTCATTGGATGTTGCTCCTGGTTCTCTGAGATCTGCTCCACGGCGGTGGATATCCCTTGCACTCTAAGAAACCCGTTCGCTCCCGATTAGTTGCTGCGCTCCTCCGTTCAACCGCAGCGGCGTCCCAACTTGGTACGAACGTCGGAAAGACCGGTTCATCCCGTGCGGAAGAAGCTGCAAGCGGGCTGATAAGCGAGCACATCGAGAGTCCGAAAACATGCCGGTCTCGAGCCAAGTCCCGGCGGAACTCAGGCGCAGAAGCGGTGTAGCCTTCACCGCTTCCACTCTGGACTCGCCTACCGGCCTTGCCGGTAGTGCGCAATCAACGCGGTCGTCGAGCTGTCGTGCTGGTTGTGCGTCGAGCCGTCGAGGTCGCCGATGATCTCCACCGCGAGCTTCTTACCCAGCTCAACACCCCACTGATCGAACGAATCGATCTGCCAGATGACGCCTTGCGTGAACACCATGTGTTCGTAGAACGCGACCAGCTTGCCCAGCGAGCGCGGGGTGAGTTTGTCGATCAGGATCGTGTTTGTTGGGCGATTGCCCTCGAAAACGCGGTGCGGCACGACCTCGGGCCTGGTTCCCTCAGCCTTGACCTCGTCGGCCGTCTTGCCAAACGCAAGCGCTTCACCCTGCGCAAAAACGTTCGCTATCAGCAGGTCGTGGTGGTTGCCGAGCGGGTTGAGCGTTTCACGAAAGCCGATCAAATCCGCAGGGATCAGCTTCGTTCCCTGGTGGATAAGCTGGTAGAAGGAGTGCTGGCCGTTGGTGCCGGGCTCGCCCCAGAAGATCTGCCCCGTCTGATACCCGACTTCCATTCCGGCAAGCGTGACGTGTTTGCCGTTCGACTCCATGGTGAGCTGCTGCAGATACGCCGGGAAGCGCTTTAGATACTGGTCATACGGCAGCACCGCCACCGTTTGCGCGCCGAAAAAGTTGTTGTACCAGACGCCGAGCAGGCCCATCAGCACGGGCAAGTTCTTATCGAATGGCGCGGTGCGGAAGTGCTCGTCCATGGCGTGGAAGCCGGCCAGCATGTCGCGGAAACTGTCCGGGCCGATCGCGATCATCGTCGAAAGCCCGATCGCCGAATCCATCGAGTAGCGGCCGCCGACCCAGTCCCGGAAGCCAAACATGTTCGCGGTGTCGATGCCAAACTTTGCCACCTCGCCCGCGTTGGTCGAGACCGCGACAAAGTGCTTCGCAACGGCTTTGTCGTCGCCAAGCTGCTTGAGGCTCCATTCGCGCGCGGTATGCGCGTTGGTCATGGTTTCAAGCGTGGTGAAAGTCTTGGACGAGATAATAAACAGCGTTTCGTCGGCCTGGAGCCCCTGCGTCGCCTCGGCAAAATCGGTTCCGTCAATGTTGGAGACGAACTTGAAGTCGAGCCCGCGCTGCGAGTAAAAACGCAGCGCCTCATAGGCCATCACCGGACCCAGGTCCGAGCCGCCGATCCCGATGTTGATGACTGTCTTGATCCGCTTGCCCGTGTGCCCGGTCCACGCGCCTGAGCGCACCTTGTCAGCAAACGCTCTCATCTTGTCGAGCTGCTCGTGCACGTAGGGCACCTGGTTTTCGCCGTCTACGTTGATCACCGCGTCCTTGGGCGCGCGCAGGGCGATGTGCAGCACCGCGCGGCCTTCGGTCGTGTTGATCTTCTCGCCCGCGAACATCGCGTCGCGGTGCGGGGCAAGCCCGCTTTGCTCCGCGAGTTCGACCAGGAGCCGCAGCGTTTCATCGGTAATACGGTGCTTCGAGTAATCGAGGTAAAAGTCCTCGAACGACGCAGTCAGGCGCGTGCCGCGGTCCCGGTCCCGCTGGAACAGCTCGCGCAGGTGC
>CAXTMW010000278.1:0-686 GCA_964245455.1 uncultured Acidobacteriaceae bacterium
GAGAAGCACGCCGTCAGCCGCCTGATCGGGGCGCCGCCGGGCTATGTCGGCTACGACGAGGGCGGAGTGCTGACCGAGGCGGTGCGGCGCCGGCCCTACCAGGTCATCCTGTTCGACGAGGTGGAGAAGGCGCACGAGGACGTTTTCAACGTGCTGCTGCAGGTGCTGGATGACGGTCGCCTGACCGATGGGCAGGGGCGCACCGTCGACTTCCGCAACACCATCATCGTGCTGACCAGCAACCTGGGCAGCGACGTGCTGGCGGCGCAGTCCGAAGGCGACGACATCGCGCTGGTGCAGGGGCAGGTGATGGAAACCGTGCGCCGGCATTTCCGGCCGGAATTCCTGAACCGTTTGGACGAGATCGTGCTGTTCAACCGGCTGCGGCGCGGCGACATGGCGGCGATCGTGGACATCCAGCTCGGTCGGCTGCGGGCGTTGCTCGCGGATCGCAAGATCAGGCTGGAGCTCGACCGCGCGGCGATGGATTGGCTGGCGGGAGAGGGGTACGACCCCGTCTACGGGGCACGGCCGTTGAAGCGGGTGATCCAGCGCAGCCTGCAGAACCCCTTGGCCGGACTGATCCTGGAAGGGGCGGTCCGGGACGGCGAGGTCGTGCACGTCTCGGCCGGGCGGGACGGGCTGGAGATCGACGGCCGGCTGGCGGAAGCGGCGTAGCGTGGAGG
>CAXTMW010000278.1:696-1224 GCA_964245455.1 uncultured Acidobacteriaceae bacterium
TGGGAGACCTGGTCTGGCTCGCCTCCTACCCGAAATCCGGGAACACCTGGTTGCGCGCGTTCCTGCACAACTACATCGCCCGGCCGGCGCAGCCCTACGACATCAACCGCCTGACGGACCTCACGATCGGCGAGAGCGGGGCAGGGCACTACCGTCCGCACGATCCCCGGCCCGCGTCGCAGTACACCGTCGCCGACGTGCAGCGGATGCGGCCGCTCGTGCATCGCGACCTGACCCGGGTGCATCCCGGGCCGGTGTTCGTGAAAACGCACAACGCTTCGCTGCGGGTGCTCGGTGTCCCGCTGGTCACGCCCGAGGTTACGGCGGCCGCCATCTACCTGGTCCGCGCTCCCCGCGACGTGGCGCTGTCGTACAGCCGCCACCTCGGCCTGCCGATCGATCGGTTCCCGTAGCGAGCTCGTCAGAACGTGATGCGTCCTACCAGCTGCACGTTTCTGGGTTGGCTCACAGTGCCGTTCCATTGCCCGAACTTGGCGTTTGACGGGTCGTTGTTGAAGGGAATGCAAT
>CAXTMW010000278.1:1234-2264 GCA_964245455.1 uncultured Acidobacteriaceae bacterium
ACCGAGGGCCTCGGATTGGCCGAGGTCGGGGTGATCGCCGATCCCAGGTCGGGCTTCGGGCAGGTCGTCCGCTTCCTGGGCGGCACGATCGAGCCGGACCGGTTTGATCGTGCCGTGCGCTTCAGCGCCTTTGGCGTCCTGCGAGAGCAGGAGACGACAGCGGGCTTCCATGAGCGGCCCCGGGACGATGTCGCTTTCTTCAACGAGGGGAGGTCCGGACGCTGGCGTGACCTGCTGACGGGAGAGCAGGCGAGAGACGTCGAGCGGCGACATGCGGCGGAGATGCAGCGCTTCGGCTATCTATGAGTCTCACCTATGCAGAAAACGCATAGCTTGCCCGTGAATGGTCGGATCTGAGCAGTTCACCTAGTGAAACTGGCCTGAAGCTCGGTGAACGGGCAGGAAGGCGTTCGGCATCCGCGGTTGTCACAGCGTTGACATGAGCCGGAGCGACGAATAGATAGCCCTCACCGGCGACGACGAGTTCGAAACTGGTTCCTCCGAAAGGAGGTTGTTCCTTGAAATTCAAATCTGTTTGGAAGGGATACGTTGGCGGCGTTCTCTGGTGTTATTTAGTTTCGGCTGGGTAGCATGGTTTGGTAGTTGGTTGATTGGTTCGGGTTTGCCTGGCTGATTGGTTGGCTACTTTGGGGATGTTTGTCTGGTGTATTCTTTTACACGTTGACAGTATGTTTTCGAGTGGTTTGTCTGTGTACCCTCGTGCATGGATGGCCAATGGGTTGGGTCTGTTCTGATCGATTGCTTTGGTGATCTGGTTTCGTGCTGGGTTGCTGGGGTGGTTGGGATGAACCTGAGAGTTTGATCCTGGCTCAGAGCGAACGCTGGCGGCATGCTTAACACATGCAAGTCGCACGGGCGGGGGCAACTTCGGCAGTGGCGGACGGGTGAGTAACGCGTAGGTATCTATCCTTGGGTGGGGGACAACCGCTGGAAACGGTGGCTAATACCGCATGGGGCCTGAGGGTCAAAGGCGTGAGTCGCCTTGGGAGGAGCCTGCGTCCGATGAGCG
>CAXTMW010000279.1:0-2260 GCA_964245455.1 uncultured Acidobacteriaceae bacterium
TGTCTTGTGCATGCTATGACGATTCGCAATCTGCCGGAGGAGACACACCGGGCGCTGAAGCAGCAGGCGATTTTGGACGGAAAGAGCACGGAGGCGGAGGTACGGGCCATTTTGGAAGAGGCGGTGCGTGCGATACAGGTTGGGCTGGGGACGGCGCTGGCGGAGCTAGGGGCGCGCTTTGGGGGAATCGAACTTGACATCACGCGTGATCCATCGCCGGCGAGGGCGGTGGACTTCGAGTGATCGTTGTCGACACGAACGTCGTCTCTGAACCGCTTAAGCCGCGGGCCAATGCCGCGGTTCTTACCTGGCTCGACAGGCAGGCTGGCCCAACCCTTTACCTGACGGCCACCAGCCTTGCCGAACTGCTGGTCGGCGTCGAAAAGCTTCCGGCAGGGCATCGGAAAACGGTCTTGACAGAGTCGCTGAAGCCGCTGCTCGCGAACTGGTTCGGGCCGCGCATTCTACCATTCGACGAGACCGCGGCAGCGGCTTATGCGCATTTAGTCAGTCGAGCCAGGCTGCTCGGCCGCACGATCTCGTTTGCAGACGGGCAAATCGCAGCGATCGCTCATGTGCATGGCTTCACGGTGGCGACTCGGGATCGCGGGCCGTTCGAGGCGGCTGGGTTGAGCGTTATTGATCCCTGGCAGGCATAACTTCAAGTCGAAAAATTGGGGTCTTTCTCAATGGTCGGACTACTTCGTATTTTCGTTTGCGCGAGTGTGCTGCCTGCGGTGATTTACATTCCGATGATCCTACTCAGGGCGGACATGGGCCAGCTTCTGTACTGGTTCATTCTCTTGCTGGTCTTTCTTGGCGCACCCTGGACGCTCCTGTGGACCGGCGGCTGGAAGGTTGGTCTTGCCGCGCTTGCCGCTCTGAGCTTGTCTCTGGTAACAAGCTTGGCCCTCTTAATCAAGTCACACGCTCTAAGTACAGCTATTCGCTGGACATTTCTATCCGTCACTTACAAAAACGAAGTGCTTACTCAAGCAAAACCGTCCCCAGGCAAGCTTCAGCACATAGATTGGGATAGCTGGGGCTTCGTTCCAGCCGGGAGCACTTACACCTATCTCGTGCACGATCCGAACGATCGCCTTCGTGCGGCCATGCATACCAGGTACGGTTTACGAGCGGAGCATCTGTCATGCGAAGTCGCTGACATCCATCGCCTGGAGAAGGCCTGGTACGTTGTCACACTTCCTACTGATACAGGATCGGACAGCTGCTGAACAGCAGGCAGCTCAGGCTGCCGGACTTTAGCAGGCATAGCCCCTGTCAGTCCAAGCCATGTTAAACGGGTTTCCACTGCAGTCGCTGCGGTACACTTCTGCCATGGAAATCCAGGTGTCCGCCAGTGTCGAGGCGAAGCTTAAAGAACGAGCGACACGCGAAGGGCGCGAGCCCGGCGCGGTGGCTGCCAGGCTGCTTGAGGAAGTGCTGGAGTATGACGCGTGGTATCTGGAAGAAGTAGATAAAGGATTGGCCGAAGCGGAAGCTGGAGACCTTATCCCGCATGGGCAGGTTGTGGCTCATGTGGAGGAACTGTTGGCAGGGTACCGCGCCAAAGCATCGTGACGGTCTAATGGACCTCCGGTGCAGAGAAAAACCTGATCAGCATCCTCTCGTACCTGCTTGAAAATGCTCCGGAGCAGGCGGACAGCACGGTGCGGCAAATCCTGCGAGCTACGAGCGTCCTGGTCGAGTTTCCTGGCATTGGAAGGCCCGGCCACCGACGGGGAACACGCGAGCTCGTGCTTACCCCGCTTCCGTACATCATCGTCTACGCAGTTTCAGGCGAACCGTTCGCATCCTCCGCATCTTTGACGGCCGGCGAGACTGGAAGCAGTAGCAGCCCTCACAGCACCTGCGTGTTCGCATCCGGGTCGGGGTGGAACTGCACTTCGCTCATCGCGTGGAGAATTTCGCGGTTTTGCATGAAGTACTGCCAGATGAAGACGGGGCGCAGGTTTTCGGCCATCAGGACGCTGATGCCCTGGTCGATGCCGAGCACGTCCTCAGCAAACCAGTTGCCTTTGCGGTCGAAGGCGTCCACGAAGCCGTAGCGGGTCCAGACGCGGGGGCCCATTTTCTCGCGCATGGAGAGCAGGACGTGCGAGCACTCGGCGGGCAGGAACGGGAGCGAGCCGGCGGCGGCGCAGGGCACTAACGTGCCGTCGAGAGGCCCGATCGACGGCGGGCCGCCCCAGACGCGGTAGCCGTCCTTGGAGTCAGAAGCGGAGATCCCCCACATATC
>CAXTMW010000280.1:0-2226 GCA_964245455.1 uncultured Acidobacteriaceae bacterium
CCAGGCGACCCGACTTCCCGGAGTCTCTCCTCCTGTGGATGCCTCTCGACGCCGGTGCGCGCCTGCGAACCCAAAGGAGGAGCGTTACTGCGGTTTCGCTCTGTCCAGCGCTGCCGCCCGGGGCAGCGCAAAGGGCTGGTCTATTCCCCTCTTCGCCGCATCCAGCGTGTCCTGCTGCCCGTCGCGCACGGTCATCGCGATCCGGTACTCGTTCAGCGCGTCAGGCCGTGCTTCTTCCACGTCATCGATGCGGCCCAGGTAGATGTGCGACCAGGCCAGCAGGCGCGGATCCTCGGTCAGCCGGATCGTCTCGCGAAAGTCGTTCGCCGCCGAGTCCATGTCGCCCTTCATCAGCCAGGTAAGCCCCAGCAGGTAGTTCGCGCGCGCCGGGTCGGCGGTGTGGTCCTTGATCGCCGCCAAAGCCAGCTTGCTCGCCCCTTCCGCATCGCCGGCCTTGAGCCTGCTTTCCGCCTGGTCCAGCCCGCGTCCGCTCACCGGGTTCCGGATCACGTCGCTGGGCGCCTGCTCCACAAAGGCAATCTGCCTGGCCTGGTGTACCTGCTGGTCCACGTCCATGCCGTACACCATGGGGCCCATCGCTTCCTTCAGGCTTTCGGGGCTGCGCTCAAAGCTGCCCAGCTGCGCATAGAAGTACTGCGTCAGCACAAAGCCTTCGGTCATGGCTGTGTGTACAACTTTCTGCCGCACCGCTTCCCCCTGCTGCACGCTCACGTCGTGCTCATGCTGCAGCCGTGGAACGTCAATGCGCGGCGCATTCGCGGGCAGGTTGAAGATCGCGACCCCGGTGTCCATGGTGCGCGCTTCCACGGCGCGGATCAGGCACTCGATGGTGAGCGACACGATATCGGCCCGGTACTGGTACTCGAGCGGCGCATCCCGCACGGTTTTGAGCAGCGGCAGCAGCCGGTCGAGCGAGTTGGCGCGCGCGTACAGCAGCGGCTCGATTTCATAGTGAAGATAGGTGTGGCGGACGTCGTGGAGATCGTTCCCGGCAGCGCTGACCGGGGTCGAGCCCTCCGTGCGATCCCCCGAGTGGCTGTGCAGGGTGCCGTTTACAGGAGAAGCGACAACCACGTAATCCGAACCGTACACGCGCGCGTTGGTCAGCCCCGGGTCGAGCATCGGCTCAAGCACCACCAGGAAGCGCGTGCCGCTATAGGTACTGGTCGGCAGCTTCAGGTAGGTGTTGGTCGCAAGCGTCATCGCGGTCAGCGGGTCGTGGAGCTTCCCGGCTTCCTCCTCGTACGCCGGATGGAACCGGACCCAGATCAGGTGGAGCTGCGTCGCCGCGGCAAACTTGCGCAGCGTCGGCAGCATGTCCATCACTTGCGTCGCGTCAGGCGGCAGGTCCTCATGCTCGACCGAGGGTGCAAGCTCGGGCGGGGGCGTCAGATACAGCGCAAGAGACACATACTGCGCCAGGTCGCGCGAGCCTTCCGACAGCCGGTGCTGATTGATAAAGCCGCACAGCTGATCGCGCGCTTCCTGCGCCTCCGGCGAAGCCTGCGCTGCCCGGTTGACCGCGTCACGCACCTGCCGGCGCACCGGGTCAGACTGCGCAAGCCCTGCATCGTAGCCACACGTGTTGAGGGCCACGGCCACGTCAAACATCGCCTCGCTCGATTCGAGCGAAACAGCGGGCCCGGCCGGGTCAATCAAGGCAGGCGGCTTGGGGGCGCGCGGCTGCTCGGCTGCCTTGCCGCTCGGCAGCTGCGCCTTCGGCGTTTGCGCGGCAAGCGAACCGGCGATTGGCAGGGAAAGTGCGAGGCACGTGAGGAAAGTCCGGAAAGATGGCATGATTGGGTCGCCGAGGCTGCCCTCAAGTCTATGCAGCGCGGCTCGGGAGGGTCAAACCCGAGCGGGTGTGTGAGAAGTTCATCTGTGTCCACCGTGTGTCCACTTCAAGCTCCCTAAAGGGGTCATGCTGGGGAGTGAAGCGACGAAGGATCAGCTTTTTGTTCTCGGATAGAACAAAGCAGATCCTTCGCTGCGCTCAGGATGACCCCTTTCCTCTATGGAAACTTCCTCACGTACTCTCCGAGGGGAACGACCGGCTCATTAGTATGGACGGGGAGGAGACACCGACTCTTGAGAACTTTTGCTCTAACTCTGCTCGCCGCGGCCGGCTTCCCCGGTCTGCTTCTGACTTCAACTTATGCTCAAACCTCTACTGCGCCAGGCCCCACGCACAAGGCTGTACCGCAC
>CAXTMW010000281.1:0-1073 GCA_964245455.1 uncultured Acidobacteriaceae bacterium
CGCCGGTCAGCCCGCCCTCCCCCGGCCCGCGGCCGTTGCCCGAGCCGCTACCGAGCCCGCCCCCGTGTCCGGTCCCGATGCCCGAGCCGCCGCCGTTGCCGGCGGAGAGCGTCACGGCAGAAGCCTGTGGAATGCCGAGGTTGGGCATATTCGTGTCCGGCATCTTCATCTGCGGCATCACGATCGTGGCCGGCACGGGCAGCTTCGGGTGGTCAATCTTGAGCACCTGGGGCGGGGTGATCTGGGTCTTTGCGAACTCGGGCAGCTTGCCCTTGGTCGGCGGCACAATCTCGTGCGCGCCACCGCCTCCGCCGCCGCCCGCGGGCTTGGGTGAGGGTGCCTTCGGCAGGTACGCCGAAATATCCAGGGGAACGATCGCGAGCTTCTTCTCGACGGGCGGCTTCGCTTTCGGGAGAAAGAACAACAGCAGCACCAGCAATGCGTAGAACAGGATCGCGAGGCCGCTGGACAATGGATTACGCTTGACCGCGAATGGATCCTGGACCGCTACCGGCGTCGAAGTCAACTCAAGCGGAGGCAGCTTGGTCGGGCGAAACACGTCGCGCAGGTTGCCGACCAGCGACTCCCACACGCTGCCTTCGGCACCGACGGGCAGCAGCTCCGTGTGGTCGAGGCGCGGAGCGGTCCTGGGGAGCGTTTCTTCTTCCGGGGGTGTCAAAAGTTCATGGCTCATTCGGCTATCCGTCTCGTGTGTGCCGGATCAGCGCCGGCTCGCGTGGTGCTTTGGTTCCGGATCCAGTAGCTGGGACCGCTGCCGCGCTCGGCTGCACCTATTATCTCGCGTCGCGCGGGCCGTGTCTTGCCCCACTGTGTCTTAGCCCACATGGGTAGACGGGTGAGCGCCGCCCAAAGTTATTGGACGATACAATCTAGTTGCACAGAAGCGGCACCCTGGTCCAGCTCGCGCGCCTGCACCAGGCACTTTCAAGAAGAAAGTTTGAGTGAATGACTGACACCCACGCGAACGGGACCGGCGGCGCGCCCCCCGAGTTGAAGAAGACGCTGACGCTGCCCGAAACCGCCTTTCCAATGAAGGCGAACCTGCCGCAGAA
>CAXTMW010000281.1:1083-1753 GCA_964245455.1 uncultured Acidobacteriaceae bacterium
GATGGACCTGTACGGCCAGATCCGCGCCGCCCGCCGGGGAGCCCCGAAGTACGTGCTGCACGACGGCCCGCCGTACGCGAATGGGCCCATTCACCTGGGCCACGCGCTCAATAAGTGCTTAAAAGACTTTGTGGTGAAGTCGAAGACCATGGCCGGCTACGACGCGCCCTACGTGCCGGGCTGGGACTGCCACGGGCTGCCGATCGAGATCAAGGTGGACGAGCAGCTGGGCCGCCGGAAGCTCGACATGCCGCGGGAGGAGTTTCTTGCGGCCTGCCGAGCCTACGCGCAGAAGTTTGTGGACCTGCAGCGGAGCCAGTTTGAGCGGCTGGGCGTCTTTGGGGAGTGGAACAAGCCGTACCTGACGATGGACGCCGCGTATGAGGCCGCGACGCTGGCCACGTTCTACGATTTTTTCGAGCGCGGCTTTGTGTACAAAGGCCTGAAGCCGGTGTATTGGTGCCTGAACGACCGCACCGCTCTGGCCGACGCCGAGATTGAGTACGAGATGCACACTTCGCCGAGCGTGTACGTGCGCTACCGGCTGACTAGCGATGCAGCGGCCGTCGATCCCGCGCTCGCGGGCAAGTCTGTATGGGCGATTATCTGGACGACGACGCCGTGGACGCTGCCGGCCAATCACCACGTGTACATCAATCGCGACCGCGAA
>CAXTMW010000281.1:1763-2160 GCA_964245455.1 uncultured Acidobacteriaceae bacterium
GTCCGGCGACGTGTATCTTGTGGCGGCGGAGCTGCTCGCCTCGGTCCGCGAGGCCTGCGCGTTGGGCGAGGTGTCTGAGCTTGCACGCTTCCCGGGCGCCAAGCTCGAGCGTGCGACGTTCCAGCACCCGTTTCTGGATCGATCTGTTCTCGGTGTGATGGCAGATTATGTCACTACCGAGCAGGGTACTGGTGCTGTACACACGGCACCTGCACACGGGGCGGACGACTTCTACACCGGCGTGCGCTACGGTCTCTCCGCCGAGTGCAACGTTGACAACGCCGGGCGTTTACGCAACGGCGTCGGTGATAGTTTGCGTTGGGAAGGTAAAACCGTCTTCCAGGCCCATCCCGAGATCCTTGAGCTGCTGCGCGGGCGCGGCGCGCTGCTGGGTCCG